>JAEULW010000159.1 GCA_016793505.1 Methylobacteriaceae bacterium | reverse complement strand
GGCAGAGCTCCACGCCCGGCCTCTGGGTTCCCGCCCGCCGCTGCGCGGCGTCGGGAATGACAATTGGGGAGCCGCCATCTCTCCCCTGTCATCCCGGCCGGAGCGGAGCGGCTGTCATCCCGGCCGGAGCGAAGCGGAGAGCCGGGACCCAGTGCTGCGAGGCAGAGCTCCACGCCCAGCCTCTGGGTTCCCGCCCGCCGCTGCGCGGCGTCGGGAATGACAATTGGGGCGCCGCCATCTCTCCCCTGTCATCCCGGCCGGAGCGAAGCGGAGAGCCGGGACCCAGTTCTGCGATACAGCGCTCCACGCCCGGCCCCTGGGTTCCCGCATTCGCGGGAATGACAGCAGGGTCCGCGCCGGCGCGTCGCAGCGCCGCCCCCTCGCCTTCGCTCCGCCCCTGCGCTAAACCGCGCTTCGCAGATCGTTTCCGCACGGAGTCGCCGCCGCCATGGCCCGCATCACGCTTCGCCAGCTTCTCGACCACGCCGCCGAACACGGCTACGGCGTGCCCGCCTTCAACATCAACAACATGGAGCAGGCGCTGGCGATCATGGCCGCGGCCGACGCCACCGACGCGCCGGTGATCATCCAGGCCTCGCGCGGCGCCCGCCAATACGCCAACGACATCATGCTGAAGCACATGATGGACGCGGTGACCGAGATCTACCCGCATATCCCGGTCTGCGTGCATCTCGACCACGGCAACGAGCCCGGCACCTGCATGACGGCGATCCAGGCCGGCTTCACCTCGGTGATGATGGACGGTTCGCTGAAAGCCGACGGCAAGACGCCAGCGGACTGGGCCTACAATGTCGGCGTGACGAAGACCGTCACCGACATGGCCCATCTCGGCGGCATCTCCGTCGAGGGCGAACTCGGCGTGCTCGGCTCCCTCGAGACTGGCGAGGGCGAAAAGGAAGATGGCCACGGCGCCGAAGGCAAACTCTCCCACGACCAGCTCCTCACCAATCCCGACGAGGCGGTGAAGTTCGTGCGCGAGACGAAGGTCGACGCCCTGGCGATCGCCATGGGCACCTCGCACGGCGCCTACAAGTTCTCCCGCAAGCCCGACGGCAAGGTGCTGGCGATGCATGTGATCGAGGCGATCCACAAGAAGCTGCCGAACATGCATCTCGTCATGCACGGCTCCTCCTCCGTGCCGCAGGAGCTTCAGGACGTCATCAACAGGTTCGGCGGCAAGATGCCCCAGACCTGGGGCGTGCCGGTGGAGGAAATCCAGCGCGGCATCAAGAACGGCGTGCGCAAGATCAACATCGATACCGACAACCGCATGGCGATGACGGGTCAAATCCGCAAGGTTTTCGCCGAGAGCCCGGGCGAGTTCGACCCGCGCAAATATCTCAAGCCAGCGCAGGAGGCGATGACGAAGCTCTGCAAGCAGCGCCTCGAGGAGTTCGGCACGGCCGGCAAGGCGAGCAAGATCGGTCGCGTCTTCACCCTCGCCGATATGGCGAAGCGCTACGCCAAGGGCGAACTCGATCCGAAATTCGGCTGATCTGACGCCCTGTCGATGGAGAAGGCCGCCTCGCCCCGCGACGCGGCCTTTTTTGATGCGCAGCGCGCCTACTTGTCGAGGCCGAACAGGCGCGGCAGGAACAGGACCAGATCGGGAATGTAAGTGATCAGCACGAGCACGGTGAGGCTCGACAGGAAGAACGGCCACATCTTCCTGACGATCTGCTCGAGCGGCACGCCCGTCACCATCGAGCCGGCGAACAGCGCCGTGCCATAGGGCGGCGTCAACAGGCCGAGCACGAGGTTGAACACCACGACGACGCCGAAATGCACCGGATTGATGCCGAGTTCCGTCGCCAGCGGCATCAGGATCGGCACGATGATGAAGATCGCCGGCAGCATGTCCATGAACATGCCCCACAAGAGCAGGAACAGGTTGACGATCAGCAGGATGATGTAGGGATTGCGCGACACCTCGAACAGCGCCGCCGCGATCTTGCGCGGGATCTGCTCGGTCGCGAGAATCCAGCCCAGCACGTTCGAGGCGCCCGACAGCATCAGCACCGCGCCGGCGAGAATCGCCGCGCGCGCGATGATCGTGAACAGCGCCCGCCAGTCTGGCCGCCCGCGCGCATTGACGAACAGCAGCAGCAACCCGTAGGCGACCGCCGCCGCCGACGCCTCCGTCGGCGTGAACACGCCCGACAGGATGCCGCCGAGGATGATCACCGGCATCAGCAGGAAGGGCAGCGAGAAAAAGGTTATGCGCAGCACATCGGCAAAGCCGTAGCGCTCGGGCGCCGGCGCAAGCTTGCGCGACTGGATGAACACCACGACAGCCATGGCGAGGCCGATCATGATTCCGGGGATGGCGCCGCCGAGCAGCATGCCGCCGATCGACGTGCCGGTGACGGCGCCGACCAGAACCATCGGGATCGAGGGTGGAATGATCGGCCCCTGGATCGAGGCCGAGGTCATCAGCGCCGCCGAGAACTCCTTGGAATAGCCGCCGCGCTGCATCATGCGCACCTGCAGCGGCCCGAGGCCGGCGACCTCCGAGATCGCCGAGCCCGAACAGCCGCCGAACAGCATCGACGAAAAGATCGTCACATAGGCGAGGCCGCCCTTCAGCCGCCCGACGATGGCGTTGGCGAAGACGAGCATGCGCTCGGCGGTGCCGGACTGCACCATCAGGTCGCCGGCGAGCGCGAAGAAGGGAATCGCCATCAGCGTGAAGGTGTCGACGCCGGCGAAGAACTGCTGCACCAGCGTGAACAGCGGCACGCCCTTCATCAGAAAATAGAAGGTGCAGGACAGGAGCATGCCGAAGGTGAGCGGCACGCCGAGGAACATCGCGCCGAAGAAGATCGCCAGCGTCGACAGCAGCAGATACGACATCTCAGGCCTCGCCCGCGGCGGGGCCGACCGTCGGCCCGACATGCTTGCCGATCAACATCAGGATCGACAGCGCAGCGCCGATCGGGAACGCGAGATAGATCCAGAAGAAGCGCCAGCGCAGCGACGGCGTCAGCATGCGCCCGTCCTCGACGGCAAGATCGAGCCCGTGCCAGAAGATCATCGCTATGACGAACAGCACGACGCAATCGACGAGGAGATCGACGACGCGTCGCGCGCCCGTCGGCAACATGTCGATGAACAGCGTC
>JAEULW010000139.1 GCA_016793505.1 Methylobacteriaceae bacterium | reverse complement strand
ACCGCGAAGAGATGCGCCGGCGCCTCGACGCGCTGTTCGGCCGCAGCGCCGCCGGCCCCGGCCGCCCCGCGCCGGGCGCCCGTCGCCCGTCCGCCCGCCGCGAGGGCGCCCCGCGCGGCGGCCGCGGCCGCCCGTTCCCGGCCGAACCGCGCTTCGGCTATGTCGAGGCGCCCCCGCCGGTCGGCCCGGCCCTCGTCGACAGCCTGCGCGCCCGCGCCGCCCCGCCGCGCGAGGCGGTGATCGTCGCCGCCGTCATGAACCATCCGGACCTGCTCGCCCACCACGCCGAGGAGCTGGCGCAGCTCGATTTTTCCGGCCGCGACACCGCCCGGCTGCTGCGCGCCCTGCTGGCCCTGGCCGAGGAGGCGCGTGGGCCGGCCGAGCTCCGATCGGCGCTCGATGCGGCCGGCCTCGGCGAGGAGCGGACCCGGCTCGAGGCCCAGGCGGCGCGCTCGCCGCTCTGGTCGATCCGGCCCGACGCCGCCCCCTCGGACGCCTGGCACGTGCTGCGCCAGGCGCTGGGCTTGCATCACAAGGCCGTCTCGCTACATAGGGAGCTCAGATCGGCCGAGCGGGCCCTCGCGGAGGACGCCAGCGAGCCGAATTTCGCGCGTCTGCGGGACATTCAGGGCCGGCTCGCCAATCTGGACGGGGTCGAGGCTGCGATCGAAGGGTTCGGCGTCGCCTCCGGGCGGAGCGACGAGACCATCTGAAGGGGGCGCGGCCTTGCGCCGGCGAGGGTTAACCGCAGGTTAGCCGCTCACCCCCACTGTGCAGGGATTCGCCCGCGCCCCGCGACGGCGGCGCGCGGTCAAGCCGGAGGACGCTCCGGCCGACAGGAGTCGAGGATGGCCAAGAAGGACGACGAGAAGAGCGACGCCGAGGGCGCCGGGACGGAAACGTCCGACAGCCCGTTGCTCGATCTCTCGGACGCCGCCGTCAAGCGGATGATCAAGCTCGCCAAGAAGCGCGGCTATGTCACCCATGACGAATTGCTGGCGGTGCTGCCGCCCGAGGAGTTCACTTCCGAGCAGATCGAGGACGTCCTCTCGATGCTCTCCGACATGGGCATCAGCGTCGAGGAGAGCGAGAAGCACGACGAGACAGAGAGCCAGGAGGAGGGCGGCGACGACGAGGAGGCCGAGGGCGGCGACCTCGTCGAGGCGGCGCGCCCGACCCCGGTCGCGACGCGCGCCTCCGAGCCGGCCGAACGCACCGACGATCCGGTGCGCATGTATCTGCGCGAGATGGGCACGGTCGAGCTGCTCTCGCGCGAGGGCGAGATCGCCATCGCCAAGCGCATCGAGGCCGGCCGCGAGGCGATGATCGCCGGACTCTGCGAGAGCCCGCTGACCTTCCAGGCGATCATCATCTGGCGCGACGAGCTGAACGAAGGCAAGGTTCTGCTGCGCGACATCATCGATCTCGAGGCGACCTATTCCGGCCCCGACGGCAAGAACACGCCGAAGATCGACATGACCGCCCCCGGCGCCGCCGAAGCGGTCGCCGCCGCCGCCGCGGCGCGCGCGCCCACCGCCCCGCGCACGCCCCCGCCGGGGCTGGAGGACGGCGAAGGCGCGCCGCCGGAAGAGAATTTCGACGACGAGGACGACATGGAGAATTCCGTGTCGCTCTCGGCGATGGAGGCGGAGCTCAAGCCCAAGGTGGTCGCCACCTTCGACAACATCGCCGACGCCTACAAGAAGCTGCGCCGCCTGCAGGATCAGAACGTCGAGAACAAGCTCAAGAACGAGGCGCTGACGCCCGCCCAGGAGCGCAAGTACAAGACGCTCAAGAAAGAGATCGTCGGCTTCGTCAAGTCGCTGTCGCTCAACCAGAACCGCATCGACGCCCTCGTCGAGCAGCTCTACGACATCAACAAGCGGCTGATCGGCTACGAGACGCGGCTGATGCGCCTCGCCGAGACCTTCGGCGTGGGTCGCGACGATTTTCTCAAGAACTACCAGAACTCCGAACTCGACCCCAAATGGGTGCTGCGCGTCTCCAAGCTCGGCGCCCGCGGCTGGAAGGAGTTCGTCGCCAACGAGAAGGAGCGGATCAAGGATCTGCGCGGCGACATTCATGCGCTGGCGACCGAGACGGGGCTCGAGATTCAGGAGTTCCGCAAGATCGTCCACATGGTGCAGAAGGGCGAGCGCGAGGCCCGTCAGGCCAAGAAGGAGATGGTCGAGGCGAACCTGCGTCTCGTCATCTCGATCGCCAAGAAATACACGAACCGCGGCCTGCAGTTCCTCGATCTCATCCAGGAAGGCAACATCGGCCTGATGAAGGCGGTCGACAAGTTCGAGTATCGCCGCGGCTACAAGTTCTCCACCTACGCGACCTGGTGGATTCGCCAGGCGATCACCCGTTCGATCGCCGATCAGGCGCGCACCATCCGCATTCCCGTGCACATGATCGAGACGATCAACAAGATCGTGCGCACCTCGCGCCAGATGCTGCACGAGATCGGCCGCGAGCCGACGCCCGAGGAGCTCGCCGAAAAGCTGGCGATGCCGCTCGAGAAGGTGCGCAAGGTGCTCAAGATCGCCAAGGAGCCGATCTCTCTCGAGACGCCGATCGGCGATGAAGAGGACAGCCATCTCGGCGATTTCATCGAGGACAAGAACGCCATCCTGCCGATCGACGCGGCGATCCAGAGCAATCTGCGCGAGACGACGACGCGCGTGCTGGCCTCGCTGACGCCGCGCGAAGAACGCGTGCTGCGCATGCGCTTCGGCATCGGCATGAACACCGACCACACGCTGGAGGAGGTCGGCCAGCAGTTCTCCGTCACGCGCGAACGCATCCGCCAGATCGAGGCGAAAGCGCTACGCAAGCTGAAACACCCGAGCCGGAGCCGGAAGCTGAGGAGCTTCCTGGACAATTGAGCGCGAGGGCAGGCATGTCGAAGCCCGTCATCTTCACCATCGCCGCGACGTGGGACGCCGAGGCGCGCGTGTGGAGCGGGCATTGCGACGACATCCCGGCCGCGGCCGACGCGCCGACGCTCGACGAGCTGATGGATCGCATCGGCGCGATAGCGCTCGATCTGCTGCCGGACAATCATCCCGGCGTCGATCCCTCGTCGGTCTTCCTGCAGATCACCGCGCTGCGCGACATCGAGCCTGTAGCGGCCTGACATGGCGCCGCAATTCGATCGCGAATTGCGCGATCTCCTGACGCGCGCAGGCTGCGTGTTTGTGCGGCAGGGCAAGGGCAGTCACGAGATCTGGCGCAGCCCGATCACCGGCCGCAGCTTCGCCGTGCCGGTCGGCGTCCCGAGCCGTCACACGGCAAACGCAATCCTGCGGCAGGCGGGTCTGCCGAAGGCTTTCTGAAACGGCTGGCCGGCGGGCTCAGACGCCGCTGAAGCCGATGGGACCTCGCCATGGACGCGCTCATGCACTTCACGTTCTGGGCCACCGCCTTCCTCATCGTCGCGACGCCCGGAACCGGCGCCATCTACACGCTCGCCGCCGGCCTGTCGCAGGGGCCGCGCGCCGGGGTGTGGGCGGCCTTCGCCTCGACCCTCGGCATCGTGCCGCACATCGCCGCCGCTCTCACCGGCCTTGCTGCGCTCCTGCATGCGAGCGCGCTCGCCTTCGACATGCTGAAATGGCTCGGCGTCGCCTATCTGCTGTGGATGGCCTGGGGCATGTTCAACGACACGGGCGCGCTGCGCGTCACGGCCGATGCGCCGAAGAAGACGCCGCTGCGTGTCCTCGCCGACGGGATGGCGCTCAACCTCCTCAACCCCAAGCTGTCGATCTTCTTCGTCGCCTTCCTGCCGCAGTTCGTGCGCGCGGACGCGATTTCGCTGCTGATCGACATGGTCGTGATCAGCCTCGCTTTCATGGCGCTGACCTTCGTCGTCTTTGCGGTCTATGGCGCGGCGGCCGGCGCGCTGCGGACGCATATGATCGCGCGCCCCGGCGTGCTCGTCTGGCTGCGCCGCTCCTTCGCCGCCGGCTTCGGACTGCTCGCGGCGAAGCTGGCGACGAGCGAGCGCTGACGCGCCCATGCCCCAGTCCCGCCTCACCCTCGAAACCCGCGGCCCCGGCCTCTATGAATTCACCGACCGCGCCGCCGCCTTCGTGGCGCGGAGCGGCGTCGTCGAGGGGCTGCTCACCGTTTTTGTGCGCCACACCTCCTGCTCGCTGCTCATTCAGGAGAACGCCGATCCGGACGTCAGGCGCGATCTCGACGCCTTCTTCCGCCGCCTTGTCCCGCCGGCCGACGATCCGGCGATGGGCTGGATCACGCATCGCGCCGAGGGGCCGGACGACATGCCGGCCCACATCCGGGCGGCGCTGACCCAGACCTCGCTGTCGGTCCCCGTGGCGGACGGGCGGATGCTGCTGGGCGCCTGGCAGGGGCTCTACCTGTTCGAGCACCGCGACCGCCCGCACGCCCGCGAGGTGGTTCTCCACCTCGCCTGAGCCGCCGCGATCGCCCCTGAAAAGCGGCGTTTTCGCCCCTTGACGGCGCGCGGGAACGAGATTCGCCTGATTCGCGCTGCTTTTTCGCGTCGCAAAACGAGAAAGCCCCGATTTTGGGGCTTGTGGCGACTCGCGCGGCGGGGCAGTTCTAGGTCGCCCAATCGCCCGTGATTCTCTGGGAGACACAAGAAATGGCCAAGACCGCCAAAGCCGCTCCGGCCGCCAAAGGCGCCGCTGCGAAGACTGCGACCGTCACTGTCAAGAAGATCGCCTCGACCATCGCCCCCGCCCACGAGCTGTCCAACAAGGGCGCCGAGGCGGTGATCAACGCCTTCGTCGACGTGGTCGTGAAGC
>JAEULW010000138.1 GCA_016793505.1 Methylobacteriaceae bacterium | reverse complement strand
ATGCCGGCAAGGCGATCGTCGCCAAGGACCAGATGGCCATCGAACTCCCTCATGCATGAGAATCCTCCCATGACCGAACTCGGCGTCGTCTACCGCAACATCGAGCGCGCCGACCGCGCCGCCGCCGATGCCCTCGCCGCTTTCGGGTCGGCCACCGTGCACGAGGCGATGGGCCGCGTCGGGCTGATGAAACCCTACATGCGGCCGATCTATGCCGGCGCGCAGGTCTCCGGAACGGCGGTGACCGTGCTCATGCATCCCGGCGACAACTGGATGCTGCATGTCGTCGCCGAGCAGATTCGACCCGGCGACATCGTCGTCGCCGCGATCACGGCCGAGTGCTCGGACGGCTATTTCGGCGATCTACTGGCGACCTCCTTCAAGGCGCGCGGCGGGCGCGCGCTGGTGATCGACGCCGGCGTGCGCGACGTTCGCACGCTGACGGAAATGGGCTTCCCGGTCTGGTCGAAGTTCATTTCCGCCAAGGGGACGATCAAGGCGACGCCCGGATCGGTCAACATTGCGGTGGTCTGCGCCGGCGCGCTGGTCACGCCGGGCGACGTGGTGGTGGCCGATGACGATGGCGTCGCAGTCGTGCCGCGCGCTCGGGCGAACGAGACGCTCGCGGCCGCTCGCGCCCGCGAGGCCAGCGAAGGCGACAAGCGCGAAAAACTCGCCTCTGGCGCGCTCGGCCTCGACTTGTACAAGATGCGGGAACCGCTGGCCAAGGCAGGGCTCAGATACATCGATTGACGGACTCCGCCGTGACTGCCCCGCTCGTGTTGATCAGTTCGATGGCCACACGCCATGTACTCGCTGAACTCGTCGACGCCTATCGCCGGGAAAGCGGTCAGGCAGTGACTCTGCAGGCGATGGGCGGCGTCAAGGCGGCTGAAGCGGTGCGCGACGGCGCTCGGGCCGATGTCGTGCTTCTAGCGTCGAAGCCAATGGCGGACCTCGAGGCAGAGGGTCATCTTGGCGCCGGCAGTCTGACCCGCTTCGCCCGCTCACTCATCGCGCTTGGTCTGCCGGAGAACGACGCGAGCCCGGTCCCCGAAACCGTCGCGGCGCTGCAGGCCTTGCTGCGACGCGCCGGAACGGTGGGCTATTCGACCGGTCCCAGCGGCGATCGCCTTGTCGCCCTGTGGACGCAATGGGGCTTCGATCGCGATCCCACGCTCGTGCTGACCCAGGCGCCGGCCGGCGTGCCGGTGGCCCGGCTCATCGCCGAAGGCACGATCAACGCCGGCGTCCAGCAACTGAGCGAGCTCAAGAACCAGCCCGGCGTGCGCGTGGCCGGCCTGTTGCCGGAGGGCGTGCAGCTTGCGACCGATTTTGTCGCGGGCGTGGCCAGCCGCTCCAGCCAACCCGCGCGCGCGCAAGCCCTGATCCGATGGTTGACCTCGCCGGCCCATGGTTCGATTCGGCAACGCCACGGTCTCTTGTAGCCCGCAGGCCCGAAGAGTCGGCGCATCGACATGGCCATATGCCGGCTCTGACCCCGCATCGCCTCAGGCATTGCGATCGAAGCGCTGATTTCAGTGACTGACGGGCGCGGATCAACCGCTTGCGTCCCCGGAGACGCCGACGGCGACGGGCTGCGGCCGGGCGCCCTGCGCTGGAAGTCTTGTGGCGAGGCAAAGGCGCTCCCGGTCGAACGACGGACAGCGAACGGGGTTGCTCAACCTCGACGCGGCGCGCCGGCAATGCCGGCCTCAAAGCAAAGACGTTGACTGGCGCGCCAACGGCGGGAAGGGCGGAAGCGGCAGACAGCCGCCGGGCGACTCGGGATTCCAGGCAGAATCCGGCGCGAGGGCGTGCACAGGTCGGAGGCGTCGATGCAGGAACATTCCACTGGACCGGGTATGGCCGATCGGTCTCGCCGTTGAGACACTCCATTCGAGCCGCAGAATGAAAATCGTGATCGTCGGCGCCGGCGCGCTCGGCTCTGTGTATGCGGCGAATCTCGCGCGGGATGGCCACGACGTCTCGCTGGTGACGCGCGGCGCGCGGGCGCAGGCCCTGGCCGTCTACGGCGTTCCCGTGACAGGCGTATCCCGGTTCACCGCGCGTTGCGACATCGTCACGGAACCGCGGCGCCTGCGGGCCGCCGACCATCTCGTGCTCGCTACGAAAACGTATGACGCTGCCGGCGCGCTGGAGGGCCTGCGCGCGCTGAATGTCGGGCTGGCCTTTTCGGTGCAGAATGGCGTGCAAGAAAAACGAGGCTCTGTCGCAGACGTTCCGGACGCAGGCCGTGCTCGGCGCCATCACGCAGATCGGCGGCGAAGTGCGGCCGCCGTGGACGAGCGCCTCGGCGCGCCGCTCATCGACGTCGCGCTCACCGGCGCCGCGATGCTGCATCGCTCCGAGGACGAGCCTGTCGCGATCATGCAGGCCTTCGCCGCGGGCCTGAGGGACACGGCGCTCGAACTAAGCCAGTCCATGTTGCAGGACGCTGAACGGGGCGGCCGTCTCGAACTGGACGAAACGCTCGATTGCACGCTGTCTCTGGCGCGGTGTTTCGGCATGGCGGCGCCGACCCTCGAGCTGTGCCGCCACGTGCTGCGCATGGTCTCGCGGACGGCGCGCTGACCCGTCGCACCGCCTTTCCGGACAAGCCGGCGCGGCTGCCGGCCGCGCCGGGCCTGGCCGTGCGACGCGCTTCAAGATCTCATGAACTGCGTCGGCCCGATGCCCAGGCATTGACGTCCAGCCGTCTTGCGTCGCTCACCGCGACGGCCGGCGGCGACGGCGGCGCATCGGCTCGCCGCCGTCATGACCCAGCCCCGCGTGGTTGTAAAAATCATTGACAACTTCAAAGTTGTAAACTAAGTGAACAATTCAAGATGCTGGGGACGCGCATGGATCGGAGAGCGGACGGGATGAGGGCGGCATGTCGTCGCCGGTCGGGCGGCGCGCTGCGCCGGCGGCGCGCGCCGGTCTCCGTCATGACCATGTTCCGCTAGCAGGAAAGCGCGGCGGCATGTCCTACAGGGACGCCCTGAACGTCTTCGACCTGCAGGAGATCGCCCGCCGCCGGCTGCCACTTCCGCTCGACAGCTACATCGACGGCGGCGTCGAGGACAACCAGGCGCGCGACGAAAACCGGGCGGTTTTCCAGCGCATCCGGTTCCGCCCGCGCCAGCCGATCGACGTGTCGCGACGCTCGCGGTCGGTCGAACTGTTCGGTCGTCGTTTCGACGGTCCCTTCGGCATTTCGCCGATGGGGAGCGGCGGCGTCTTCGCCTTCGAGGCCGACCTTCAGATGGCGCGCGCCGCCGCGCGCATGAACGTGCCGGTCTCGCTGTCCGCCTATTCGACCTTCCCGATGGAAGAGGTCATCCGCCATGCGCCGGAAACGACCTGGCTGCAGGGCTACATGGACGCCGACCGCGATCTGTCGGCCCGCTGGGTCGATCGCGCCGCGGCGAGCGGCTGCCGCGTGCTGATGATCTCGACCGACACGCCCGCCCGGCCCAATCGCGAGAACAACTCCCGCAGCGGTTTTTCGCTGACGCTTCGGCCTTCGCTGCCGATGAACCCGGTGCGCTGGGTCGGCCGGGCCGCCGTGGACGGGGAGTTCATGCGCTTCCTGCGTGACCGGTGGAAGGGCGCGCTGCTGTTCGGAGGACCCTGCATCCGGCCGACGCCGAGATGGCCGTGCGCATCGGGCTCGACGGCGCCATGTCGCCGATCGAGGCGCTGCCGGACATCCGCGCCGTCGCCGGCGGCAAACTCAGGATCTTCGCCCACAGCGACGTCCGACGCGGCTCCGACATCGTCAAGGCTCTCGCCCTCGCGGCCGATTTCATCCTCCTCGGGCGCGCCGCGATGTTCGCCGTGGCGGCCGGCGGCGAGGCGGGCGTGGCGCACGCGCTCTCGCTTCTCAAGGCGGAGGTGGACGCGAACCTCGGCCTGCTCGGCTGCCCGTCGGTGGATCGTCTCGACCCCGGCAATCTGCATCTCGCCGATCTCTTCCCGCAGAGCCTGCCCGGGCGGGCCGCGGCGCCGGACGTCAGGCCCTTGCGGCCGGCGCTCAGCGTCGCCCCGTCCTGAACGCCGGCAGGACGCGCCAGAGCAAGCGCAGCAAAGGGCAGGCCTGTGAAGATCGCCGACATCAAGACCTTCCCCTGCGACGGCGCGTTCCGCGATCTCGTCTTCGTCAAGGTCGAGACGGATCCGGGCCTGTATGGCTGGCGCGAAGCCGGCGGCCTGGGTCACGAGCGGGCCTGCGAAGCGACCGTCCGGGAGATCAAGACCTCTTGCATGGGGCGGGACCCGGGCCAGATCGAACCGCTCTGGAACACTGTCTACCGCGCCTTGGGCAGCCCGTGGAAGCCAAGTCCGGTTATGCAGCCGACGGCGACGGTCCCGGCGGGATGGAGGCGCCCGTGGTGAGCCCACTCGCGCCTGTCGTCCGGCCGACCTGGCTCGCCGCGCATCGCGAGGACATCCTCGAGCCCGACCTGCCGATCATCGATCCGCACCACCATCTGCTCGATCGGGCGGAGCACGGAACCTACCTGCTGCCGGACCTGCTGGCCGATCTCGCCAGCGGCCACAACGTGCTGGCCACCGTCTACCTCGAATGGCTGTCGATGTACCGCGCCGATGGACCGGTCGAGATGCGGCCGGTGGGCGAGGTCGAATTCGCCAATGGCGTCGCCGCCATGTCGGCGAGCGGCGCCTATGGCGAAACGAAGGTCTGCGCGGCCATCGTCGGCCATGCGGAGCTGCCGCTCGGCGCCGCGCTCGGTCCGGTGCTCGACGCCATGATCGCGGCGGGCGGCGGCCGTTTTCGCGGCGTGCGCTTCATCGCCTGCGCGGATCCGGATCAGGACCAGTGGGGCGCGAAGATCCGGCGGCCGCCGGGCGTTCTGCGCGACGCGAAGGCGCGCGAGGGCTTCAGAGAGGTGGCGCGTCGCGGCCTCAGCTTCGACACCTGGCTCTATCACCCGCAGCTCGGCGATGTCGTCGATCTCGCCCGCGCTTTCCCCGACACGCCGATCTGCGTCGATCACATCGGCGGCCCGATCGGCATCGCCCGCTTCCAGGGCAAGCGTGCGGAGGTCTTCGCCGACTGGAGCCGCAGCATTCGCGACCTCGCCGCCTGCCCGAACGTCCACGTCAAGCTCGGCGGCATGGGCATGAAGATCTTCGGCTTCGGCTTCCACGACGCCGAGCGCGCGCCAGGTTCCGAAGAGCTCGCCGCCGCGTGGCGTCCCTATGTCGAGACATGCATCGAGGCCTTCGGCGTGAAGCGCGCGATGTTCGAAAGCAACTTTCCCGTCGACAAGGTTTCGTACGGCTACGGCGTCTACTGGAACACCTGCAAGCGGCTGGCGAAAGGCCTGAGCGAAGCGGAAAAGGCGGACCTGTTCCACGCGACGGCGAAGCGGTTCTACAAACTCTGACGGGGTCGGGATGCGCCGGGTCGTCTGGAAATTCGGCCAACCGGGAGGTGTGCCCGTTGCGTGTGTTCGCTGAAGTCGGCGCAGGCCTTGCTCGCCGGGCCAAGTCGAAGCGTCGCAGGGCCATCCTCGACGATTTCGATCTTGAGTGTGGGCGCCGTGAATCCGTCGTCCTCGTCGGACGCAGCGGTTGCGGCAAGACCACGGCGCCGAACATTCTTTCCGGCCTGCTCGCGCCGTGCAGTGTTCCTGAACATCTGGGAGAAGCAGCGCCGGAGCGTCGTCTTCGTTGCGCACGATCTGAACGAGGCGCTTCTGCCGGGCGGCCGCATCGTCATGCTGGCCACCGGCGGCGAGGAGGTCGTCAATCTCGAAGTTCCGTTCCGGCGTCCGCGCGACGTCGCCGAACTGCCCTTCACCAGGGAGTTCCGGGAGCTGGAGCGCGAGTTGTCGCAGAAGCTGCGCAGAGCGGCGAGGCGGCGACAGGCAAGTCGGGGGATCGATGAACAGCCAAACGATCCGCCTGCTCGTCACCAGGGCGCTGACCGACAAGGCGATGGCCTTTGCCGGCGAGCGCTTCCACATCTGGTGCAATCCGCACGACCGCATCATGACGACGCCGGAGCTGCTCGCCGCCGCGCAGGCGCATGGCGCCGATGCGCTGCTCGTCACGGCCTTCGACCGGCTCGACAAGGCGGCGATCGAGGCGCTGCCGCCCGCCGTCAAAGTCGTCGCCACCTATTCGGTCGGCCACAACCACATCGACCTCGCTGCCGCGTCGGCCCGCGGCCTCGCCGTGCTCAGCACGCCGGACGTGCTGAGCGACACGGTGGCCGAGATGGCCCTGCTGCTGATGCTCGCCGCCGCGCGGCGCGCCTACGAGGGACAGCGGCTGATCTATGACGGCCGGTGGGTCGGATGGACGCCGACGCTGCTGCTCGGCCGCGACGTCGTCGGCGCCCGGCTTGGCGTTTTCGGCATGGGCCGCATCGGCCGGTCCGTCGCGCGCCGCGCGGCGCGAGGCTTCGACATGGCGGTGCACTATCACAACCGCTCGCGTCTGCCGGGCGAACTGGAGCAGGGGGCCGTCTACCACGCCGATGCCGCCGACCTCCTCGCGGTCAGCGACTTCCTCGTGCTGACGGCGCCCTCGACGCCGCAGACGGCGCGCTTCCTCGACGCGGCCCGCATCGCGCGCCTGCCGCGCGGCGCCATTGTCGTCAATGTCGCGCGCGGCGATCTCGTCGACGACGCCGCGCTGATCGCCGCGCTGCGCGAGGGGCAGGTCGCGGCCGCCGGCCTCGACGTCTTCGACAACGAGCCGGACATCCACCCCGGCTACCTCGACCTGCCCAACGTCTTCCTGCAGCCGCATCAGGGCAGTTCGACGCTCGGCGCCCGGGTCCGCATGGCGGAGTTGCTGACGACCAGCATCGCATCGGTCCTCGCCGGGGCGCCCGTCGCCAATCGCATCGTCTGAAACGCTTCGAAGGAACCCGCGCGCCATGCTCGATGATCTCCATCCCGCCAAGCTCTTCTCGCTCAAGGGCAAGGTCGCCCTGATCACGGGCGGGGCGGGCGGCATCGCGGATGCGATCGCCAACGCCTTCGCCGCGGCCGGCGCCCGTCTCGTGCTGGTCGACCGCAGCGCCGCCGTTGCGAAGCGGGCCGAGACTCTGCGCGGCGCCGGCGTCGACGCGGCGAGCCTCGAACTCGACGTGACGGACGAGGCCGCGGTTCGCGCAGCGGTCGACGGCGCGGCGCAGCGATGTGGCAGCCTCGACATCGTCGTCAACAACGCCGCGATCATCGTGCGCAAGCCGTTCCTCGAACTGACCCAGGACGATTGGCGCCGGGTCATGGACATCAACGTGACGGCCTGTTTCACCGTCGCCCAGGCCGCCGCGCGCGTGATGGTCGGGCAGAAGAGCGGGCGCATCATCAATCTCGGCTCGATCATGAACCAGGTCTCGCGGCCGATGCTCGCGCCTTACACGACCTCGAAAGGCGCGATCGGGGCGATGACGCGCGCCATGGCGGCCGATCTCGCCGGCACCGGCGTCACCATCAGCGCGCTGGCCCCCGGCTACACGGCCACCGAATTCTCGATGGCCTCCAACAAGCAGTTCCACGACTTCGTCGCCGACTGGACGCCGGCGCGGCGTTGGGGCCGGCCCGAGGACCTCGCCGGCCCCGCCCTTCTGCTCGCCTCGCAGGCCGGCGCCTACATCAACGGGCAGATCCTCTACGTGGATGGCGGGTTCCTGGCCGTCACGAAGTGACGCGCGCAATCGGGTCGGCGCAGTTGTAAAATTGATTGACAACAATGAGGTTGTAAAGCATGTTGACAACATTGTGATCGCTGGACGAAACGCGTGACCCGGAGCGCGACCGAGGTGGGATTGAGCGGTTTCGATCATCACGATCGCGCCGGATCCGGGGCGCTGGACGCGGCAGCCGCGCTCCGTCGCCAGGCGCCGCAACGACTGCGCGCAGCCCTAGGGTCGCGGCCTGTTGCGGCGGTCCGCTCCTTCGTCGTCGTGCTGGGCGTGTGGTGGGGCCTTTCGCTCTGGAACGCGAATCCGATCCAGCTGCCGGCGCCGCCGGCCGTCTTCGCCGCCCTGGCGAATGTCGCAAGCGACGGCGAGCTCCTCGAGAACGCCATGATCAGCACGGGACGACTGGCGCTCAGCCTGGTGATCGCCGTGGCGATGGCCGTGCCGCTCGGTTTCTGGATGGGCATGAGCCGGCGGGCCCACGCCTATATCGATCCGGTCGTGGAGATGTTGCGGCCGATCTCGGGCATCGCGTGGATCCCGCTGGCTCTCTTCATCTTCGGCGTCGGCGACACGCTGCCGGTCTTCATCATGACCTATGTCGCGTTCTTCCCGCTGCTGCTCAACACGATCGCCGGCGTCCGCGGGGTCAGCCGTCGGCTGGTGCAGGCGGCCGAGACGATGGGCGTCAGCCGCGCCGCGATCGTGCGGCGCGTGATCATGCCGGCCGCGCTGCCATCCATCGTGGTCGGATTCCGCCTCGCCTTCGCCGGCGCCTGGGCGGCGATCGTGGCGGCGGAATTGATCGGCGCGCCGAGCGGCCTCGGCTTCGCCATCGAGTGGTATCGGCAGCTGCTGATGACCCCAAAGATCTTCGCCTACATCATGGCCATCGGGTTCGTCGGATATGTCTGCGATCAGCTGCTGCAGGGCCTGCAGCGACGGCTGACGCCGTGGACCGACAGGAGCCGCGGCTGATGGCGAACTCTCTTGCGCCCTCGCCGTCGATTGGCCTGCGATCCGTGCCGCTGACGATCTGGCGGGCGATCGCCCTTCCATTGCTTCTGCTTGTCGCCTGGCAGCTCTGGGCGATGGGCCTGCCGGCAGACACGCGGGCGCCGAGCCCCGCGAAAGTCCTGGCCGGTTTCGTTCGGCTCACGCTTGCCGGCGATTTGCCGCTCGCGCTCATCCAGAGCATCGGCCGCGTGGTCGCCGGCTTTCTCATCGCGCTCGTCCTCGGTCTCTCGCTCGGCCTCGCGATGGGGCGCATCCGCTGGGTGCGCGACGGGCTCGAGCCGATCGTCGAGAGTTTCCGGCCGATCGCGCCGATGGCCATCCTGCCGATCGCCATCCTGTTCCTCGGCACGGGAACGCCGGCGGCGCTGTCCATCGTCGCCTATGCCGCCTTCTTCCCGCTGCTTCTCAACGTCATGCACGGCGTGTCGCGCGTCGATCCCAAGCTCGTTCTGGCGGCGCGGACGATGGGCGTTCCGCCACTGCGCACGTTCACGCATGTCATTCTGCCCGCGGCCATGCCGTCCGTGCTGCTCGGTTCGCGTCTGGCCATGGGCAGCGCCTGGACGGCGATCATCGCCGCCGAACTCGCGGTCGGCGCCAAAGCGGGCGGGGGCACGTCGGGCGGCATCGGACAGATGATGTTCGTCTTCTACGCCTACAGCATCGACCTCAACGGCATTGTCGTCTGCATGATCGTCGTCGGCGTCGTCGCGCTGCTCATCGACCGGGCGTTCCGAGGCGCCGAGCGCATCCTCGTGCGGGGAAGGGAAGCCACATGAGCGCTGCATCCGCCCGGGAGGCGACGCCCAAGTTGCGCTTCACCGCGGTCGCAAAGGAATTCGTCGCGCCGCGCACGGGCAAGCGCACCCTGGCCGTCACCGATGTCGGGCTCAGCATCGAGGCCGGAGAGTTCGTCTGCGTCGTCGGGCCATCGGGATGCGGCAAGTCGACGATCATGAATCTCGTCGCTGGCCTCGATGCGCCGACCAGCGGAACGATCACCATGGACGGCAGGCCGATTGCCGGTCCCGGCGCCGACCGCGGCGTGATGTTCCAGGACTATGCGCTCTATCCGTGGCTGACTGTCAGCCAGAACATCGGCTTCGGCCTCGAGAACGGCACGCCCGGCCGCGGGCTGTCCCGCGCCGAGCGCGACGCCCGCGTGCGCCACTTCGTCGAACTCGTTCGCCTGAAGGGCGCGGAAGACAAATTCCCGCACCAGCTCTCGGGCGGCATGTGCCAGCGCGTGGCGCTGGCGCGGCTCCTCGCCAACGGCCCGGACGTGCTGCTGATGGACGAGCCGCTCGGCGCGCTCGATGCGCAGACGCGTCTGATCCTGCAGGTCGAGCTTCTGAGGATCTGGGGCGAGACGGCCCCCAGGGCCGAGCGAAAGACGGCGATCTTCATCACCCACGACATCGAGGAGGCGGTCTTCCTCGCCGACCGCGTTGTCGTCATGGGCACGGGTCCCGGACGGATCCGGGCGATCCTGCCGATCGACCTGCCGCGTCCGCGCGAGGAGGGAACGCGCGCCGACCCGCGGTTCGCCGCGCTTACCAAGCAGGTCTGGGAACTGATCCGCGACGACGCCTATCAGGCCATCGGCTAGCACGAGAAAAAGAACCTGCTCGGGAAGTGGAGGAAAGCATGTCTGGCAAGAATGGTACGATTTGCAGCATTCCTCGCCGCACGGTCCTGCGCGGGCTGGGCGGCGCCTTCCTGGCGGCGGGCGTCGCCGCGCCCTACGTGGCGCGCGGCCAGGGCGCGCTCAGGCAGCTCAAGGTCTCGGTCGGGCGCATCCCGTGGGCGGCCTACAACTCGCCCATGTCGCAGTACATGATCAACAACAAGCTGTTCGAGAAGCATGCGGCGGCGCTGGGTTACGACGTCGCCGTGGACTGGCGGGAATATCCGACGGCCCTGCCGATGGTCGAGGCCATGGTCGGCAACAATCTCGACATGGGCATGTGGGGCAATACGCCGATCATCCGCGCCATCGTCGCCAACCTGCCGATCAGCCTGATGGTGGTCGGCGAGGGGCACCTGCGCTTCGTCATCGCGACGCGCAAGGACAGCAAGATCCGCACGATGCAGGACCTCAAGGGCAAGACGGTCGGTGCCCTTCTAGGCGGCGACCCCTACAATGCGCTGGCGCAGATGCTGCGGCACGAACTCGGTTCGCCGAACCCGAAGGACCACGACATCAAGATCGTCAACACGCCGACGCTGGCGCAGGCCGCGCAGGTGCCCACCGGCATGGACGCGACGGTCGCCATCTATCCGGCGTTCCTCGCCGCCGAGCCGACCGGATCCGTCGCGATCATGAACTCCTTCGGCTACACCGAAAGCCACTATGAAGGGCCGCTCGGCTCGGGCGCGGGCCATCTCCTGCCATCGGTGAAGAAGTCCGCCTTCTATCCCGACGGCTACTACCTGCACCGTTCGTTCTGGCTGGTGCGCAACAAGATCGCCGAGGAGCACCCGAAGGTGGTGGTGGCGTTCCTGAGCGCGCAGCAGGAAGCCGTCGCCACGCTGTCGAAGACCGATGCCGGCGAGGTCTCGCAGCTCGTCAAGCAGTACTGGCAGCTCGACGCCGCGGCCGGCGCCAAGGCCGTGAAGGACGACGTGCTGCACGCCCGCGGCTGGATCTGGCCTACCGAGAACGACGCTCGCGCCGTGCTCGAGGTGTCGAAATATCTCGTCGACGCGAAGGTCATCGACAAGCCGCTCACCTGGGGCCGGGTGAAGGAGAGCTTCGCGCTGACCACGCCGCTCGTGAAGGAGGCTTTCGAACGCTCCGGCGGCAAACCCGCCGCGACGGAATTCAGCCGCACCGACGTGAGCGACCTGCGCGGGTTGCCGCTGTGGGACATCGCCAAGTGGGCCGACCGGAGCTGAGCGTCGCGTCCTGATCCGCAAGAAGAGAGACTCGATCATGAACGTAGGATTTGTCGGCCTCGGCGTCATGGGCGGCCCCATGGCGCTCAATATCCTGAAAGGCGGCCATGCGCTGACGGTGTTCGACGTTGATCCGAAAGCTGTGCGGCGTCTCGTCGACGCCGGGGCCACGGCGGCCGCGAGCCCGCGTGAGGTGGGGGCGGCGAGCGAGGTCGTCGTCACGATGTTGCCCGAGCCCAGGCACGTCGAAACCGTCGTGCTCGGCAAGGACGGCGTCGCCGAGGGCCTGCCGCCGGGCGGCGTCGTGATCGACATGAGCACGATCGACCCGATGACCTCGCAACGCGTCGGCGCCGAGTTGAGGAAGCGCGGCCTCAACATGGTCGACAGCCCGGTGGGCAAGACATCCGAGCACGCCGTCACCGGCACGCTGACGCTGATGGTCGGCGGCGAGCCGGCGGTCATCGAGAGGGTGCGGCCGGTGCTTTCGTGCATGGGCACCGACACGTACATTTGCGGCGGCCAGGGCATGGGCCATGCGATGAAAATCACCAACAACCTGCTGGCGACCACGATCATGGCCGCCAACACGGAGGCGCTGGCGATCGGCGTCAAGTCCGGGCTCGATCTCGACCTCATCATGGAAATCATGAAAACCACGATGAGCAACAACGCCCAGCTCTTCGTGGCGATGCCCAAGAAGGCCTTCAGGGGCGACGACAGCCCGGGCTTCATGGTCAAGCTCGCCGCCAAGGACGTGCGACTGGCGGTCGAACTCGGACGCGCCATGGGCTTCGAGCCCTGGGTCGGCGCGGCCTGTCAGAAGACGCTCGAGAGCGCCATGGAGAAGGGCTTTGCGGATCGCGACACGGCCGCCCTGATGCGCATCCGCGAGGACGAACTCGGCATCAGGGTGCGCCAGAAGTCCTGAGGCGCCGGCGTTCTGGAGAGAGTTGACGGCATGGCCATGTTTCTCGGCTATCATCGCGAGGACGGAAGGATCGGCGTGCGCAATCTGCTGCTCGTCCTGTCGCTCGGCGGCCTCACCGGCCGCGCCGCCCGGCGGATCGCCGCGCAGATCGATGGCGCCGTCGTGGTCGTGCTGCCCTATGGCGTCGGCCTCACCGGCGCCGACGCCATCGTGCAGGCGCGCGCGATCGACTCCCTCGTCACGCATCCCAATGTCGGCGCGACCGTGGTCGTGGGCGACAACTCCCCGCAGATGAAGGCGGTGGTCGCCCGCATGGAGGGAGCCGGCCAGCTCCACGCGGGCTTCACGCTCGACGAATGCGGGCACGACGCCATCACGCTTGTCGAGCGCGGCGTTCGCGCTGCGGCGCGGCTGGCGCGCGCCATCAGCGATCTTCGCCCGCGCCCGGCGCCGCTCTCGGCGCTCTGCGTGGGGCTGGAATGCGGTCGCTCGGATCCGAGTTCGGGGCTGGTCGCCAATCCGTTGCTCGGCCTCGTCGCTGACCAGATCGTCGCGGCCGGCGGCACGGCGATCCTTGGCGAGACGATGGAGTGGATCGGCGCAGAAGAGCTTCTCGCAGCAAGGGCGCGCCGGCCGGACGTCGCGTCGCGGATCCGCGCCGCCGCGAACGCCCGACAGCAGGCCGCCAGCGCTGCGGGCGTCGATCTGGTCAGATCCAACCCGGGTCCGACGAATATCGCGGCCGGACTCTCGACCATCGAGGAAAAGTCGTTGGGGGCGATCGCCAAGAGCGGCGCCAGTCGCATCGAGGGGCTGATCGCCTATGGCGAGAGTCCCGCCGGACCGGGCCTGTGGCTCATGGACGCGGCGTCCTATGCGCCCGAATCGATGACCGGCTTCGTCGTAGCGGGCGCCCAGCTCAATCTGTTCACGACGGGCGTGGGCAACAGCTATGTGAGCCTGATCGCGCCGACGCTGAAGGTGAGCGCCAATCCCGAGAGCGCAGCGAGGCTGCGCGAACAGATCGACTTCGACGCATCCCGGGCCTTCCGCGGCAATCAGGACCTGACAGCGGCGGGCGAGGCGCTCTTCGATGAGCTTCTGCGCGTGGCGTCCGGAGGAGCGACCTGGGGCGAGGTGCTGATGGAGGGGGACGAAGTGGTCAGCCGCTACGGAGTGGCCCTGTGACGGCCGCCGACGCAATCAGTCTCGCCGCGAACGACAATGTCGCCACAGCGCTGCGACCGATCGCTGCGGGAGAAAGCGTCGCCGTCGCCTGCAACGGCGCCCAGTTCCGGATCAGGGTCGTCGACGACGTGCCGCTCTGTCACAAGGTCGCCCTCGCGACCCTCGCGCCCGGCCAGACCGTGTTCAAGTATGGACAACCGATCGGCGTCGCGACGGCGCCGATCGACGTCGGCGCTCACGTTCACGTCCACAATATCCGCAGCAACCGGGTCACCTCATGACCGAGATCGAACATGACGGACCAGGCGTCGAGGCCAAGGCTTCTGGCCTCCGACAAGGCGGCTCCCGGCATGCGGCGAAAGGTGTCGTCGGCGCCTTCCCCACCTTTCGGCGCAGCCGCTTTGCCGATCAGGCCTACGCCTTCCTGTTCCACAAGATCATCATGGGGGAGTTCCGCGAGGGGCAGATGTTGCCGCCCGAGAACGAGATGTGCGCCATGTTCGGCATTTCGCGGCCGGTCGTGCGCGAAGCTCTGGACCGGCTGAGATCGGAGGGGTTGATCGTTTCGCGGCGCGGCCTGGGGTCCTTCGTGCAAGCCCGGCCGAAGGGACACGCGCTCGCGCCCCAGAAGCTGAAACTCTTCGAGGAGAACCTCGAGTTCCGCCGCATCGTCGAGCCGCATGCCGTCATGCTGGCGTGCGCCCGCCGGACGGCGGCCGATCTCAAAGCCATTCGCGCGGCGATCAGGGAATACGAGCGCGTCGCGCTGCGAGACGGAGCAGCCGCGGCGCCTCTGGACGCAAAATTCCATCTGGCGGTCGCCTCCGCCAGTCACAACCTGCGCGTGATCGAGGCGATCCGGTCGGTCGAATACGACATCGGCCACGGCGTTAACCTGATGCGCCGCATGGACCGCTTCGACAACGCCGAGCGATGCCGCACGGTTCTGGCCGAGCACAACCGCATCTACGCCGCCATCGAGGCTCAGGATCGGCAGGAGGGCGAGCGCGCCATGCTTGCGCATCTGGAGCGGGCTGAGGGGCGGATCGCGGCGGCGCAAAACGACTAGGCGGACCCGGCCAACCCGGCGCAGGCCATGCGCCCCGAGCGGCCGGAGCTCCGATCCGCAGCCGCCGGTCGCTTGTCGTGAACGACGCGGGATGACGCAATGAAGCAGAGCTGTGGCCAATCGATTGACCGAGGCGCCGTCGCCGCCATCCAGCGCGTCTGCGCCGAGACGCCCGTCGACAGCGGACGCGCCACGTGATGGCCGCGCTGACGCGACAGGGCGGAGCCCATCGGGACATTCTCGGGGAGTGCCCCGTCTGGCATGCCGCACAGAAGTCTCTCTACTGGGTGGACATCCGCGCGCCCGCCGTACGCCGGCTCGACGTCGCGGCAGACCGGGTCGAGAGCCGGACGATGCCGGGGCTCATCGGAGCGATCGCCCTCACCGATGGGCCGGATCTGCTCGTCGCCCTCGGCAACCGGATCGCGCTGCTCGACTTCGAGAGCGGCCGGCTGACGACGCTGGCAGAGATCGCCGACATGCCTGACGGCCATCGCTTCAACGACGGGCGCTGCGATCCCCAGGGCCGGTTCTGGATCGGCACGATGCACAACGTCACGCGCGCTGCGGAGGGAAAGCTCTATCGCCTCGATCCGTCCGGACCGGCGCCGGTCCTCGACGGCGTCTGCATCCCCAACAGCCTTGCCTGGAGCCCGGACGGCGAAACGCTGTACTTCGCCGACTCGCTACAGCACCGGATCGACGCCTATCCGTTCGACGCCGTCCGTGGAACCGTCGGCGCGCGGCGCGTCTTCGCCGAGACCGTGCGGCCGAGCTTTCCCGACGGCTCGGCTGTCGACGCCGAGGGCCATCTCTGGAACGCCGAGTTCTTCGGATCGCGGGTTGTCCGCTACGCGCCGGACGGGCGCGTCGATCGCGTCATCCCCATGCCGGTCGACCGCCCGACCTGTTGCGCCTTCGGCGGCGAGGAGCTCAGGACTCTCTTCGTCACCACGACCTGCCAGAACCTGACCGAAGCCGAGCGCGCCGCGCAACCGTTGGCCGGCGCCTTGCTGGCTGTCGAGGTCGACGTGCCCGGCCTGCCCGAGCCCCGTGTCCGCCTCGCCCTGTGCCCGCGCCCCGCCCGAGACCTGCCATGAACACTGCGATCGAACTCGCCGCTGTCGAAGCCTATGCCTACCGCGCGCCGCTGCGCGAACCGATCAAGGTCGCCTTCGGCAGTTTCCGCGATCGCCCGTTCGTCCTGGTCCGGGTCGTCGATCGCGACGGAACGGAAGGGTGGGGCGAGTGCTGGTGCAATTGGCCGAGCGTCGGCGCCGAGCACCGGGCGCGCCTCGTGGTCGACTTCGGCGAGGGACTCGTGGGCCGCAGCTTCCCGAGCCCGACGGCGCTGTTCGAGACGCTCAGCCGGCAGCTCGAAGTGCTGGTCCTGCAGACAGGCGAAGTCGGTCCGATTGCGCAGGCGCTGGCGGGAATCGATATCGCGGTCTGGGACATGGTGGCGCGCCGGGCCGACGCGCCGCTCTGCCGGGTCCTGTCGAACTCGAGCGCGTCGGACGTCGCCGTCTACGTCACAGGCATCAACCCCGACGAACCGGAGCGCTTTGCTCTTGCAAGGCAGGAGGAGGGGCACCGGGCCTTCAAGCTCAAGACCGGTTTCGGCGCCGAGCGCGACCAGCGCAATCTCGCGGCCATGCGTGACGCTCTCGGCCCCTCGGCCCGGATCATGACCGACGCGAACCAGGCGTTCGGCTGCGAGGAGGCGCTGGCCTTTGTCCGCCGCGCCGCGCCGCTCGACATCGCCTGGCTCGAGGAGCCGATGCGCGTCGATGCGCCCGAGCATGACTGGCGCACGCTGGCCTCCGCCTCGCCGATCCCGCTCGCCGGCGGGGAGAACCTGCGCGGCGCCGACCTGCATGCCGCCGCCCGCGGCGAAATCCTCCGGTTCATTCAGCCAGACATCACCAAGTGGGGCGGCTTCTCCGGCAACCTCCCGGTGGCGCGGAGCGCCGTCGCCCATGGCAAGGACCTGTGTCCGCATGTGTTCGGCGGCGGCGTCGCCCTGCTTGCCGGCCTGCACCTGCTGGCGGCCGTCGACGGCAAGGGCATGCTCGAAGTTGACTGCCACGCCAACGCCGGGCGCGAGATGATCGTCGGCGACAGGCTGCGCGTGCGCGAAGGCCGCGTCGCAGCGCCCGACATGCCGGGCCTCGGCGCCGTGCCCGATCGTGACGCGCTCGCGCGACACCAGACCTGGCCTGTGCGTCGCGATAGGCTCGCCGGCAGAGGGTCTGTCGCCGGCTTGTCCGTCAGCCCTGACATGTTCTCCTGATTTGCCGAGGTCGCCCATGTTGACGCCGTCCCAGATGCTGGCCGCCTCGGACCTTCTCTACAGGACGTGGATGGCGAGCGGGCGTCTCGAGCGCCTGCCGGACGCATCGCGGCCGACGAGCCGGGCTGAAGGCTACGCCATCCAGGCTTTGATCGAGCGCCGCAGCGAGCACCCTGTCTTCGGCTGGAAGATCGCCGCAACCAGCATCGCCGGCCAGCGCCACATCGGCGTCAGCGGCCCCCTGGCGGGTCGCCTGTTGCGCGAACGGGTGATCGAGCAGGGCGTGCCGGTGTCGCTGCGCGGCAACCTCATGAAAGTCGCCGAGGTGGAGTTCGCCTTCACCATGGGCGCGGACCTCGCGCCCAGGCCGACGCCCTACACGCAGGACGAGGTTCTCGCCGCCGTCGCATCCCTGCACCCGGCGATCGAGGCGCCGGACTCCCGCTACGTCGATTTCGTGCATGCCGGCGAAGCGCAGATCATCGCCGACAATGCCTGCGCCCACATGTTCGTGCTGGGCGCCGCGGCCGCCGCCCCGTGGCGGCATCTCGACCTCGCCGCCTACGAGGTCCCCGCCAAACTGGTGCGCGCCGGCCGGACGATTGCTCTGACGGGACGCGGCGCGAACGTCCTCGGCGATCCGAGGATCGGGCTGACATGGCTCGCCAACGAACTGTCGCGCCTTGGCGTCACGCTGGCCAGGGGCCAGGTCGTCACCACCGGAACCTGCCTGACGCCGATCGAGGTGGCGCCGGGGGACGAGGTGACGGCCGACTACGGGGTGCTCGGGTCGATCGGCGTGCGTTTCGTCGCGTGAAGCCCGCCCGGCCCGATCCATGGATCGGCCGCCTCGCGTCCCTGCGCGCCGACCAGAGGCAAGCCGACGCGGACATCCCCGCGCCCGAAGTTCCCTCTCTTGTCCGGCAATGGCGCGCCGGGGAAGGTGAAGAAGAGAACGCACATCTGATTGAAATTCCATGCCGATGAAGTACGACGTCGCATGCCGAGGGCGGCATCCGACGATCGGCCTCGTCGACAGCCGGCGCCGCGACGACGACCGGGTCCAGTTCCTGACCGGGATATTCCGCCGCATCGGGAAGGCAGCTCGCGTCCAGCAACGGAAGATGGCTGCGATCCCTGCGGCGTCAGGCGTTCGAAGGTTTTTGCCCCGGCCGTCGCGGCGCGTCGGACATCCGTCCGCCGGCAGGACAAGCGCGCGATGGCGTCGCCATTCCAAGGGTATTGAAGGCGACGCACTGATGCGAGCGGCATGGGCGGACACGCGAGGTCTTGCGGCGCTGCTCGACGCGCCAGCGGACAGGCTGCCCGCTTTTCTCTCTCGCCCACCTCGGGCGAGCCATTCTTCCCCATAACGAAACACTATGGCGGCAGAGCGCACTTGTGATTCCGCTGCAACGCCTCTCCAACCTACGGTCTTCCCGGTTGCTGTCGCATGCGGACGAGGTTGCCCCACGGCAGCCGCAGACAAGCGCTCCGCACCGCCTCGGGACGTCCGCAGGGGAGACCGGAACATGGCATTCCACATCCATCGTCGTTCGCTCTTGGCCATGGCCGGCATCGCAGGCGCCGCAGCCGTGGTCGGCCCGGCCCGCGCCCACCGCGCCGAGGACGGCACGATCCGCATCGGCCTCGTCGCGCCGATGAGCGGACCGAATGCGCGTTACGGAAGTTTCTCGCTGCGCGGCGCGCAACTGGCGGCGAAGGAAATCAATGACGCTGGCGGTGTCGGCGGACGCAAGATCACGATCATTCCCGGCGACAGCCAGGGCACGCCGACCGAGGGCGTCTCGGCGCTGCGCCGCCTGATCGAACGTGACAAGGTGGACTATGTCATCGGCGACGTGACAAGCGGCGTCACGCTGGCGCTGCAGCCGATCGCAGAGGAAGCAAATGTGCTGCTCTTGAATGCGGCTTCGTCAAATCCGACGATCACCTACCGCGCCGGCAAGGGCGGCATGAAATGGACCTACCGCAACTACCCTACCGATGAAGTAAGAGCCCTCGTTGTCCTGAAATACGCGGCCGAGCAGCGCAAGCTGACGAAGTTCTCGGTGCTCTCGGTGGACAGCGACTATGGCCGCGGCGCCATCGCGTTCACGAAGAAGTATCTGCCGCGTTTCAACGCCTCGATCGTCACCGAGGACTACTACAAGGAAGGCGAGGTCGATTTCCGCAGCGTGCTGGCGAAGATCCGCGATTCCGGCGCCCAGGGCATCCTGATGTACGGGCTCGCCGACACTACGCCCATCATCGCACGCCAGATGATCGAGACCGGTGTCGCCGGCAAGCTGCCGCTGATCGGCAACGGCGAGTTCAACGCCGAGGTCACGATCAAGGCCGCGCCTCGGGCCCTCGAGGGCGCCATCGAGGCGGCGGCCTGGCTGCCGGCCTGGGACAATCCGCGCAGCAAGGCCTTCGTCGCGAAATTTGCGGCCGAGTATCGCGAATCCGCCAACAACCACGCCTATGTGCATTGGGAGACCACGCATCTCCTCGCCAAGGGCGTCGCCGCCGCCGGCTCCGTCGATCGTCTCAAGGTTCGCGATGCGCTCTCATCGATCAAATATGAAAGCGCGATGGGTGAAGTGACCTTCGACGATCACAACCAGGCGCGGCTGCCGATGGTCCTGCTGCAGATCGAGAACGGCGCACCGTCGATCAAAGGCGCCGTCTCGGGTGAAATCGAGTACCCCCGAACCTGATTGCTGACCCATCGGCCGCGATGTTCTGGACCCTCGTCGAGCAGGTGCTGAACGGCATCGTGTCCGGATCGGTCTATGCGATCGTCGCGGTCGGCATGACGATGATCTTCGGGGTGCTGCGGGCGATCAATTTCGCGCATGGCGAATACTACATGCTCGGCGCCTTCGGGGCATGGGTGGCGGTCGAGTACATCGACCTCCCCTATCCTGCCGCCGTCGTCATCGGCATTCTCGTCACTGCCCTGATCGCGCTCGCGGTTGGCTGGCTGATCATGCAGAGGATCGTCGGCGCGACTGCCGAGACCGGCGTCCTCGCCACGCTTGGCGTCGCGCTTGTCCTGCAGAACGCCGTGATCTTCATCTTCGGCGGCAGCTACAAGTATTTCAATGGCGGCTACATCGAGCCGGTCACCATCTTCGGCTTCATGCTGGCCGAGCAGAGGGTGTTGATCATCATCGTCTGCGTTCTCGTCTTCCTGGCGCTCGAAGCGATGGTGAAGCTCACCTGGGCCGGCAAGGCGATGCGCGCCGTTTCCCAGAATCCCCTCTGCTGCGAAGTCGTCGGCATCGATGTCGGCAAGGTCGTGCTCCAGACATTCGCGCTCGGGGCGTGCCTTGCGGCGCTGTCGGGCGCACTCACCGCCCCCGTCAACGTGACGGTTTATGGCGGCATGGGCGAGATCATCACCTTCAAGACGCTGCCCATCATCATCATGGGCGGACTCGGCAATGTGCGCGGCACCTTTTTCGCAGCCATGATTCTCGGCGTCGCCGAGAGCCTCGTCGCCACCTATATCGGCTTGCAGTACCGGGACACGGTCGGTTTCGCGACGCTGATGCTGGTGCTGATGTGGCGGCCGCACGGCCTGTTCTCGACGCGGGCGCGATTCTGATGGCGGAGCCGTCGGCCATGTCCACCGTCGCGCGCAATGGACGCGATCTGCGCCTGCCGTTTGTCGCCGTTCTGGCCGCTCTGGCTGCAAGCCTTCCGTGGTTGCTGGGAAGCTACGAACTTCACGCCGTCATCGTCGCGCTGACCTTCCTCCTGCCAGCTTACGGACTCAACCTGCTCGTCGGCTATACGGGCCTCTTGTCATTGGCGCAGGCGGCATTTTTTGGTATCGGCGCTTATGTGACGGCGCTGCTGGCGATCCATTTCCAGACGCCGTTCATCGTCAACCTTCTCGCCTCGGGTCTGATCGCGGGATTGATCGCCTTTCCGCTCGGCGTGCCGGCGCTTCGTCTGCGTGCGACCTCCTTCGTCATGTGCACACTGGGCTTCGTCATCATCGGTCAGGCGATCGCCAAGAACTGGATCAGCGTCACGCGCGGCGACATGGGGCTCGAAAGCATACCGCGCCCGTCATTCCCGCTGGGCCCTTTCTCGTTCACAGTGTCGACCACCACGGGCTTCTACTACTTGTCGCTCGTCATCGCCGCGGTCGCCACCCTCGCGGTCTGGCTGATCGTGCGCTCGCCGGCCGGCCGCAACATGGTGGCGATCCGCGAGAACGAGACGCTCGCAGAATCGCTGGGCGTCCCGGCCTGGCGTTACAAGATCATCGTCTTCATGATCGGCGCGGCCTTCGGCGGGCTTGGCGGAGCGCTGCATGCCCACTACCTCACGGTCGTGACGCCACTGACTTTCCAGATGCAGTATTCCACGACCATGCTGGTCATCGTTCTGGGCGGCGGACCGGGGACGATCTCCGGCGTGATCTTCGGCAGCTTCCTGTTCGTTGGGCTGTCGGAGGCGCTGCGAGTCGCGCCCGAGCTGCGCATGATCGCCTATGGGCTTTGCCTGCTCGCGATCGTTTTCCGCTTTCCGAGGGGCTTTGCGCCGCTGATCGACCGCGCCTG
Source organism: Methylobacteriaceae bacterium (assembly GCA_016793505.1). Taxonomy (GTDB): domain Bacteria; phylum Pseudomonadota; class Alphaproteobacteria; order Rhizobiales; family Beijerinckiaceae. The sequence goes on along the minus strand of JAEULW010000138.1, from coordinate 12,059 downwards.
GCGATGGATCGGAGGCGAGCGGTGAGCGCCGCGCCGCTCCTCGAGATCGAGGGCCTCGCCAAGTCGTATGGCGCGGTGCGCGCCGTCGATGGCGTCAGCCTGCATGTAGATCACGGCGAGATCTGCGGTTTGATCGGCCCGAACGGGTCCGGCAAGTCGACGTTCTTCGATTGCGCGACGGGCCTTTCACAGCCTGACTCCGGCAAGGTGCGGCTCGATGGCCTCGAGATCACCGGCTGGTCGCTGGACCGCATCGCGCGCGAAGGGCGGATGCTGCGCTCCTTCCAGAAGACCGTCGTTTTCAGCGCGCTCGATGTCGAAGAGAATCTCGTCATCGCCGGTCAGATGTTCGCCTTCCCCAATGTCGCCTCGACCTTCGGCATCGGCGCCGCTGCGCGGACGCGCGTCGAGTCGCTGCGAATTCAGGCGCGCGAGCTGATCGCCGCCGCCGGTCTGTGGGAGGTGCGCCACATGCCCGCCGGCAACCTGTCCGGCGGCCAGCAGAAGCTCATCCAGTTCGCCTCCATGCTCATGCCGAAGCCGCGGCTGATCCTGCTCGATGAGCCGATGGCTGGCATCAATCCGAAACTCATCGAACGCGTGATGGACAGCATTCGCTACGCCAACCGGGAACTCGGCGTGAGCTTCCTGGTGATCGAGCACAACATCGACGTCGTGACGTCGCTCTGCGCGCGGATCGTCGTGCTGGATCAGGGCAGGAAGCTCGCCGAAGGCACGCCGGAGGAGATCGTCGTCGACCAGGCCGTGCGGGAGGCCTATCTCGGTGGCTGACGGCGCGCTCTCGATTCGCGATCTTCGGGCCGGCTACGGACAGCTCGACATCCTCAACGGCGTGACGCTCGATATCGCCGCCGGCGAGTTCGTCGCACTCATGGGACCGAACGGCGCCGGCAAGTCGACGCTGCTCAAGACCCTCTACGGCATGACCACCGTGAAGGGCGGCGAGATCCTGTGGAACGGACGCGACATTTCCCGTCTGAGATCGCGGGCCATCCTCGGCGAGGGCATTTCCTTCGTGCCGCAAGGTCGCTGCAACTTCCCGCTCATGACGGTCGATGAAAATCTGCAGATGGCCGCCTACACGCTGCGCGATGCGAAGATGAAGGCGGATCGGGACTATGTCTACGAATTGTTCCCCATCCTCAGGACGCGCAGCCGCACCATCGCAGGCAACATGTCCGGCGGCGAGCAGCAGCTGCTGGAAGTAGCGATGGCGGTTCTGCAGCGGCCGAAGGTTCTTCTCGTGGACGAACCCTCGGTCGGCCTGTCGCCGACCGCAACAAGCATCGTCTTCGACGAGCTCCTTCGCATCAACGCGGCCGGCCAGACGATCCTTCTGGTCGAGCAGAACACCAAGAAGGCGATGCAGGTCGCAAGCCGCGCCGTCATCCTCCGGCTTGGCGTCGTGATCTGGGACGGCAAGCCGGCCGACATCACCCATGACGAACTGGGCGAACTGTTCATGACGGGTCGCATGAGAGGAGAAGCGGCCGACGGCAAACAGGAAGGGTTGTCGGGGGAAGGGGGGAAGTCATAGGCTAGGTCCCGTCCGGGCGAGGCCATGAACGTCGATTTCAGAAAGCTCCGCAGCTTCGTCAAGATCGTGGACGCGGGCAGTGTCTCGCGCGCGGCCGGCATCCTCAGGATCGCCCAGCCCGCCCTGTCTCAGCAGGTCGCGGCGCTCGAGGAACATTTCAAGCACAAGCTCCTCATCCGGTCCAACCACGGCACCGTGGCGACCGAGGCCGGGCTGATCCTGTACCGACATGCCCAGCTGCTGTTGAAGCAGATCGAGCAGGCCAAGATCGACATCGACAAGGCCGCAACGTCGGTCGCCGGACGCGTCTCGATCGGGCTTGCGACCTATTCGACCTCCAACACGCTGTCGCTTCCCATACTGAAGGCGATGAGGGCGCGGCACCCTGATGTTGTCGTCCATATCAACGACAGCTTCGGCTTCGTGCTGAGCGAGCTGATCATGACCGGCAAGATGGACATGGCGATCATCTACGGCAGCGGCCCGATCAAAGGCGTCGTCATGGAGCCGCTGTTCCGCGAGGAGCTGTTCTTCGTCACGCGTCCATCGGACGAGGCGATCAGTGATGACGGTAGCCCGATACCGTTGTCGAAACTCGACCGCGTCCCGCTGCTGTTGCCGAGCCGCGCCCATTTCCTGCGCAGGCTGATCGACGAGCAACTGGCGCGGGCGCGTGTCGCGCCAGCCATCGTCTCGGAGCTGGAATCGGTGCCGGCGCTGGGCGCTGCGGTGATGGATGGGCTGGGCGCCACAATCCTGCCCTCGTCCGTGGCCGAAAGCGCCAAGAGCTTCGGCGGCGCCGTGACGCGTCGGCTCGTCAGACCGGTCATCGAGGCGACCGTCTCGCTTTGCATCTCGGATCATCTGCCGCTTTCCGAACCGGCGATCGCGGCCAAGTCAGTGCTCTTCGAGGTGGTGAGCGACCTCATGGCCCAGCATCCGCGCGGCATCCGCCCGGCGGCGCGCTGATGGTTCGTCGCCATAAGCAAAGTCTATAACGGCAGACCACACTTGTGCTGTGCCGGTCATGCGCGGCTGCCTAGTCTGGCCCTGCAGGAACAGGCGCCGGGGAAGTATGGCCAAGCTCGCATTCGATACCGGAGGAACCTTCACCGACTTCGCCCTGATGGACGATGCGGGGCGGCTTCATATGCACAAGGTGTTGAGCACGCCGGCGAACCCGGCCGAGGCCGTGATCAGGGGCGTCGGCGAACTGCTGGCGAAGCCCGAGGCGACAGTCGACCTGTCTGACCTCCAGGTGCTCGGCGCGACGACTGTCGTCACCAACGCCGTGCTGGAACGCAAGGGCGTGCGCACGGCTTTCGTCACGACCGCGGGCTTCGAGGACATGCTGCGCATCCGCAACGAGGGGCGCTACGACATCTACGATCTCGACCTGCAATATCCTGCTCCGCTGGTGACGCGCGCCGACAGCTTCGGCGCAAGAGAGCGGATCGCGGCCGACGGCACGGTGATTGCCGCATTGGCCGAGGACAGCGTTCGCGACGTGGCGCGCGAATTCGGCGCGAAGGGCATCCGCTCCGTCGCGGTCTGCCTGCTGCATGCATACAAGCACCCGGAGCATGAACAGCGCATCGCGGCGCTGATCCAGCAGGAAGCGCCGGACATCTACGTCTCGCTCTCCTCCAGCGTCTGCCCGGAGGTCCGCGAGTTCGAGCGCGCCACGACGACGGTCGTCAACGCCTACACCCGCCCGCAGATGGCGAAGCATGTGGCTGAACTGGAGCACGCTTTCGCAGGAATGGGAATCCGCCGTCCAGTCCTCTGGATGACGTCGTCAGGCGGCCTCGTGCCGAGCGCTCGCGCCGCCGACATGCCGGTCAAGCTGATCGAGTCGGGGCCTGCGGCGGGGGCCGTCGCCGCGGCGGCCTTCGGACAGTCCGTCGGCGAGCAGCATCTCCTGTCCTTCGACATGGGCGGCACAACCGCCAAGCTCTGCGTCATCCCGAACGGTGAGCCAACGGTCAGCGCGGAGCTCGAGGTGGCGCATCTGCGCCGCTTCCGGAAGGGATCCGGCTTCCCGCTGAAGATCCAGTCGATCCGCATGATCGAGATCGGCGCGGGCGGCGGATCCATTGCGGCCAGGAACCCGCTCGGACTTCTCGACGTCGGTCCCCATTCCGCCGGCGCTTCACCGGGGCCTGCGGCCTATGGCCTCGGCGGCACGGAACCGACCGTCACCGACGCCGACATCCTGCTCGGCTACATGGGCGCCGGCTCATTCGTCGGAGGCTCGTTCAAGGTTTCCCCGGAAGCGGCGCGCGGCGCGATCGTGAAACTGGCGGGGTCGCTCGGCGTCAGCGAGGTGCGCTGCGCGTGGGGCATCCACGATCTCGTCAACGAATCCATGAGCAAGGCCGCCGCCATGCATGCAACGGAGCTTGGCGTCGATCCGCGCAGCCTGCCGCTCATCGCCTTCGGCGGGGCGGGACCCGTGCATGCCTATGGCATCGCGCGGAAGCTCGGCATCAAGCGTGTCGTCTGCCCGGCCGGCGCTGGCGTGACCTCGGCGATCGGCCTTCTGATCGCACCCGTCGCAGTCGACCTCTCGGCCAGCCGGCCGATGGCCTTCGACCGCTGGGATCACGCCGAGGTCCGCCGGATTCTCGATGGGCTCATGGCCGAGGGCGACGCCGTCGTCGCGGGCGCCGGCGTCCTGGCCGACAGGATCACGCATCGCGTCAGCGTCGACATGCGCCATGTCGGACAAGGCCACGAGATCGCGGTCGAACTGCCGGACGCGGATGCGCCGCCGGAAGCCTTCCGCACCGTCCTTGCCGAGCGCTTCTTCGAGCGGTACCGGGCGCTCTTCGGCCGCACGATCGATGCGCCGCTGGAGGTGCTGACATGGCGCGTCCGCAGCGGCTCGGCGGCCGAGCGGATCGACAGCCCCCGTCCGGCCATCGCCGATGGGACGCAGAAGGGCTCGCGCCGCGTCTTTTTCGGCGAGGTCGGCGACTATGTCGAGACTCCGATCTACGACCACTACCGACTGCCGGTCGGCGTGCTTTTCGAAGGTCCGGCGATCGTCGAGCAGCGCGAATCCACGGCCGTGATCGGCCCGGCCGCCACGGCTCACGTCACGGCTGAGGGCCACCTCGTGATCGACTTGCATTGAGGAACCCAGCGATGGCCAGGACAGCGGTCGATTTCGAGGATCCCATCAACCTGCAGGTGTTGTGGAACCGTCTGATCTTCATCGCCGACCAGGCGGACCATGTGCTCGGCCGCACGGCCTTTTCGCCCATCGTGCGCGAGAACCACGACTACGTCACGGTGCTCATGGACAGCCGCGGCCGCGCCGTTGCGCAGTGCACCTGGTCGATTCCGGTCTTCATCACCTCGCTGCCTTCGGCGGCGCAGAAGCACTTCCTGCCGACGTTTCCGGCCGAGACGCTTGTCGAGGGCGACGTCCTCGCCACCAACGATCCCGAGATCGGCACCGGTCACCTTCCCGACGTCACGATGATCACGCCGATCTTTCACAGGGGGCGGATCGTCGGCTACGCCGGCTCGATCGCGCATCTTCCCGACATCGGCGGCGCGCCACTCCATTCCGACGCGAGCGACATCTTCGAGGAGGGGTTGCGATTCCCGATCGTAAAAATCCACGAGGCGGGGGTTCCCAACCAGGACGTGCTCGACATCATCGCCGCGTCCGTGCGCCTGCCGCGCGAAGTGTTGGGCGACATCGACTCGATGGTCGCCGCCAACGCGGTCATGGCCCGTGAGCTTGTCGCCTTCCTCGACGAATATGGCCTCGACGAACTGGACGGCCTTGCCGACGCCATCCACGGCCGTTCGGAATCACAGATGCGGACAGCGATCGGCTCCTGGCCGAACGGCTCCTTCTCGGCGGAAACAACCCTCGACGGCTATGGCGAGGACATCACGCTGCGCGCCACCGTGACGGTGGCCGATCAGTCCATCCATGTCGACTACGCGGGCACCTCACCGCAGATCCTGCATTCGATCAACTGTCGCGCGAACTACCGCTACGCCCACACGGTCTATGCGCTGAAGTGCCTGCTCGATCCCGAGACGCCCAACAACGAAGGCTGCATCGCGCCCATCACGGACGAAGCGCCGCCGGGCTCGATCCTCAATCCGGAAGCCTGGACGGCGGGCAACTCGCGCAACCTGGTCGGCCATGTCATCCCGTCGCTGATCTTCAAGGCGCTGCAGGATGTCGCGCCGGACAAGGTGCTCGGCGACAGCGGCGGCGCGCCGATCTGGGCCGCAAATTGTGTTGGGCGCCGGGATGACGGCGCGCAGTTCGGTTCGGTGCAGAACTTCCACGGCGGCCTTGGCGGGCGGGCGCGCTCCGACGGTCTCGACACGCTCTCCTTCCCGTCGAACTGCAAGGTGACGGCCGTCGAGATGTTCGAGTTGGTCGTGCCTGTGCTGACCGAGCGCAAGGAGCTGATCGCCGATTCTGGCGGCGCCGGGCGGCACCGAGGCGGCCTCGGACAGCGGGTGGTGCTGCGCAACCTCGGTCGCCAGCCGATGAACGTCTATCTTGCGTCGGAGCGGGTCCGGCATCCCTGTTTCGGCGTGCTCGGCGGCCGCGACGGCCGGCCGGGTCGCATCACCAAGAATGGACTGCCGCAGTTCCCAAAGGGCAAGGTGACGCTGGCGCAGGGTGAAGCGCTGGCTATCGAGACGCCGGGCGGCGGCGGCCATGGCGATGTCGCGCAGAGAGCCCCGTCGCTGATCGAGCGCGATCTCGCCGACGGCGCGATCACGCCGCAGGCCGCTCGCGAAATCTATGGCTATCGGCGAAGCCTCGCCGATGCGGCGGAGTAGGATCATGGGGTCGCTTTCGGGTCAGTCCGCCTGGATCACGGGGGCCGGCACAGGAATTGGTCGAGAGACGGCGATCCTGCTCGCCGCCGAAGGGGCCGAAGTCGTCCTGATCGGAAGACGCGAGGCGCCGTTGCGTGATACGGCGAACGGCGTCGCCGGCGCGGGCGGGTCCGCGACCGTGCTGGTGCTGGACATCGGGTCGCGGCAGGCCATCCGGGAGGCGCAGCGCGGATTGCCCGAGCGCCTGCGCGGACCCGACATCCTGGTCAACAATGCCGGCGCTGCGGGCCGCAACCGCAATGCCCTCTACATCGACGAGAAGGAATGGAGCGAGGTCGTCCGCCTCAATCTCGATGCGGTGCATGCTCTGGTCCAGGCGGTGCTGCCCGCGATGCTCGACCGCAAGCGCGGCGCCATCATCACCGTGTCGTCGCTCGCGGCGGTCAACGCCAACCTTCTCGGCGGCGCAGCCTATGGCGCTGCGAAGGCGGCGGTGCGGAACTTCATGGGGTTCCTGCACAACACCCATCGCAACGAGGGCATCCGGGCCATGACGATCCTGCCTGGCGAGGTGGATACGCCGATCCTCGACAGTCGGCCTCGCCCGCCGACGCCGGAGGAGCGCGCCCGCATGCTTGCGCCTCAGGATGTCGCGCGAGCGATCCTGCTTTGCGCTTCGCTCCCGGCGAGCGCGATGATCCCGGAGCTCCATATCTGTCCGACCTTCCAGCGCGACATTTCCGCGGATCTCGAGGCCGCGCGACGCCTCGGCGCGCCCGGCGGCGACTGACGATCAGGAGAGCGCGGCATGAACGGCGCGAAGCTCAGGAACCGCCTGCTCGAGGGCGAAGCGGTCACGATGTTCAACACGCACCACGTCTCGTCCGGTCTGGCGGCGCGGTTGATCGAACTCGGCGCCGACAGTGTTTTCATCGATTGCGAGCACGGAACCTGGAGCCTCGAGGACGTGCGGGTGACGGCGCAGGCGGTGCGCGGCGCCGGCGGCGCGGCGGTCGTCCGGCCCCGCAGTCACGAGCGGCCGCTGATGATCCGCTACCTCAACGCAGGGGCCGATGCGCTGATGGTCCCGATGGTCGAAACGGGGGCGCAGGCGCAGGCGATCGTCGATGCGGTGCGCTATGCCTGCCCGGCCGATCACCCGTCGCGGCTGATTGTCGCGATGATCGAGACGCAGGCCGCGATCGGCAGACTCGACGAAATCCTCGCAGTCGAAGGCGTCGACGTATTTTTCATCGGCCCCGGCGATCTCTCGCAGGACATGGGCTATCCGCCCGCGCCGCCCTTCGGCCAGCCACGTCCGCAGCCCGTCATCGACAAGGTGGCGGAGGCCGTCAGTCGCATCCGCGCCGCCGGCCGGATCGCGGGGACGTTGGCGACCGCCGACGAGGCGCCGTTCTGGGCGGAACGGGGCGTGCTTTTCTTCTACGTGCACACGGACCCGTTCCTGAGGCTCGGCATAGCCGGCGTGCGCCGGTCGATCGGCCGATAGCCTGGCGCGCCAGGTCCATCTGGTGACGGTCAGAGCGGGACCAAGGCGCGAGACGCGGCTGCCTGCCGAGCAGGGAAGGGAAATCTGCTGCTCGCTGAACCGCGATCGCTACAAGGACAATCCTGCGCCCTGCCAAGGACGGCAAACCTGGAATTTTCCCGCTTCAACCGGTCCAGCTATCGGGAAGCAGGTCAGCGCCCGCAGTTCTCTGAGTTGTCCGGAAATGGCGCGCCCGAAAGGATTCGAACCTCTGACCCCCAGATTCGTAGTCTGGTGCTCTATCCAGCTGAGCTACGGGCGCGTTGGGACTTGCGTCCTTGTCGCCGGAGGACCGGCGAGGCCGTCCGTGTAGTGAATCATGAGCCGCTTGGCAATAGGGCAGGGCGCGCCCGCCGGCCTCAGCCCTCGCGCGCCGGCAGGGTCAGCCGGAACAGCGCGCCGGCGGCGCTTTCGGCGAGTTCCAGCCGCCCGCCATGGGCGCGCGCCAGGTCGGCGGCGATGGCGAGGCCGAGGCCCGAGCCGCCCGGGCGCGTCGTCGCATGGAACGCCTGGAACAGCGTCGCCCGCGCCGGCTCCGGCACGCCGGGCCCGTTGTCGGCGACGTCGATCACCGCCGCCGTCGCCTCGCGTCGCGCGCTCACAGTGATCGCCGGCGCGCCCTGCGCCGCGCCTGCGGCGGTCAGCGCCTCGGCGGCGTTGCGGATGAGGTTGAGAAGGATGCGGTAGAGCTGCTCGGGATCGGCGTTCACCCGGAAATCCTCCGCCGCCACGATGCGGATCGCGACTTCGGGGGCGCTCGGGCGAATCGTCTCGGCCGCCTCCGCCGCGAGCGGCAGGAAGGCGATGCGCTCGATCCGCGGCGGCGGTTCGATCGCCCGGCCATATGTCAGCGTCGAGCGGCAGAAGGCGATCGCCCGGTCGAGCGTCGCCACCAGCGTCGGCGCCAGCCGCCGCGCAAGCGGATCGTCGAGCGCCGCCAGACGATCGGAGACGAGTTGCGCCGAGGCGAGCATGTTGCGCAGGTCGTGATTGATCTTGGCGACGGCGAGGCCGAGCGCCGCCAGATGCCGCCGCTGCTGGAACTCGCGCGCCAGCGCCTTTTGCATCTCCGCCAGCGCCTCTTCGGCGCGGCCGATCTCGTGGCCCTGTCCGGACGGCGTGATGATCCGCGTGCCGTCCTCCGGATCGGCGCCGAATTCGACCAGGCTCGACGTCAGCCGCCGCACCGGCTTCAGCACCATGCGCTGGATCGCGAACATCGCCAGCCCCGCCACGGTCGCCGAGATCGCCAGCGACAGGAGCAGGATGTTGATGGAGTAGCGCCGCATCGCCTCTTTCAGCGGCGTCTCCTCGAGCGTGATCTCGACGAATTCACCGCCCATCGCCGGCGCGCCGACGACGCCGATCACCCGCCCCTGCGGCGCAAGCAGCGTGCGGAAGGCGGCGGCGATCGATTCGGCGGCGGTCGGATCGCGCAGATCGAAGCGTTCGTCCATGCGCTGCGGCGTTTCCGAGACGGCCAGCAGCCTGCGCGTCTCCTGCGTCTTCAGCGCGATGCTGTGCGCCCCGACGCTGGCGAGCAGGCGGCGCGCCAGCTCTTCGGGAATCATCTCGCGCTCGGTCGCGTCGAAGACCAGCGCCGCCGTGCGCGCCGCCGCCAGCCGGTCGTTCAGCCAGCCGTTGCGGAAGTTGGCGATTGAAGGGATGTAGACCGCGACTTCCGCCAGCAGCACGAACCCTGCGGTCAGCAACAGCATGCGCGCCCTGAGGCCGAGCGTCAGACGCCGCGGCGGCGTGGGCGGCGGCGGCGCGGCCGAACTCAGCGGCATGGCGCGTCTCCGGCCGCGCGCGGCGGCGCCTCGTCGCGGAACGATCGGGCGCGCGTCGCGCTCATGGCGTCATCCCAGCCGGCGCAGCCAGCGCACCAGCCGGCGCGTCTTCGGCGCGGCGGCAAGGCGCGCCAGATCAGCCGCGGCGGCGCGCTTGATCGTCTCGGCGAGAGTCGGATAGGGCAGAATGAGATCGGCGAGATCGCGAGTCGACAGGTCATGCTCGATCGCCAGACAGAGCGGCGCGACGACGTCGCCCGCCGCCGCCCCGACGACGCCGGCGCCGACGATGCGGCCCGACCCGACGACGATCAGCTTCACATGTCCGTCGATCTCCGCTTCGGCGCGGGCGCGATCGTTTTCGGCAAAGCCCGCGCGCAGGACGCGAATGGATTTGTGCCGCGCCCGCGCCTCCTCTTCCGAAAGGCCGATCCAGGCGATCTGCGGATCGGTGTAGACGACGCGCGGGATTCGCTCGGGCCGGAAGGAGATTGGCATGCGCAGCAGCGTCGCGCGGATGACGAGGCTCGCCTGATGCCCGGCCGCATGGGTGAATTGCGCCCCGCCATTGCAGTCGCCGATGGCGTAGACGCGGCGGTTGGACGTGCGCAGGTCGCCGCCGACCTTGACGCCCTTCGCATCGAAGGCGACGCCCGCCGCCTCCAGCCCGAGTCCCTCGACGCGGGGACGCCGGCCGGTTGCGACCAGCAGATGCGGCGCCTCGATCGTCTCGCCCGACTCGAGGACGAGACGCGCGCCGGCGCCAACGGGCTCGACGGCGCGGATGTTCGTCTGCTCCAGAATGCGCAGCCCTTCCGTGCGCAGCCGGCGCAGCAGCGGGGCGACGAGTTCGCGATCCTCGCGGCCGAGCGCCGCGCCGGCCTCGACGACGATCGTCTGCGCGCCGAGCCGCCGGAAGGCCTGCGCCAGCTCGAGGCCGATCGGACCGGCGCCGATCACCACCAGGCGCTCGGGCAGGGCGGGCAGATCGAAGATCGTCTCGTTGGTGTGATAGTGGACGAGGTCGAGACCGGGGATCGGCGGCGTCGCCGGCGTCGAGCCGGTCGCCAGCACGAAGCGCCGCGCCAGGATGCGCACGCCGCCCGCCTCCAGAGCCGAAGCGCTGACGAAACGGCCCGGCGCCTCGATCACGGTGACGCCGAGCGCCCGGAACCGTTCTGCCGAATCATGCGGCGCGATCGACTCGCGCACGCCGCGCACATGCGCGCGCACCGCCGCGAAATCGATCTTCGCCTCGCCGGCGCCGACGCCGAGCCGCGCGCTCTCGCGCAGCGCCTGCGCCCGCGCCGCCGCCGCGATCAGCGCCTTCGAGGGCACGCAGCCGTGATTGAGACAGTCGCCGCCCATCGCGCCTTTCTCGACCAGCGCCACGGGCGCGCCGAGCGCCGCCGCCGCGGCGGCGACCGACAGGCCGGCCGCCCCGGCGCCGACGACGCACAGATCGGGTTTCAACGTCTCCATATGCAGTTCCTAGCGCATGCCGGGCCGCCGGTCAGCGGCGCAGGCGCCGCCACAGCATCGGCGCCAGCGCAAGCAGGCCGATCAGCGCGCCGGCGATCAGCAATTCGCGCGACAACAGCGCCGACAGGCTGAGGCGTCCGGCGCAGCCAGGCGCCCCGCAGGCCGCCTCGGCCTGTTGCAGCGCGATGATCGCCCGATCGAGCCCGGCCCCGGCCAGCGCGAAGGCGAAGGCCCCCGGCGCGACGCCGAGCAGCGTCGTCCAGGCGAAGGTCGACAGCCGCGCCCCGGCCGCCGCCGCGCCCAGATTGACCAGCCAGAACGGAAACACGGCGGCGAGCCGCAGAACCAGCAGATACGAGGTCTGGTCGCGCTGGAAACCCTCCATCAACCGCGTCAGGCGCCCGCCGGCCCGCGCCCGAAGGCTTCGGCCGAGGCTGGTCGAGGCGGCCAGGAACCGCGCGCAGGCGCCGGCCGTCGCCCCGGCCACGGCCAGCGCCGCGCCGGCATAGGGGCCGAACAGCAGCCCGCCGGCGACGGTCAGCAGGGCGGCCCCGGGCAGGGCGGCGGCGGTCGCCGCGATATAGACGGCGAGATAGGCGAGGGCGGCCGCCGCCGGCCGGACCGCGACCGCGGCGGCAAGATCGGCGCGCCGCTGCGCCAGCGCCGCCAGCCCCAGATCGTCGAGGCCGTAGACCCGCGCCGCGATCGCCGCGGCGGCGATGGCGGCGGCGGCGCCCGCCCACCACCAGCCGGCCCGCCGTGTCCCCCTTGTGGCCTGCGGTTCGCTCATCGGGCCACATTAGCCGCGCCGGCGGCCGGCGACGACAGGCGTCCGCCTGACGCTTTTGCGACC
>JAEULW010000207.1 GCA_016793505.1 Methylobacteriaceae bacterium | reverse complement strand
AAGGCGCATGGCGGCTATTCGGTGTTCGCCGGCGTCGGCGAGCGCACGCGCGAGGGCAACGACCTCTATCACGAGATGATCGAGGGCGGCGTCAACAAGAAGCCCGAGAACGGCTCGACCGCCGGCTCGAAGGCCGCGCTGGTTTATGGCCAGATGAACGAGCCGCCGGGCGCGCGCGCCCGCGTCGCGCTGACGGGTCTCACCGTCGCCGAGCATTTCCGCGATCAGGGCCAGGACGTGCTGTTCTTCGTCGACAACATCTTCCGCTTCACCCAGGCGGGTTCGGAAGTCTCCGCGCTGCTCGGCCGCATTCCTTCGGCGGTCGGCTATCAGCCGACGCTCGCCACCGACATGGGCTCGATGCAGGAGCGCATCACCACCACCACCAAGGGCTCGATCACCTCTGTGCAGGCGATCTACGTGCCGGCCGACGACCTGACCGACCCGGCGCCGGCGACGTCCTTCGCCCATCTCGACGCGACGACGGTGCTGTCGCGCTCGATCGCGGAAAAGGGCATCTATCCGGCGGTCGACCCGCTCGACTCGACCTCGCGCATGCTGTCGCCGCTGGTCGTCGGCGAGGAGCATTATGGCGTCGCCCGTCAGGTGCAGCAGGTGCTCCAGCGCTACAAGGCGCTGCAGGACATCATCGCGATTCTCGGCATGGACGAGCTGTCCGAAGAGGACAAGCTCACCGTCGCCCGCGCCCGCAAGATCGAGCGCTTCCTGTCGCAGCCCTTCCACGTCGCGGAAGTGTTCACCGGCTCGCCCGGCAAGCTCGTCTCGCTCGCCGACACGATCAAGGGCTTCAAGGGCCTCGTCGAGGGCAAGTACGATCACCTGCCGGAGGCGGCCTTCTACATGGTCGGCACCATCGAGGAGGCGATCGAGAAGGCGCAGCGCCTGGCGGCCGAGGCGGCGTAACGCGGCCTGAGCGGAGTAAACCGAGATGGCCGCTTTCCACTTCGAACTCGTCTCGCCCGAGCGCGTGCTGTTCTCCGGCGACGTCGAAAGCGTCGTCGCGCCGGGCGCCGACGGCGACATGACGATCCTCAAGGATCATGCGCCGCTGATGACGACGCTGCGCCCCGGGGTCGTGTCGGTGACCGACGCGTCGGGCAAGTCGTCCAAGCTGTTCGTGCGCGGCGGCTTCGCCGACGTCAACGCGAAGGGCTTCATCCTGCTCGCCGAGCAGGCGCTGCCGCTCGATCAGCTCGACGCCGCGGCGATCGACCGCGAGATTCGGAACGCAAGCGAGGACGTCGCCGACGCCAAGGATGGCGAGGCCAAGCGCCGCGCGCAGGAGAAGCTCGACCAGCTGAGCGAGCTGAAGGCGGCGCTGCGCATCTGACACGCATCGCCGGACGATCGAAGAAAGCCCCGCTCGCGCGGGGCTTTTTCGTTGCGCTCAGCCGCGGACCGGCGTCAGCAGCGCCCTCCAGGTCTTCGGCCCGGCGCGCAGATATTGCGGCGGCCGCTCGATCTCGACGCCGAGCGCCTCGGCGGCGCGCCAGCCCCAGCGCGGATCGTCGAGCATGGCGCGGCCGATCGCCACCCAGTCCGCCTCGCCCTTGGCGACGAGATCGTTCGCCTGCTGCGGCGTGACGATCATGCCGACGGCGCGCACCTTCAGCGAGACCGCCTGCTTCACGGCCGTCGCGAGATGCGTCTGGTAGCCGAGGCCGATCGGGATGCGGGCGTCCGGCGCGTTTGCGCCCGAGGAGACGCAGACGAAGCTCGCGCCGGCCTCCTCGAGCGCGGCGGCGAGCGCGATCGCATCGTCGACATCCCAGCCGCCCTCGACCCAGTCCTTGCCGGTGATGCGCGCGCCCCAGGCCATGTGCGGCGGCAGCGCGGCGGCGACGGCGCGGGCGACCGACAGCGGAAAGCGCAGGCGGTTGTCGCGCGAACCGCCGAAATCGTCGCTGCGCCGGTTGGAGAGCGGCGAATAGAATTCGTGCATCAGGTAGCCATGCGCCATGTGCAGCTCGATGGCGTCGAAGCCGATGCGCGCGGCGCGGCGCGCGGCCTGCACGAAGGCCTCGCGCACACGCGCCATGCTGGCCTCGTCCAGCGCCTGCGGCGTGTGCCAGTCCGCGGCGAAGGGCACGGCGGAAGGCGCGACGGTCGTCCAGGCGTCCTGCTCCGCCGTCAGCGGCCTGCCGCCCTTCCAGGGCAGATCGCAGGAGGCCTTGCGGCCGGCATGGGCGAGCTGGATGGCGAATTTCGTTCCGGGCAGCGCAACGGCGCGGGCGGCGTCGATCGCCCGTTTCATCGCCGCCTCGTTGTGGTCGCTGTAGAGGCCGACGCAGCCATGGGTGATGCGGCCGCGGCGCTCGACGCCGGTCGCCTCGACGGTGACGAGGCCGGCGCCCGACATCGCGAGATTCATCAGGTGATAGAGATGCCAGTCGGTCATCGAGCCGTCATCGGCCGAGTACTGGCACATCGGCGGCACGGCGATGCGATTGGGCAGCTCGACCGGGCCGAGATGCAGGGGTGTGAAAAGCGCAGCAGTCATGGAGAGCCTCGTCGTCAGCGGCGCGAGGCTAGCAGGTTCCGGCGCCCGCTGCGCTGAGCGGCGCGCAGACGACCCCCCCGTCGGGCGAAGCGCCCCGGCGGCGCGTCAGGCGCCGGCCTCGTTCCGGTCCTTCTCCCCCTCGACGATCTCGGGCAGGACGACGACGACGCGCCCCGCCGCCAGATCGACGGTCGGCACGAAGGCGTCGGCGAAGGGCAACAACAGCGTCTCGCCGCCGGCTTCGGGCGCGATCTCGAGAATGTCGCCGGCGCCATGATTCTCGACGCCGACGATGCGGCCGACGCGCGCGCCCGCCGCCGTCTCGGCCGCGAGGCCGATCAGGTCGGCGTAGTAGAACTCGCCTTCATCGGCCGCCGGAAGCGCCGCGCGCGGCACGAAGAGTTCGAGATTGGTCAGCGCCTGCGCCGCGTCGCGATCGCCGACGCCCTTCACGCGGACGACGAACATGTCGTCCTTGAGCGGGCGTTTCGAGACGATCTCGAAACGGCGCCCGCGCCTGTCGACGAGCGGGCCATAGGCGTCGAAACCGGCGGAATCGCCGGCGAAGGATTTGAGACGCAACTCGCCCTTCACGCCGTGCGGCGCGCCGAAGACGGCGAGGAGGATGTGGTCGCTGGCCAATTCACCCTCGTTGTCATGCCCGGGCCTGTCGCGGCCGTGACGACCGACAGCCCCGTCAGCGCGCCACGCCGTCATTGCGAGCGAAGCGAAGCAATCCACATCGCAGAGCGCGCGGCCCCCGGGATGGATTGCTTCGTCGGCTCCGCCTCCTCGCAATGACGGCGAGCGGCGCGGACGGCGAGCGACGATCGTCAGCCGGCGGCGGCCGCCTTCTCGGCGGCGGCGGCGGCCGCGGCGGCGCGCTCCTGCGCCTTCTTCTTCGGCTGCGCCTTCTGCGGGTTGTTGCGCGTCTCGCGCTTCATCACGCCGAGGCTGTCGAGCAGACGCACGACGCGGTCGGTCGGCTGCGCGCCCTTGGCGATCCAGCTCTTGGCCTTCTCGGCGTCGAGCACGAGGCGCGTGGCGTCCTCGGGCTTCTTCAGCGGATCGAAGGTGCCGAGCTTCTCGATGAAGCGGCCGTCGCGCGGCATGCGCGAATCGGCGACGACGACGCGATAGAAGGGACGCTTCTTGGCGCCGGCGCGGGAGAGGCGAATCTTCAGAGACATGTCGGTCCTTTCAAGAGTTGATGCAGGTTACCTGGGGTTGTCGTCGCCGGTGCTGGCGATGAGCTGCTCGATGGCCTCGAGAGGTTTCTCCTCGACGCCTTTCGACTCGTAGATCTCGACGTCGACCGAGCCGTCGTCGAGAAAATCGATCTCCCAATAGCGCCCGGGCGTGTTGGCCACGATCGACACCGCGTCGTCGCGATAGACGACGGTCTCGTGCGAGACGCCGGCCTCGGTCAGGCGCCGCGACAGCGCCCAAAGCCGGTCGAGCGGGGAGGGCGCGCCGCTCATTTCTTCTTGCCGAAGGGGTTGAAGCCGCCGAGGCCGGGCAGCAGCGGCTTGGCGCCGCCGAGGCCGGGCAGGCCGGGCTTGGCGGAGAAGGCGCCGGGCGGCGGGGCGGCCGGAAGACGGAAGCCCGGCGGCGGCTCGGCCGGGGCGCCGGCGCCGCCCATCTGCTTCTGCATCTCGGCGATCTGTTCGGGCGAGGGCATGCCGCCGCCGAGGCCGAAGGCCTGCGCCATGCGGCCGAGCGGGCCCTTCTTGGCGCCGCCCAACGCCTTCATCATGTCGGCCATCTGGCGATGCTGCTTGAGCAGGCGGTTGACGTCCTCGACCTTCATGCCGGCGCCGGCGGCGATGCGCTTCTTGCGGCTGGCCTTGAGGATGTCGGGGTTGCGTCGCTCCTTCGGCGTCATCGACAGGATGATGGCGCGCTGGCGCTTGATGACGTTCTCGTTGACGTTGGCGGTCGCCATCGCCTCCTTGATCTTCGCGGCGCCGGGCAGCATGCCCATGAGGCCGCCGAGGCCGCCCATCTTCTCGACCTGGGCGAGCTGATCGGCGAGATCGTCGAGATCGAACTTGCCCTTGCGCATCTTGTCGGCGATGCGCTGGGCCTTCTCGGCGTCGATCGTGGCCGCCGCCTTCTCGACCAGCGAGACGATGTCGCCCATGCCGAGAATGCGGTTGGCGATGCGCGCGGGATGGAAATCCTCGAGCGCGTCCATCTTCTCGCCGACGCCGATCAGCTTGATCGGCTTGCCGGTCACGGCGCGCATCGACAGCGCCGCGCCGCCGCGGCCGTCGCCGTCGACGCGCGTCAGCACGATGCCGGTGACGCCGACGCGATCGTTGAAGTTCTTCGCCAGATTGACGGCGTCCTGCCCGGTCAGCGCGTCGGCGACGAGCAGGATTTCATGCGGACGGGCGGCGGCCTTGATCTCGGCCATCTCGGCCATCAGGGGCTCGTCGATATGGGTGCGGCCCGCCGTGTCGAGCATGACGACGTCGTAGCCCTGCAGCCGCGCCGCCTCTTCGGCGCGGCGGGCGATCTGCACCGGCGTCTGGCCGGCGATGATCGGCAGGGTGTCGACGCCGACCTGACGGCCGAGCACGGCGAGCTGCTCCTGCGCCGCCGGCCGCTTCACGTCGAGCGAGGCCATCAGCACCTTGCGCTTCTCGCGCTCGGTCAGGCGCTTTGCGATCTTCGCCGCCGTCGTCGTCTTGCCCGCGCCCTGCAGGCCGACCATCATGATGGCGACGGGCGGGGCGGCGGCGAGGTCGATCGGATCGGCGTCCGAGCCCAGCGTCTCGACCAGCACGTCGTTGACGATCTTGACGACCATCTGGCCGGGCGTGACGGACTTCACCACCTCGGCGCCGACGGCGCGGTCGCGCACCTTGTCGGTGAAGGAGCGGACGACGTCGAGCGACACGTCGGCCTCGAGCAGCGCCCGGCGCACCTCGCGCATCGCGGCCGTGACGTCGGCCTCGCTCAGCGCGCCGCGTCGCGTCAGGGCGTCGAAAATGCCGGAGAGCTTTTCGCTCAGGCCTTCGAACATCGTCTCGTCCTCTGCGTCTCCACGGGGAGACAGATGGGCCTCGCCGCCGCGCCGGTCCAGAGCTTCGCGCCAAAGCCGAACGCGCCCGGGGGCGCATCGCGCTGCCGGGCGGCGGCCTCCCGCCTCATGGGCGGGTCGGCGGTCAGAACTGGACTGCTCTTGCGAGAAGTTGCGCGCTTCTAGGCGCGCGGCGGCCTCAAGTCAACGCGATCGGCCGGCGCAGCCGCGTCGAAGCGCCAGATCACGAAGGCGCAGAGGGCGATGACGGAATAGAGATTCAGCGAGAACAGCGCCGCCTGCTCAGCGGCGCTCCACGGCCCGAGCGGCGCGGCGAAACCGCGGGCGACCGGCAAGGCCGCCGCCGCGACGACGCCGACGGCGATCCAGCGCGCGACGCGCTCGTCCGGGCGCAGGGCGAGCGCGGCGATCAGCAGGCAGGGGACGAGAAACAGTCCGGTTCCCGAGGCGGCGCCGAACAGCGCCGTTTCGGCGACGGTGTCGATCGCGCCGACGAGCGGCAGGCCGGCGCGCAGCCACAGATCGTCGCGCCGCCCGGGGCCGAGCAGGGCGAGAAAGGCGAGGGCGGAGACGATCGACCACGCCGCGGCGAGCCCGTGGCCGGCGAGCCACCAGACATAGAGCGGATAGAACGGCTTGTTGAGCGCGACGAGCCAGATGATCGAGCGCGCGGCGGCGGCGCGGGGGCAGTCGGTCGAGGACATCAGCGCGACATAGCGCGCGGCGCGCCGCCGGCAACGCGCGGTCAACCCTGACCGGCGTTAACGACGATCCGTTACGCCCGTTTCACGTGCAACACGCCAGGCTCCGGGCGCCGGCCTTCCGCCGGCCAAGGAGGCGGTCATGGCGTTCGCGCTGCGCAGACTTCCGCGTCGGCGATCGCCGGCGCGCGAGGCCGGGCTGATCGTGGCGCTGGCGTTGACGCTGCTCGTCGCGCTGCTGGCGGCGACGCCGGCGCGGGCGCGCGAGGCGGTGGCGGTCGAGCCGCGCTGGCCGGCCGGGGCGATCGTCATCCGCCAGTCGGAGCGAAAACTCTATTTCGTCGCCGCGCCCGGGCTCGCGATCCGCTATCCGGTCGGCGTCGGCAAGGCGGGCAAGGCCTGGTTCGGCGCGGCGCGCATCGACGGCAAATATGTCGAACCGGCCTGGTCGCCGCCGCGCGAGGTCAAGCGCGACCTGCCGCATCTGCCGGACGTCATTCCCGGCGGCTCGCCGAAGAATCCGATGGGGGCGCGGGCGCTGACGCTCGACCGCGGCCAGTACGCCATCCACGGCACGACGCGCGCGATGCGCAAGTCGGTCGGCGGCGCGGTCTCCTATGGCTGCATCCGGATGCTCAACGAGGATGTCATCGATCTCTACGACCGCGTCGCCGTCGGCGCGCCGGTGATCGTCATTCCCTGAGCCGCAGCGACTGACGCGCCCCGCCCTTCGACTTCGCTCAGGGAAAGGGGCTTCTGCAAGGCTGCGGCCGCCTCCGTCCCGCGACGGGTCAGCGCGGGCGGCGCGTCGCAACACTTCGAACGGCGCGCGAACGAATCGCGGCCGAATCGGCGACTCGCGGCGAGTCCGGAATCGTTCACGGCAAGATGTGGCGCCGGCGCGCCCGGAACGTCCACCTGTTGTGTTTGCGGGCGATTTCGGCCGGCGCCGGAAGCGCGGCGCGGCGGCAAGGCGACGGACTCGAATCGCCGCGCGAGTCAATCGGCGGCGTGCAGCGATCACGGGCGGGCCGCGTCAACCATCGGCACGAAGGCGGAACGAATGCGGCGCGAATCGCTTCACGGCGGGCTTTCGCGATCCGTTCGCCACGAGATGTGGCGCCGTCGCGGCGCCGGCCTACAAGAGCGTCGCGTGGAACGACGCCCGCAACGCTCGATCGTCAGGATTTCGGTCCCGGATCGGCACAGGCGCGGCTCAGCGCGACTGCGCCGCCTTCTGCGTCTGGCCCGAGACGACGAACTCCTTCGCCTCGATCACGGTCGTGCCGACCATGGTGCGCACTGCGATCCGGTAAGGAACGACGACGCCGGTCGTCCCGACCGGGGCGAGCCAGGCCTCCATCTGGCGGTTTTCGGCCATGAACTTGGTGCCCGGCCGATCCGGCCGATGTCCGGCGATCGGCACGTAGCGCGCCGCGCAGACCGACACCGGCCCGGCATAGCCCGCGGTCTTCACATTGCGCGTGCCGACATAGGCGAGCGTCACGTCGAAGCGCGTGTAGCCGTCGAAGACGGGCAGGGTGCGGTTGCAGGCGGCGGGGCCGACGGCGGGCTGGCCGGCCGGAACCTGCATCACCAGCGCGCTCAACGGATCGACGACGCCGCGCTTGTGCGTCTCGGCGAGCGGCACGCGGCCGGGCTTTTCCTCGAAGGGCGGAGAAATGTCGACGCCCTTCACCGCGCCGCCGCCGAGCGCCATGCGCACGGTGCGCGTCGTCTCGGAGTTGGAGGCGGTCGTCGCGTAGCTCGCCGGCGCCGGGCGGCCATTGGCGAAGGCGCCCGCCGCCTTCGCGCCGCCCTTCGAGTTCGAGACCATGCTGGCGACGCCCGACAGCTTGGTATAGGCCTCGATCGTGTAGCCGGGGCCGATCTCGGCGCTCAGCGTCGCCGAGCCGAGCGGCAGGCCGATCAGCGAAATGCTGTATTGCGCCTTCAGCGATTCAGCGGTCGCCGGCGCGCCGGTCGAAGCGGCGAGAGCGAAAATCGCGAGGATGCGAAGCATGGGCTGTCCCGATGAGGCGCGGCCGGCGCGCGCGTTGCGCCTACTCTCGGCGATTCCCTCGACATGTCGAGCCCAAATCCGCCGCTTTCGAGGCGCCGGCGGCCGCCTTCCCATCACGAGCCCGCGCGCGTATCTGTGAATGCATGGCGGCGGAGCGCGACGAGGATCGACCGGGGCCGCGCGGCGCGACGATCGTCGACGTGCTGACGCCGGTGGCGGTGGACACCGCCTGGTCGTATCGCGTCCCGCCCGGCCTTGCGCTCGAACCGGGCGATTTCGTCGACGCGCCGCTCGGGACGCGCGCGACGACCGGCGTCGTCTGGGCGACGCGGCAGATCGAGGGGGCGGGGCCGAACAATCTCAAGCTGGTGACCGCCAAACGCGACCTGCCGCCGCTCCGGGCCGAGCTGCGCCGCTTCGTCGATTGGGTCGCCGCCTGGACGCTCGCGCCCCGCGGCCTCGTGTTGCGCATGGCGACGCGCGCGCCGGAGGGGGCGGGGCCGGAGCCGGTGCGTGTCGGCGTGCGCCTCGCCGGTCCGCCGCCAGAGCGGCTGACGCCGGCGCGCACGCGCGTGCTGGCGGCGGCGGAAGGCGGGCTCGCACACCCCAAGAGCGCGCTCGCGGCGCTGGCGGGCTGCGGCGTCGGCGTCGTCGACGGCCTTGTCGACGAGGGCGCGCTGGAGACGGTGGCGCTGCCGCCCGATCCGGTCGCCGCGCCGCTCGATCCCGATCACGCCGGCCCGGCGCTGCAGCCGGCGCAGGCCGAGGCGGCGGCGCGGCTGGTCGCGGCGGTGGCCGAGCGCGGCTTCTCGGTCACGCTGCTCGAAGGCGTCACCGGCTCGGGCAAGACGGAGGTCTATTTCGAGGCGGTGGCGCAGGCGCTGCGGCAGGGCCGGCAGGCGCTCGTCATGCTGCCGGAAATCGCGCTGACGGCGCAGTTCCTCGACCGCTTCGCGGCGCGCTTCGGGGCGCGGCCGGCGGAGTGGCATTCCGGCGTCAGCCCGCGCAAGCGCGCGCGCATCTGGCAGGGCGTCGCAGACGGGTCCGTGCGGGTCGTCGCCGGGGCGCGCTCGGCGCTGTTCCTGCCGTTCCGCGAACTCGGGCTGATCGTCGTCGACGAGGAGCACGAGGGCGCCTACAAGCAGGAGGACGGCGTCGCCTATCACGCGCGCGACATGGCGGTGGTGCGGGCCCGGCTCGAGAACGCGACCTGCGCCCTCGCCTCGGCGACGCCCTCGATCGAGACGCGCGTCAACGCGCTCGCCGGCCGCTACCGGCATGTGCGGCTGCCCGAGCGCTTCGGCGGCAGGACATTGCCGGATCTGTCGGCGATCGATCTGAAGCGCGAGGCCGCGCCGCGCGGGCGCTGGCTGGCGCCGCGGCTCGTCGAGGCGGTCGGCGCAACGATCGCCGCCGGCGAGCAGGCGCTGCTCTTCCTCAATCGCCGCGGCTATGCGCCGCTGACGCTGTGCAAGGCCTGCGGCCATCGCTTCCAGTGTCCGAACTGCACCGCCTGGCTGGTCGAGCATCGCTTCCGGCGGGCGCTGGTCTGTCATCATTGCGGCCATGTCGAGCGCCGGCCGGACTCGTGCCCGGTCTGCGACGCGGCCGATGCGCTCGCCGCCTGCGGGCCGGGGGTGGAACGGCTGGCCGAAGAAGTGGCGACGCTGTTTCCCGAGGCGCGGTCGATCGTGCTGTCCTCGGATTTTCCGGGCGGCGCCGAGCGGTTCCGGCGCGAGCTCGAGGAGATCGCGCGCGGCGCCTTCGACATCGTGGTCGGCACGCAGCTCGTCGCCAAGGGCCACAATTTTCCGAAGCTGACGCTGACCGGCGTGATCGACGCCGATGTCGGCCTCGCCAATGGCGATCCGCGCGCCGCCGAGCGCACCTTTCAGCTGTTGCAGCAGGTGACGGGTCGCGCCGGGCGCGGCGAGCGGCCGGGGCGCGGCCTGATCCAGACCTGGCAACCCGATCATCCGGTGATCCGCGCGTTGCTGTCGGGCGACGCCGAGCGCTTCTATGTGGAAGAGACGGCGGCGCGCGAACGCGCCGGACTGCCGCCGTTCGGACGGCTGGCGGCGCTGATCGTCAGCGGCGGCGATCGCGCCGGCGCCGAAACGCATGCGCGGGCGCTGGCGCGGGCGGCGCATCGCCTGCCGGCCTCGCCGCGCTGGCGCGTCGCGCAGGCGGGCGCAATGCCGACGGCGGACGACGTCGTCGTGCTCGGCCCGGCCGAGGCGCCGATCGCCGTGGTGCGCGGGCGCCATCGCTTCCGCCTGCTGGCGCGCGCGCCGAAAAGCGCCGATCTGCAAGGCTTCCTGCGCGCGCTGCTCGCCGAGGCGCCGAAGCCGACCGGCGGCGTGCGCGTCGATGTCGACGTCGAGCCGACCAGCTTTCTGTGAGCCCGTCGTTCAGACGAGCGGCGCGTCGGCGAGGATGAAACAGAGCTGCGCCGTCGCGCCGGCGGCGCGGCCTTCGATCGCGGCGGCGGGGACCGTCAGTTCGAGCCGTTGGCCGGCGGCCTCGACGACGACGCGGCTCGTCGCGCCGTTGAAGGCGACGGCGACGATGCGCGCTGCAAGCGTCGCCTCGCCGGGGCGCGGCGCGTCGCGCAGGGCGAGCGCCTCCTGACGCAAGACGAGACGTCGCGGCCCGTCGGGCGCGGCGAGCGGGCCGAGCGCGGTTCCGTCGCCGGCGCGGGCGAGGCCGTTCTCGACGACGACGTCGAGCAGATTGGCGCCGCCGAGAAAGGCGGCGGCGAAGGCGGTGGCGGGTTTGCGATAGATGTCGCGCGGCGCGCCGATCTGCTCGATGCGGCCGGCGTTCATCAGCACGACGAGATCGGCGAGGCTGAGCGCCTCCTCCTGATCGTGCGTGACGAGGATGGTGGTCAGCCCGATGCGCCGGTGCAGTTCGATCAATTCGATCTGCATCTGCTTGCGCAGTTGCGCGTCGAGATTGGAGAGCGGCTCGTCGAGCAGCAGCAGCGGCGGATCGGCGATGATGGCGCGGGCGAGCGCGACGCGCTGCTGCTGGCCGCCGGAAATCTCGCGCGGATAGCGATCGCCCATGCCCTCCATGCGGATGGCGCGCAGCGCCTCGTCGATCTTCGCGTCCTGCGCGGCGGCGTCGCCACGTCCGCGCATCTTCAGCGGAAAGCGCAGGTTTTCGCGGATGCGCATGTGCGGAAACAGCGCATAGCTCTGGAACATCATGCCGAGGCCGCGGCGCTCGGGCGGCAGCGTCGTGATGTCGGCCTCGCCGAGCCGGATCGTCCCGGAAGTCGGCCGTTCGAGGCCCGCGAGGCAGCGCAGCAACGTCGTCTTGCCGCAGCCCGAGGGGCCGAGCATGGCGACGAAGGCGCCGTCGGGAATGTCGAGGTCGACGGCGTCGAGCGCCGTCACGGCGCCGAAGCGCTTGGTCAGTCCGTCGATGCGAAGCTGCGCCATCAGGCCGCCACCTTGTCGAGGCCGAGCACCCGGTCGAGCGCGATCATCACCGCCACTGTCATGGCGATCATCAGCGTCGCCGCCGCCGCGACCGAGGGATCGGGGCTGAACTCGAGCTTCGAATAGATCAGCAGCGGCAGCGTCTCGACCCCCGGCGCGCGCAGGAACAGCGCCACCACCGCCTCGTCGAACGAAACGTTGAAAGCGAAGAAGGCGCCGGCCGCGAGCCCCGGCCGCGCCTGCGGCAGCACGACATGCCAATAGCGCCGCCACCACGGCGCGCCCATGACGCGCGCGGCTTCCTCCAGCGAGGGATCGACGCGCGCAAGCACTGCGCTCACCGTGCGCACCACATAAGGCAGGGTGACGACGACATGGCCGAGCGCCATCACGGCGAAGGACGGGCCGTTCGCATAGCGGCTCGCCAGCATCAGCAGACCGATGCCGAGCAGGATCGTCGGCAGCATCAGCGGCGACAGGAACAGGCCCTGCAACGCGCCGGCGAAGCGAACGCCGGGGCGCGACAGGCCGATCGCCGCCGCCGCGCCGAGCGCCACCGAGATCACGGTGACGACGGCGGCGAGCGTCAGGCTGACGCCGAGAGCGCGCAGATAGACGGAGGAGGCGAGAATCTCCTGATACCAGCGCAGCGAGAAGCCGCGCGGCGGAAACACGAGAAACTCCGAAGCGGAGACCGAACTGGCGATCACCACGGCGAGCGGGGCGAGCATGAAGATGGCCGCCGCCGCGGCGAGCGCGACGCCGAGCGCGGCGGCGAGCGCGGGCACGCGGCCGATCATCGGCTCGCTCCGGCGCGACGCGCGCCCTGCGCATAGGGCAGCGCGACGACGAGCGCGAGGATCAGGAGCAGCGTCGCCTGCGCGGCGGCGAAGCCCCAGTCGAGCGTGCCGGTGACCTGCTGATAGATCGTCGCGCCCAGCACCGGCAGACGCACGCCGCCGATCAGGCCGGGCGTGACGAAGGAGCTCGCCGACAGCGCGAAGACCAGCAGCGAGCCGGCGACGAGCCCCGGCATGGCGAGCGGGACGACGACATGGCGCAAGGTCGTCCAGAAATTCGCGCCCATGACGCGCGCGGCCTCCTCGAGGCGCGGGTCGATCTTCTCCAGCGTCGACAGCACGGTCAGCGTGACGAAGGGCATCAGCACCTGAACCATCGCCAGCACGACGCCCGTCTCGGTGTGCATCAGCGAGAAATTGCGGCCCGCCAGATCGAAATAGGCGAGCGTCTGCGCCAGCAGACCGCCGCGGCCGAGAATGACCAGCCAGCCGAAGGTGCGCACCACGACGCTGGTCATCAGCGGCAGCACGACGACGACGATCAGCGCCATGCGCAGCCAGCGCGGCGCGCGCGCCATCACCAGCGCCAGCGGCGCGCCGAACAGCGCCGTGACCAGCGTGATGACCAGCGACAGGCGGACCGTGCGCCAGGCCACCAGCGGATAGAAGGAATCGGCGAAGAAGCGGGCGAAATTGTCGAGCCCGAAGCCGGTCTTCGCATCGAAGGCGAGAGTCAGCACCCGCAGCACGGGCAGGACGAAGCCGAGCGTGAGCACGAGCACGCCGGGCGCGAGCAGCAGGGCGGTTTCGCGTTTCATCGCGCGTCGCGTTTCCGGTCGCCCCTCCCCGCGGACGGGGAGGGGCCGACGCGCATCCGGCGCTCTCGATCGCCGGCGCGCGTCATTGGTTCAACCCGCGCTCATTTGGCGATGGCGCGGTTCCATTCCTCGGTCCATTTGGCGCGCATCTGGCCGATCTTGATGGCGTCGAAGGAAATCAGCGATTTCGTCGCCTCGTCGCCGGACAGGGTTTGCGCCGCCGCCGCCTCCGACAGCTTCGCCTTGCGGTTGACCGGCGAATAGCGGAACGACTCGGCCCAGCCCGCAGCCGCTTCGGCGCGCAGCGAGAAGTCGATGAACTTCAGCGCCAGCTCGGCGTTCTTCGAGCCCTTCACCAGATTGATGGTGATCGGCGAGAAGACCGCGCCTTCCTTCGGCTGCACGAATTTCACCGGCAGGCCGGCATTGGTGAGCGTGAAGGCGTAGTCCTGCGCGTAGGGCGCGATCCAGGCGTCGGACTGGGCGAAGGCCTGCTGGATCTCCGGCGACTTGGAGACGATGGTCGCGCCCTTCAGCGTCGACTTGATCGCATCGAGGCCGGGCTTGATGTCGTCGAGCGTGCCGCCGGCCGCCTTGTTGATGGCGAGCAGGCCGAGCAGACCCCAGTTGTTGGAAATGTCGGTGAGCACGAGATGGCCGGCGAATTCCGGCTTCTTGATATCGAGCCAGCTGGTCGGCGGCGTCTTCAGCTTGTTCGAGTCGTAGAGAATGCCGACGACGGCGGCGGAGTAGGCCGGGCCCTCGCCCTTCGCCAGATTCTGCACGGCGAAGGGATAGAGATCGGCGTAGTTGCTCAGCTGCTCGGGCTTGATCGGCGCGAGCAGGCCGTCGGCGGCCGCCGTCGCCTCGAGGCCGCCGGAGAAATGCGCGACGTCGAATTTCGGCGCGTCCTTCTGGGCGCGCAGCTGCGCCAGCATGTCGGCCGAATAGGCGGTGACGACGGTCACCTTGACGTTGTGCATCTTCTCGAAGGGCTCGATCACCAGTTCGCGGTGCTTCTTCTCGTAGGCGCCGCCGAACGAGTTGATGACGAGTTCTGTCTGGGCCAGCAGCGTCGACGGCGCCAGGACGGCGGCGGCGAACGCAAAGGCGACGATGCGTTTCATGGCTCTCCCCTGTCGCTTCGAAGTCAGCCGAGGAATCGGCCGATCTCGACTTCCTTGGCGCCGGTCAGGCGGATGTCGCGGCATTCCGCGGCCACCGCGTCGATGCCGTCACGCATGATTCCGAGGATGTTGACCGGCGTCCAGCCGAGCGGCCCGAAGGTGCGCCCGCCATGGTCGTAGAACATGCCGAGCTCCCAGAGCTCGTCGGTCAGCCCCTTCATGACGTTCTTGCCCTGATAGTACCAGAGCATCTCGCCCTTGGCGGGGGTGACGGTCTGGTTCTCGATCGGGATTTTCGTCGGGTCGAAGGTCTGCGCCTCCTTGGTCAGCCCGGTCATGATCTCGGGGCCGGCGAACATGGCGTGAAACACCGTGACGCGGATCGGTTTGGCGAGCGCGCCCCAGATGGTCTCGCAGGTGACCGGCGCGTTCTCCTCGTAGAGGTCGATCAGTCCGCGGGTCCCGGTCTTGACGAATTGCAGGTAGAGACGGCGTCCGGCCATCGGGCATCCTCCATGCTTGCCGGCGGCGATGGTCGCGGGCGGGCGGGAAGCCTGTCCAATGAAAAATCGCCGGCTCGCTTATAAAGAGCCTTTATAAGTCGCGGCGACGGCGCGCGCGCCCTCGACGACGCCGGCGATCGCCGCGTCGCGCGGCGCGGCGAGCCAGGTGGCGGCGAAGCCGATCGGCTCGAACGGCGGGTCGAGCGGGATGACGACCAGACGCCCGGCCTCGACGTCGCGGGCGACGCAGACCGGCGGGACCATGGCGACGCCGATGCCGTCGGCGGCGAGTTCGATCATCGTCGACATCGAATTGGAGACGCTGGAGGCCTGCCAGGCGACGCCGGCGCGGGCGAAATAGTCGGCCACCAGCCGCGCCGGCGGCGACTGCGGCGGGTAGACGATCAGCGGCAGGCGGGCGACGTCGGCCGGCGTCGCCGCACTCCGGCCGCGCGGCGCCATGTCCGGGCGGCAGACGAAGCCCATGGCGTAGCGGCAGAGCGGCGCGCTCGCCAGATGTTCGCCGGCGATCGGCTCGATGGCGACGACGCAGTGCAGTTCGCCCTCGCGCAGGCCGCGGGCGAGCTGCAGCGTGGTGTCGACCGTCACTTCCAGGGCGATGCGCGGATAGCGCGCGGCGATCCAGGCGAACAGGTCCGGCAGCCAGGTGCGGACGATGGCGTCGACGACGCCGAGGCGGACGATGCCCGCCGGCTCGTCGTCGCGGCCGACGCGCTCGCGGATGCGGCGCGCCTCCTCGACGATCACCTCGGCGTGGCGCAGCACGCCGAGCCCCGCCGGGGTGAGGCGCACCTCGCGCGTCGTGCGGCGGCAGAGCTGCGCGCCGAGTTCGCGCTCCAGCGCCCTGAGGCGCGCCGAGACGGCGGGTTGCGTCGTGTTCAGCCGCTCGGCGACCGCGCTGAAATTGCGCAGCTTGGCGAGCCAGTAGAAGGTTTCGAGGAAACGGATGTTCACGCGCGCGCCGGGTTCGACCGGTTCGCAGCATAGGGCGCCGCCGGCGGCCGTCGAGGCCGGCGGCATTTGACTTCGGCGCGCGGCTTGCAACAGGCTCTCGTCCCGATCCCGCGAGGCCCGGCTTTGTCGATCATCTGCGCGCTGCACCACGTCACCCACTACCGCTACGACCGGCCGGTCGCGCTCGGCCCGCAGGTGATCCGGCTCAGGCCGGCGCCGCATTGCCGCACCAAAGTGCCGAGCTACGCGCTGAAGGTGACGCCGGCCGGCCATTTCGTGAACTGGCAGCAGGATCCTTACGGCAACTGGCTGGCGCGGCTCGTCTTCCCTGAGAAGGCGAGCGAACTGAAGATCGAGGTCGACCTGACCGCCGAGATGGCGGTGATCAACCCGTTCGATTTCTTCGTCGAGCCCTATGCCGAGGAATTTCCCTTCGCCTATGCGCCAGAGCTCGCCGTCGAGCTGGCGCCCAATCTGGAGAAGGAGCCGGCCGGGCCGCGGCTGACGGCGTTTATCGAGAGCCTGCCGAAAGGTCCGCTGCGCACGGTGCAGTTCCTCACCGATCTCAACCTGCGCGTGCAGCAGGCGGTGCGCTACGTCATCCGCATGGAGCCCGGCGTGCAGACGCCGGAGGAGACGCTGGAGCTCGGCTCGGGCTCGTGCCGCGATTCTGCCTGGCTGATGGTGCAGGCGCTGCGCCATCTCGGCTTCGCGGCGCGCTTCGTGTCGGGCTATCTGATCCAGCTGAAGGCCGACGTCGATCCGATCGAGGGGCCGAAGGGCACGGACCACGATTTCACCGATCTGCACGCCTGGGCCGAGGTCTATGTGCCGGGCGCGGGCTGGATCGGCCTCGACGCGACGTCCGGCCTGTTCTGCGGCGAAGGCCACCTGCCGCTCGCCGCGACGCCGCATTTCCGCTCCGCCGCGCC
This sequence comes from Methylobacteriaceae bacterium, assembly GCA_016793505.1. Taxonomy (GTDB): domain Bacteria; phylum Pseudomonadota; class Alphaproteobacteria; order Rhizobiales; family Beijerinckiaceae. The sequence goes on along the minus strand of JAEULW010000207.1, from coordinate 3,348 downwards.
GATCACCGGCATGGTCGAGCCGGCGCATTGCGAATTTTCCTTCGAGATGCGGGTCGACCGCATTCGCGAGGCGCCGCGGGTGACGCGTCCGTTCTCGGACGAGGCCTGGGCGCGGCTCGACGCGCTGGGCGATCAGGTCGACGCCGATCTCGTCGCGCAGGATGTGCGGCTGACCATGGGCGGCGAGCCGACCTTCGTGTCGATCGACGATTTCGAGGCGCCGGAATGGAACGCCGACGCCGTCGGCCCGACGAAACGATTGCGCGCCGACAATCTGATCCGTCGCCTGCGCGATCGTTTCGCGCCGGGCGGCGTGCTGCAGTACGGGCAGGGCAAATGGTATCCGGGCGAAACCCTGCCGCGCTGGGCCTTCGCGCTCTACTGGCGCAAGGACGGGCAGCCGATCTGGCGCAATCCCGACCTGCTCGCCCGCGAGCCGGACGCGCAGCCGGGCAAGGCGCCGGACATCGCCGACGCGGAGGCGTTCACGCGCTCGCTCGCCGCCGAGCTCGGCGTCGATCCCTCCTATGTCACCGAGGCCTATGAGGACCCGGCGATCTGGATCGGCAAGGAGTCGGAACTGCCGGTCAATGTCGATCCGGCCGATCCGAAACTGGCCGATCCCGAGGCGCGGGCGCGCATGGCGCGCACCTTCGAGCGCGGCCTGAACAACCCCTCCGGCTTCGTGCTGCCGATCCAGCGCTGGAACGCCGGCGCGAAGGACGCGCGCTGGACGAGCGAGCGCTGGCGGCTGCGCCGGCAGAAGCTGTTCCTCGTGCCGGGCGATTCGGCCGTCGGCTATCGCCTGCCGCTCGGCGCGCTGCCCCATGTGCCGCCGGCGCAATATCCTTATGTGCATGGTCAGGACCCGCTGGAGCCGCGCGGCCCGCTGCCCGACGCCGAGACGCTGGCGGCGGTCCCGGCGCAGCGCGCCATGCAGGTCGGCGGCGAGGCCGCGCCGCGGCAGGACGTCGTCGAACAGACGCTGATCGAGGGCGCGGTGCGCACGGCGCTGGCGATCGAGCCGCGCGACGGCGCGCTGTGCGCCTTCCTGCCGCCCGTGGCCCGTCTCGAGGACTGGCTCGACCTCGTCGCCACCGTCGAGGCGGCGGCGGAGCGGGCCGGCCTGCCGGTGCGCCTCGAGGGCTACGCCCCGCCCTACGACCCGCGGCTCGAGGTGCTGAAGGTGACGCCCGATCCCGGCGTCATCGAGGTCAACATCCACCCCTCGGCGAGCTGGCGCCAGGCGGTCGAGACGACCGTCGCGCTCTACGCCGAGGCGCGGCTCGCCCGGCTCGGCGCGGACAAATACATGCTCGACGGCAAGCATGCCGGCACGGGCGGCGGCAACCATGTCGTGCTCGGCGGCGCCGATCCGAACCAGTCGCCCTTCCTGCGCCGGCCCGATCTGCTGAAGAGCATCGTCCTCTACTGGCAGCGCCATCCCGCGCTCAGCTACCTGTTCTCGGGCCTGTTCATCGGCCCGACCAGCCAGGCGCCGCGCATCGACGAGGCGCGTCACGACGGGCTCTACGAGCTCGAGATCGCGCTGGCGCAGGTTCCCGCGCCCGGCGAGGGCGCGCCGCCGCCGCCCTGGCTGGTCGACCGGCTGTTGCGCAATCTGCTCGTCGATTCGACCGGCAACACGCATCGCGCCGAGATCTGCATCGACAAGCTCTACTCGCCGGACAGCGCGACGGGCCGGCTCGGCCTCGTCGAGTTCCGCGGCTTCGAGATGCCGCCGGACGCGCGCATGAGTCTGGCCCAGCAACTGCTGTTGCGGGCGCTCGTCGCCTGGTTCTGGCGGGCGCCGCAGGCCGGCGACTTCGTGCGCTGGGGAACGGCGCTGCACGACCGCTTCATGCTGTCGACCTTCGTCTGGCGGGATTTTCTCGACGTGCTCGGCGATCTGGCGCAGGCCGGCTATCGCTTCGATCCGGAATGGTTCCGGGCGCAGCTCGAATTCCGCTTCCCGCTCGCCGGAATCGTCGAACGCCACGGCGTGCGGCTCGAGCTTCGGCAGGCGCTCGAGCCCTGGCATGTGCTCGGCGAGACCGGGGCGATCGGCGGCACGGTGCGCTACGTCGATTCCTCGGTCGAGCGGCTGGAGGTGAAGGCGAGCGGGCTGACGATGGGGCGTCATGCGATCGCCTGCAACGGCCGGCGGCTGCCCCTCGCCCCGACCGGCGCGGCCGGCGAGGCGGCCGGCGGCGTGCGCTTCAAGGCCTGGCAGCCGGCGCAGGGGCTGCATCCGACCATCCCGGTCCACGCGCCGTTGACTTTCGACGTGGTCGATACGTGGAACAATCGCTCGCTCGGCGGCTGCGTCTACCATGTCGGCCATCCCGGCGGGCGCAATTACGAGACCTTTCCTGTGAATTCCTACGAGGCGGAGGCGCGCCGGCTCGCGCGTTTCCAGGATCACGGCCATACTCCTGGCGTCATCGCGGCGCCGCGCGAGGAACGCGCCGGGGAATTCCCGATGACGCTCGATCTGAGGAGACCGCCCGCGTGGTGACGCGCCGCTTCCTTCGCCGGTCCGCATGAGCGGCGAGGCTCTCCCGGCCGCGCCGCCGCCGGGTTGGGACGCGGGCTATCGGCCGCTGCCCGACGCGCCGGACGAGTATATCGGGCCGGACGGGCGGGTGCGGGCGCCGTGGCGGCGCTTCTTCGCGCTGCTCGGCCGGCAGGACATCGAGGGCTCGATCGCCGCGGCGGACCGGCATATCCGCGACATGGGCATCTCCTATCGCGTGCATGGCGAGGCGCAGGAGCGCAGCTGGCCGCTGGCGCGGCTGCCGCTGCTGATCGACGAGGCGGAATGGCGCGGCATCGCCGCCGGCGTGATCCAGCGCGCCCGGCTGTTCGAGGCGCTGCTCGAGGATCTCTATGGCGAGGCGCAGCTGATCACGGAGGGCGCGCTGCCGGCCGCCGTCGTCGCCGGCAGTCCGGACTATCTGCGCCCGCTCGTCGGCGTGAAGCCGCGCGACGGGCGCTGGCTGCATCTCTACGCCGCCGATCTCGGCCGCGGGCCGGACGGGCGCTGGTGGGTGCTCGGCGACCGCACGCAGGCGCCGTCCGGCGCAGGCTATGCGCTCGAGAACCGGCTCGTCATGTCGCGCGCCTTCCCGACGCTGGCGCGCGACATGAACGTGCTGCGTCTCGCCCCGTTCTTCCGCGCCTTCCGCGCCGGCCTCGCCGCCGGGGCCGAGCGGATGCAGCCGCGCATCTGCCTGCTGACGCCGGGGCCGCTCAGCGAGACCTATTTCGAACAGGCCTATCTCGCCCGCTATCTCGGCCTGCTGCTGGTGGAGGGCGACGATCTCGTCGTCCATGACGGCCGCGCCC
>JAEULW010000075.1 GCA_016793505.1 Methylobacteriaceae bacterium | reverse complement strand
GAGAAAGCGCGATTTCGCCTCGCTCGCCGCCTCGGCCCGCTCGCGCGCCGCGGCCGCCTCGTTCAGCGCCCGGACCTCGGCGCGCAGATGCGCCAGCTCCTGCGCCTGGCGCGCCAGACCCGCCCGCTGCCCGCGCAGCATGAAGGACAGCGCCACGGCCGCCAGCGTGGCGGCGAGCGCGGCGATCGCGAGCAGGGCGGCGGCGGTGGACATCGGGCCTCGTCCGGCCGCGCGGCGCGGCCGGCCCGACAATGCGACGGCAGGGGTTGAGATTTGCTTGTTCCGGCCGCGCCGCCCGTCACATCGTCAGGGTCGAGGTCAGGCCGCCGTCGACGACGAGCTGATGGCCGGTGACATAGCCGCCGGCCGGGCTCGCCAGGAACACCGCCGCCCCGCCGAGTTCGGCCGGCTCGGCCCAGCGGCGCAGCGCGACGCGGGCGTTGATCTTGTCGACGAAGGCCTGATCGGCGAGCAGCCGCTCGTTCATCTCGGTCTTGAAATAGCCCGGCGCGATCGAGTTGCAGGTGATCGCGTCGCGCCCGAGTTCGGCCGCCAGCGAGCGCGTCAGCCCGGCAAGGCCGGTCTTCGAGGCGACATAGGCGTGGATCGTCTCGCGCCCGATGATGCCGGTGATCGAGGTGGTGAAGATCATCCGCCCGTAGCCGTTCGCCCGCATCGCCGGCGCGGCGGCCTGGGCGAGGAAGAAGCAGGCGGTCAGATTGGCCTCGACGACGCGGCCGAAATCCTCGCGCCGCCAGTCGGCGAGCGGCGCGCGATGCTGCACGCCGGCGTTGCCGACGAGAATGTCGAGCCGGCCGCGCGCCGCGATCGCCGCCGCCATGCCGGCCTCGCGCCCGGTCGGGTCGGCGACGTCGAACGGCGCGATTCCCGCGCCGATCCCCTCGCCGGCGAGCCGCGCCGCCGCCGCCTCCAGCGTCGCCGGATCGCGGCCGTTGACGAGCACGAAGGCGCCCGCCTGTCCCAGCGCCCGCGCCATGGCGAAGCCGAGCCCGCGCGAGGCGCCGGTGACCAGCGCGACGCGCCCCTTCAGCGAAAACATCTCCATCGCCAGACCCTCCGTCACAGCGTCGCCTCGATCATCGCCCTCAGCGCCGGCGTCGCCTGCGGCATGACGCCGAACCAGTCGCGGAACGCCGGTCGCGCCTGATGGATCAGCATGCCGAGCCCGTTGACGGTCCGGTTGCCGCGCGCCCGCGCCGCGGCCAGCAGCCGCGTCTCGCGCGGAATGTAGACGATGTCGGAGACCAGCGCGTCGCCGCGCAGCCGGCCCAGATCCATCGCCAGCTCCGGCTGGCCCTCCATGCCGAGGCTGGTCGTGTTGACCAGCGTCGCCGCGTCGGCGAGCGCCTCGCCGCGCGCCTCCCAGGGCAACGCGACCACCGGATCGCCGAGATCGGCGGCAAGGTCGAGGGCGCGGCCATGCGTGCGGTTGATCACCCGGATTTCCTTGGCGCCGCGATCGGCGAGGCCGACGACCACCGCCCGCGCGCCGCCGCCCGCCCCCAGCACCACCGCCGGCCCGGCGTCGGCGCGCCAGTCCGGCGCGGCCTCGACGAGGCTCTCGACGAAGCCGAAGCCGTCGTAATTGGTGGCGTGCAGCTGGCCGTCGGGCCGCACCACGATGCAGTTGATGGCGCCGATGCGCCGCGCCGTCTCGTCCACCTCGTCGACCATCGCCATCGCCGCCACCTTGTGCGGAATGGTCAGGTTGCAGCCGGCGAAGCCCAGCGCCGGCAGCGCCCTGAGCGCCGCCTCGAGCCGTTCCGGTGTGATTTCCAGCGGCACATAAGCGCCGCTCATGCCGGCCTCGCCGAACCAGTGATTGTGCAGCCGGGGCGAGCGCGAATGCAGGACCGGCAGGCCCATCACGCCGGCGAGGCAGAAGCGTTTGGGATGCGACATGTGGCGGAATGGTCCCCGGGCGCGCCGCAGGCGAGGCGCGGCGCGCCCGCTCCGTGCCCGCCGCCGGCCGCCGCGTCAAGCGCCGCCGCCGCGCCGCCGCCGCGCCGCGCTCTACGCCGCGCGCGCCAGCCGGTCGGTCTCGGCGCGGTAGGACAGCGCCTCGGCGAGGTGCGCCCGGCCGACTGTCTCGGCCCCGTCGAGATCGGCCAGCGTGCGCGCGAGCTTCAGCACCCGGTGATAGCCGCGCGCCGACAGGCGCAGCCGCTCGGCCGCCTCGCGCAAGAGCGCGAGGCCCGCCCCGTCCGGCGCGGCGACCTGTTCGACGAGATTGGCCGGCGCGGCGGCGTTGGTCGCGATTCCCGGCAGGCCGAGCGCCGCATAGCGCGCCCGCTGCCGGGCCCGCGCCGCCGCGACGCGGGCGGCGACCTGCGCCGAACCCTCCGCCGCCGCCGGCGCCAGCAGGTCCGCCGCGGTCACCGCCGGAACCTCGACATGCAGGTCGATGCGGTCGAGCAGCGGGCCCGACAGCCGCGCCTGGTATTGCGCCATGCAGCGCGCGTTGGGCTGGCGCTTGCAGGCGTAGCCCGGCTCGGTGGCGTGGCCGCAGCGGCACGGATTCATCGCCGCCACCAGCTGGAAGCGGGCGGGATAGACGACCCGGTGATTGGCCCGCGCGATCGCCACCTCGCCGGTCTCCAGCGGCTGGCGCAGGCTGTCCAGCGCCTGGATCTGGAACTCCGGCAGCTCGTCGAGGAACAGCACGCCGTGATGGGCGAGCGAGACCTCGCCCGGCCGCGCATTGACGCCGCCGCCGACCAGCGCCGCCATCGAGGCGGAATGATGCGGCGCGCGGAACGGCCGCCGGTCGGTCAGTTCGCCGCCGGCCAGCGCCCCGGCGACGGAATGGATCATCGACACTTCCAGCAGTTCGGCCGGCGACAGCGGCGGCAGGATCGAGGGCAGGCGCTGCGCCAGCATCGATTTGCCGGCCCCCGGCGGGCCGTTCAGCAGCAGGTTGTGGCCGCCCGCCGCGGCGATCTCCAGCGCCCGCTTGGCGCTTTCCTGGCCGCGGATGTCGGCGAGGTCGGGCGCCGGCGCGCCCGGCGCGCGCATCGCCGGCTGCGGCCGCGCCATCGCCTGCGCGCCGGAAAAATGATTGGCGAGCTGGATCAGCGAGCGCGGCGCCAGAATGTCGAGATCGGCCGAGGCCCAGGCCGCCTCCGGCCCCGAGCCGGCCGGGCAGATCAGCCCGTGGCCGCGCGCGTTGGCCGCCACCGCCGCCGGCAGCGCCCCGGCGACCGGCGTGATCGTCCCGTCCAGCGCCAGTTCGCCGATCACCGTGTAGCCGCCGAGCGCGTCGGCCGGAATGGCGCCGATCGCCGCCATCACGCCGAGGGCGATCGGCAGGTCGTAATGGCTGCCCTCCTTGGGCAGATCGGCCGGGGCGAGGTTGACGGTGATCCGCCGCGCCGGCAGGGCGAGGCCCGAGGCGACGAGAGCGGCCCGCACCCGCTCGCGCGATTCGGCCACCGCCTTGTCGGCGAGGCCGACGATCGTGAAGGCGACGTTGCCCGAGGAAATCTGCACCTGCGCGTCGATCGGCTGGGCCTCGATCCCCTCGAACGCCACCGTCGCCACCCGCACGACCATCTTCGCCCCCGCAACGCCGACGGGGCGCAGGTTAACCATGTCGCGGGCGCCTGGCAAGAACATTTAGAGAACGTAGCGTCAGCCCGCGCTCACTCCGCCGCCCGCTGCGCCGACGCGGCGAGGCCGGCATGGGCGAGGCGGAAGACGATGCGGCAGCCGCCGCCCGGCGCGTCCTCGATCCGCAGGGTCGCGCCGTGATCGGCCAGCAGATCGGCGGCGATGGCGAGGCCGAGCCCGTCGCCCTCGTCCTCGGCGTCGCCGCGTTCGCCGCGCTCGGCGATGCGTTCGCGCAGCTCTTCGCGCACGCCGGGCCCGTCGTCGGTCACCGCGATGTCGGTCATCCCGTCGGCGTCCGCCCGCGCCGTCACGACCACGCGCGAACGCGCAAAGCGCCGGGCGTTGTCGAGCAGATTGCCCATCACCTCGCCGAAATCGTCCGGATCCATGCGCACCATCAGATCCGGCGCGACGTCGATGCGCCAGTCGAGTTCCGCCCCGCGCGGCATCCGCTTCAGCGCTTCGACGAGCCGGCCGACGACGGCCCGCGCCGGCGCGGCGCGCCCGCTCGCCGCCGCGCCCTGCGCGCGGGCCCGGGCGAGATGGCGCTCGACATGCCGGCGCATCGCCTCGGCCTGCTCGCGCAGCCGGCGCGCCAGGGCGGGGTCGCCGGCCCGCTCCAGCCGCCGCGCCTCGGCCAGCAGCAGCGACAGCGGCGTCTTCAGCCCGTGCGCCAGATCGCCGGCGCGCTGGCGCGCGCTTTTCAGCATCGCCTCCTGATGGTCGAGCAGCGAGTTGAGTTCGGCCGCCACCGGCGCCACTTCCGCCGGCGCGTCGTCGCCCAGTCGTCGCGCCCGTCCGTCGCGGATGGCGCTCAGCTGCCGGCGCAGGTCGGCAAGCGGCCTGAGGCCGAACGAGGTCTGCGCGAAGGCCCACAGCAAGAGGATCGCCGCGATCGTCGCCAGCGCCATCGCCACGTCGAGCTTGAACGCCGCGCCGTGCTCGGCGACCTCGGCGTGGTCGATCGCCACGGCGAGGCGGAAGGCCCGTTCGTCGGCGCCCTCGCCGATCTTCACTTCGCGTTCGATGACGTAGAGTTCGGCCTCGCGCGCGCCGATGCGCTCGTCGGCGCGCGTGTCGATCGGCGGATGCGCGATCGGCCCCTTCGGCAGCTCCTCGTCCCACAGCGAGCGCGAGCGCGCCACGACGCCCTCGTCCGCGGCGATCTGCCAATAGGCGCCGCTGTAGGGCTTTTCATAGCGCGGGTCGGAGAGGTCGCGCGTCAGGCTCGGGCGCCCCTGCGCGTCGAGCGTGAACGCGGCGGCGAGTTCGCTCCATTTCGTCTCGAGTTCGCGCTCGACGCGGCGCAGCAGATGCGCCTCGAAGATCAGCACGAGAATGACGCCGACCGCCGCCAGCGTCGTGACGATCGACACGACGGCGAGCAGCATCAGCCGCGTGCGGATCGAGGCGAGCGTCACGCCGCGCCCCCGATCATGTAGCCGAAGCCGCGCCGCGTCGCGATCATCTCGGCGCCGAGCTTGCGCCTGAGCCGCGCCACCAGCACTTCGAGCGCGTTGGAGTCGGGCTCCTGCTCGCTTTCATAGACATGCTCGGCGAGTTCGACCTGCGGCACGGCGCGGTCGCGATTGGCGGCGAGGTAGCGCAGCGCCCGATATTCGAGCGGCGACACCGCGACGCCGCGCCCGTCCAGCGTGACGTTCATGCGCCGTGTGTCGATGCGCAGCCGGCCGACCTCGATCGTCGCGGTGAGCTGGCCCTTGCCGCGTCGCAGGATGGCGTTGAGGCGCGCCATCAGCTCCTCGATGTGGAAGGGCTTGGTGATGTAGTCGTCGGCGCCGGCGTCGATGCCCTCGACGCGCTCCATCCACGCCCCGCGCGCGGTGAGGATGAGGATCGGCGTCTCGACGCCGGCCGCGCGCAGGCGCTTCAGCACGCTCATGCCGTCGAGCCGCGGCAGGCCGAGATCGAGGATGATGGCGTCGTAACTTTCGGTCTCGCCGAGGAACCAGCCCTCCTCGCCGTCGCTGGCGTGCGCGGCGACATAGCCGGCCCCGCGCAGCGCCTCGATGACGTCCTCGGCGATGCCCGCCTCGTCCTCCACCAGCAGCACGCGCATCAGCGTCTCCTCACCGAGATCGTCCGGTTCTGCAACGCGTCGACGAGCACGTCGACATAGCGCCCCTCGGCGCTGAGGATCGTGATGGCGTAGACCAGGGCGCCGTCTTCGCTCCGCACGAGGCTGGCGTCCAGCACTTCGCCGCGCGCGGCGCGCCGCGCCGTCGGCAGCACGTCGGCGAGCGGCCGCGCCTGGCCGCGCGACACGGCGGCGCGCGGATCGGCCGGGCCGGCGTCGCCGCGGCCGAACCAGCCGCCCGATCCGCCGCCATAGCCGCTGGCGCCGGCGGCGGCCGCGCCGCCCGGCGCCGCGCTGGCATCGTCCGACGAGCCGGATCGGCCCGACCGTCCGCCGCTCGACGAGCCCGAGCCGCCCGAGCTTCCGGACGACGCGCCCGATCCGCCCGAGGAGCCGGAGCCGCCCGAGGAACCCGATCCGCCGGACGATCCCGATCCGCCGGAGGAGCCCGATCCGCCGGAGGAGCCTGACCCTCCCGACGAGCCGGAGCCGCCGCCGCCCGATCCGCCGCTGTCGCCGTCCTTGGCCGCCGCCGGCGCGGCGACCAGCCAAAGCGCCGCCAGCCCGGCGGCGAGCGCGGCCAGGCGCGGGCGAAGACGGATGCGGACGCGCTTCAGCATGACCGCGCACCCTAGGACGCCCGAGCTTACAGCCGCCTGACGGCAAGCTGAAGACAAGCTGAGCGTCGGCGTCAGGCGGTTGCAGGGCGCCCTTCGCTAGCAATGGCCCATGCCGGCGATGGGCCGGCGCAATCAGGAGGACACCCCATGTTGACGCGACTCCTTCTCGGCGCCGCCCTTGCGGCGACCACTGTCGCCCTTTCGGCCTCCGCCGGCGCGGCCGCGACCGGCGAGGCGACCCAACTGGCCCGGCGCGGGGCCGATGATGGCGCCAACCACGACGCCGGCGACGATCGCGGCGGCCGCGGGCGCGGCGGCGACGACGGCGCCAGTCACGCCAGGGCCTATGAATTCCAGCTCTTCGCCCGGCGCGGCGCGGATGACGGCGCCAACCACGACGCCGGCGACGATCGCGGCGGCCGCGGGCGCGGCGGCGACGATGGCGCCAGTCACGCCTCGACATACGACTTCCGTGTCTACGCCCGTCGCGGCGCGGATGACGGCGCCAACCACGACGCCGGCGATGATCATGGCGGGCGCGGCCGCGGTCGCGGCGGCGATGACGGCGGCGGCGCGCATGCTTCGATGGCCGACCGGATCGTGGTGGCCCGGCGTGGCGCGGACGATGGCCCCAATCATGATGTCGGCGACGACCGCGGCGGCGCCCGCGGGCGCGGGGCGGACGATCGCGGCGGCGACGACCGCGGCGGCGGGCGCGGCGGCTCCAACAGCGGTCCCGGCGGCGGCTCGTCCGGCTCGAGCGGCGGCTCGGGCTCGGGTTCGAGCGGCGGCTCGGGCTCGGGCGGCGGCGGCAGCGGCCGTCGCTGACCTCGCTCAGCGCGGCGCGGCGAGCCTCTTCAGTCGATAGAGCGCTTCGAGCGCGCCGCGCGGGGTGAGGTCGTCGGGATCGAGCAAGGCCAGCGCTTCGCGCAGCGCGTCGATCTCGACAGGCGGCGGCGCAGATGCGGGCGCCGCCGCCGCAGCCGCGAACAGCGGCAGATCGGCGAGCGTCGCCTTCGCGCCGCGTCGCCGGTCGCTCGCCTCCAGCGCCGCCAGCAGCGCCCGCGCCCGCTCCACGACCGAGGCGGGCAGGCCGGCGAGCCGCGCCACCTGGATGCCGTAGGAGCGGTCGGCCGCGCCCGCCGCCATCTCGTGCAGGAAGATCACCTCGCCCTTGTGGTCGGTGACGCGCATCGTCAGGTTTTTCACCCGCTCCAGCGTCGTCGAAAGCTGCGTCAGCTCGTGGAAATGCGTGGCGAACAGCGCCCGCGAGCGGTTCGTCGCGTTGAGATGCTCGATCGCCGCCCAGGCGATCGACAGGCCGTCGAAGGTCGCCGTGCCGCGGCCGATCTCGTCGAGCGCCACCAGCGAACGGTCCGTGGCGCGGTTGAGGATCGCCGCCGTCTCCACCATCTCCACCATGAAGGTCGAGCGCCCGCGCGCCAGATCGTCGGCCGCGCCGACGCGCGAGAACAGCCGGTCGACGACGCCGAGATGCGCGCGGCGCGCCGGCACATAGGAACCGGCCTGGGCGAGGATCGCGATCAGCGCGCTCTGCCTCAGATAGGTCGATTTGCCCGCCATGTTCGGGCCGGTGACGATGGCGATGGCGCCGCCGCTCGCATCGCCTTCGAGGTCGCAGTCATTGGCGACGAAGGGCTCGCCGCGCGCCTGCAGCGCCGCCTCGACGACCGGATGGCGCGCCCCTTCGAGACGGAAGGCGAGCGAGCGGTCGACGCGCGGCCGCGTCCAGTCGCGCCGCGCCGCGAGGTCGGCCAGCGCGCTCGCGACGTCGAGCGCGGCGAGCCCGTCGGCGGCGCGCTTGATCGCCTCGGCCTGCGCCAGCGCCATGCCGGCGAGACGCTGGAAGATGTCGAGCTCCATCGCCAGCGCCCGGTCGGCGGCGGAGGCGATCTTCGCCTCGAGTTCGCCGAGTTCGTTGGTCGAGAAGCGCATCGCCCCGGCCATCGTCTGGCGATGGTGGAAGCGTCCGGCGAAGGGCGGCTTCAGCAGCGCCTCGCCCTGCGCCTGGTTCACCTCGATGAAGTAGCCGAGGAAATTGTTGTGCTTGACGCGCAGCGGCCTGGCGCCCGTCTCCTCGGCGTAGCGCGCCTGCAGTTCGGCGACGACGCGGCGGCTCTCGTCGCGCAGCGCCCGCGTCTCGTCGAGCAAGGGATCGAATCCGCCGCGCACGAAGCCGCCGTCGCGCCGGGCGAGCGGCAAGTCGTCGGCGAGCGCGGCGGCCAGCGCCGTTTCGAGAATGGCGTCCTCGCGCCGCGCCGCGACGGCGGCTTCGGCGATCTCCGGCGGCGGCGCGCGGTCTTCGAAAATCCGCGCCGCGGCGTCCGCCGCTTTTAGCCCGTCGCGCAGCGCCGCCAGATCGCGCGGCCCGCCGCGCTCCAGCGCCAGCCGCGACAGCGCCCGCGCCATGTCGGGCGCGCCGGCGAGAAGTTTGCGCAAGGCCTCGCGCGCCGCGCCCTCCTCGATGAGAAAGGCGATTGCCTCGTGCCGGCGCGCGATGGCGTCGGGATCGGTCAGCGGGCTCGCCAGCCGCTCGGCCAGCAGCCGCCCGCCGGCCGGCGTGACGGTGCGGTCGATCGTCGCCAGCAGCGAGCCGGCGCGCTCGCCCGACAGCGTCCGCGTCAGCTCCAGATTGGCGCGCGTCGCCGGGTCGATCTCCATCGCCGCCGCGCTTTCCTCGCGCGTCGGCGGCGCGAGGGCGGGGCGCGCGCCCTTCTGCGTGCGCGCGACATAGGCGACGGCGAGCGCCGCGGCGGCGAGTTCGGCGCGGCTGAACCGGCCGAAGCCCTCCAGCGTGGCGACGCGATAGAACTCGGCGAGCGTGCGTTCGGCCTGCGCCGCCGAGGCGGCCTCTCGGCCGAGCCGCGTCACCGGCGCGCGCGCCGTCTCGAGGGCGCGGGCGAGCGCGGCGTCGGTCTCCGCCCCGTCCGTGACGACGATCTCGGACGGCTCGAGCCGCGCCAGCTCGCCGGCGAGCTCCGCCTCGCCGGTCTCGCGCAGCGTGAAGCCGCCGGTCGAGATGTCGACCGCCGCCACGCCGTAGACCGTGCGCGTTTCGCCCGCCCTGAGCCGCGTCACCGCGACGAGCAGATTGGCGCGGCCCGGATCGAGCAGCCGCTCCTCGGTGATCGTGCCGGGCGTGACCAGCCGCACCACGTCGCGCCGCACCACCGATTTCGGCCCGCGTTTGCGCGCCTGCGCCGGATCCTCGATCTGCTCGCACACCGCGACGCGGTGGCCGAGCCCGATCAGCCGTTGCAGATAGTCGTCGGCGCGCTCGATCGGCACGCCGCACATCGGGATGTCGGCGCCCTCGTGCTTGCCGCGCTTGGTCAGCACGATGCCGAGCGCCCGGCTGGCGACCTCCGCGTCCTCGAAGAATAGCTCGTAGAAATCCCCCATCCGGTAGAACAGCAGACAGTCCGGATTGGCCGCCTTGATCTCGATATACTGCGCCATCATCGGCGTGACGCGGGCGAGGGGGCCTTCGGCGGGGGGCGGGTTCGGATTCATCGCCGGCGAGCCTAGCAAAGCCGCGCCGCCGCCGCACGCGCCGGCCGGGCTGCGCGGCCGAATCCGGCCGGCCTCGCTTGTCCCGCCGCAACCCGCGGTCTATGCATCGAAATTCGAACGAGAACGCTGCGGGGGGAATGTCGACATGGCCGAGGACAGGACGGAACTGCGCAAACGCCCGACCATCACCGACCAGGAGGCGCTGCAGTTTCACGCCCAGGGCCGCCCCGGCAAGCTCGAGATCGTCGCCTCCAAGCCGATGGCGACGCAGCGCGATCTGTCGCTCGCCTATTCCCCGGGCGTCGCCGTGCCGGTCAAGGCGATCGCCGAGGATCCCTCCCGCGCCTTCGACTACACGACGCGCGGCAACATGGTGGCGGTGATCAGCAACGGCACCGCGATCCTCGGCCTCGGCAATCTCGGCCCGCTCGCCTCCAAGCCGGTGATGGAGGGCAAGGCGGCGCTGTTCAAGCGCTTCGCCGACGTCGACTCGATCGATCTCGAGGTCGACACCGAGGATGTCGACGCCTTCGTCGCCGCGGTGCGCTATCTCGGCCCCTCCTTCGGCGGGATCAATCTGGAGGACATCAAGGCGCCGGAGTGCTTCGTCATCGAGGAGCGGCTCAAGGAGCTGATGGACATCCCCGTCTTCCATGACGACCAGCACGGCACCGCGATCATCGCGGCGGCCGGCATCCTCAACGCGCTGAAGCTGACCGGCCGCGACATCGCCACGACGAAGCTCGTCTGCAACGGCGCCGGGGCGGCCGGCGTCGCCTGCCTCGACCTTCTGAAGTCGATGGGCTTTGCGGCCGAGAACATCATCCTGTGCGACACCAAGGGCGTGATCTGGCGCGGCCGCACGGAAGGCATGAACCAGTGGAAATCGGCGCATGCGGTCGAGACGCCGCATCGCACGCTGGCCGAGGCCATGGTCGGCGCCGACATCTTTTTCGGCCTCTCGGCCAAGGGCGCGCTGTCGCAGGACATGGTCCGCGTCATGGCGCCGCGGCCGATCATCTTCGCCCTCGCCAATCCCGATCCCGAGATCACGCCGGAGGAGGTCGCCGCGGTCCGCGACGACGCCATCATGGCGACCGGCCGGTCGGACTATCCGAACCAGGTCAACACCGTGCTCGGCTTCCCCTACATCTTCCGCGGCGCGCTCGACGTGCGCGCCACGACCATCAACATGGAGATGAAGATCGCCGCCGTCCACGCGCTCGCAGAACTTGCCCGCGAGGACGTGCCGGACGAGGTGGCCGTCGCCTATCAGGGCGCGCGGCCGCGCTTCGGTCGCGATTACATCATCCCCGTGCCCTTCGATCCGCGGCTCATCCATGTCGTGCCGCCGGCGATCGCCAAAGCGGCGATGGAGACCGGCGTCGCCCGCCGGCCGATCGTCGACATGGACGCCTACAAGGCGCAGCTGAACGCGCGGCGCGACCCGGTGGCCGGCGCCTTGCAGCGCATCGTCGAGCGCGTGCGCCGCTATCCCAAGCGCGTCGTCTTCGCCGAGGGCGAGGAGGAGCAGGTCATCCGCGCCGCCCTGTCCTTCGTGCATCAGGGGCTCGGCACGGCGATCCTGGTCGGCCGCGAGGACCGCATCCGCTGGACGGCGCAGCAGGGCGGCATCGATATCGACGACAAGAACATCGAGATCAACAACGCTCGTCTGTCGCAGCGCAATTCCGTCTACACGCAGTTCATCTACGAGCGCCTGCAGCGCCGCGGCTATCTCCTGCGCGACTGCCATCGCCTGATCAACAACGACCGCAACTACTTCGGCGCCTCGATGGTGGCCACCGGCGACGCCGACGCCATGGTCACCGGCGTCACCCGCAATTTCTCGATCTGCCTCGAGGAAGTGCGCCGCGTCATCGATCCGCGGCCCGGCCATCGCCTGATCGGCGTTTCGCTCGTGCTGGCGCGCGGCAAGCCGGTCGTCGTCGCCGACACCTCGATCACCGAGATGCCGAATGGCGAGGAGCTCGCCGAGATCGCCATCGGCGCGGCCGGCGTCGCCCGTCGCCTCGGCTACGAGCCGCGCGTCGCCATGCTCTCCTTCTCGACCTTCGGCCAGCCCCAGGGCGACCGCATGGCCCGCATCCAGGAGGCGGTGCGCATCCTCGATTCGCGCCGGCTCGATTTCGAGTATGACGGCGACATGTCGGCCGACGTCGCGCTCGACCGGCAGAAGATGAGCGCCTATCCCTTCTGCCGTCTCACCGACACCGCCAATGTGCTGGTCATGCCGGCGATCCATTCGGCGTCGATCTCGACGCGCCTGTTGCAGACGCTCGGCGGGGCGACGGTCATCGGCCCGCTGATCGTCGGCCTCGACAAGCCGGTGCAGATCGTCCCTCTCGGCGCCAAGGATTCCGACATCGTCAACATGGCGACGCTCGCCGCCTTCAACGTCGGCGGCTGAGCCTCTGGCTCAGACCGTCACCTGCGCGCCGAGTTCGACGACGCGGTCGGACGGGATCGAGAAGAAGTCTGTCGCGTTCGAGGCCTGCTTGGACAGGAAGATGTAGAGATGGTCCTGCCACAGCGGCATGCCTGAATTCGGCGACGGCTTGATCGACCGCCGGCCGAGGAAGAACGACGTCGTCATGATGTCGAACTTGTGCCCCTGCTTGCGCATCAGCGCCAGCGCCGCCGGCACGCGCGGGCTCTCCATGTAGCCGAAATGCAGCGTCGCGACGATGAAGTCGTTCGACAGTCTGGCGATCTCGTAGCGCTGCGAATCGGGCACGCGCGGCCGCGGTTCGGTCTTCACCGACATCACCACGACGCGCTCGTGCAGCACCTTGTTGTGCTTGATGTTGTGCATCAGCGCCGCCGGCGCCACCTCGGTGTCGCTGGTCAGGAAGATCGCCGTGCCCGGCACGCGCGTCGGCTTGCTCTTCTCCAGCATGCGCGACAGATCGGCGAGCGGGATCGAGTCGCGATGCGTCTTCTGGTTCAGGAGCCGCGTTCCGCGCGCCCAGGTCCACATCGTCACGATCATCGCCGCGCCGAACAGCACCGGCGCCCAGCCGCCGTCGAACAGCTTCAAGAGGTTGGCGGCGAAGAAGGCGAGCTCGATGACGAGGAAGCCGGTGACGAACAGCGCCGCCCCGGCGACCGGCCAGCGCCACATCTTCCACACCACGTAGAAGGCGAGGCAGGAATCGACCACCATCGAGGCCGTCACCGCGATGCCATAGGCCGAGGCGAGCGCGCTCGACGTCTTGAAGGCGATGACGAGGATGACGACGCCGGCGAGCAGCAGCCGGTTGACGCGCGGAATGTAGATCTGGCCCGAATGCTCGTCGGACGTGTGCTGGATCTCGAGGCGCGGCAGCAGGCCGAGCTGGATCGCCTGACGCACCAGCGAGAAGGCGCCGGTGATCGTCGCCTGGCTGGCGATCACGGTGGCGAGCGTCGCCAGGATGACCAGCGGCAGCGTCATCGAGTCGGGGGCGAGCAGGAAGAACGGGTTCTCCATCGCCGCCGGCGTCTTCAGGATCAGCGCGCCCTGGCCATAGTAGTTGAGCAGCAGCGCCGGCAGCACCAGCGCGATCCACGCCGCGCGGATCGGCTTGCGCCCGAAATGCCCCATGTCGGCGTAGAGCGCCTCGGCGCCGGTCACCGCCAGGAACACGCTGCCCATCACGATGAAGCCGATGACCCCGTGGCTGAGCAGGAATTTCAGCGCGTGCCACGGGTTCAGCGCGGCGACGATCTCCGGCGCGTCGCCGATATGCGACAGGCCGAGAATCGCCAGCGTCGCGAACCACACCAGCATGATCGGGCCGAAGAACGCCGCCACCTTGCCGGTGCCGCGACTCTGCACCATGAACAGCAGCACGATGATGACCAGCGTGATCGGCAGCACGTAATGTTCGAGCCGCGGCTCGACCACCTTCAGGCCTTCCACCGCCGAAAGCACCGAAATCGCCGGCGTGATCACCGCGTCGCCGGTGAACAGCGCCGCGCCGGTGACGCCGAGGAAGAACACCGGCAGCGAGCGTCGGCCGAGCGCGTTCTGCGCCAGCGCCATCAGCGACAGCGTGCCGCCCTCGCCGTTGTTGTCGGCCTGCAACAGATAGATGACATATTTCAGCGTGACGATGATGATCAGCGCCCAGGTCAGCAGCGACACGACGCCGAGAACCTCCGGCGCGGCGACGCCGGTCGGCTTGGCGTGATGCAGGGATTCGCGCAGCGCGTAGAGCGGGCTCGTGCCGATGTCGCCATAGACGACGCCGATGCTGCCGAGCGTCAGCTTCCAGAAGCCGCCGTGGCCCGCTTCGGCATGGCCGTCGCCGGGGCTTCCGCCGGCCGTAGCCGACTGGGCGGCATGATCGATCATTCCGTCGGCTCTCCGACTGACGACTGCCGCCCGCCCCTCGGGGGCGCGGCGGGCGAAGGCCTATAGCCTGTTCCCGCCGGTGGGCAAAGCCCGACTCTTACGCATCCGGCTTGCGCCGGGCGGGACGAATTCCTAGATGCTCACGGTTCGAGCAGCGCAGGGAGCGGCCCGATGGATCGACAGGACGGCGCGCCGGCGGGCGGCGCCTGGCATGCGACCACCATTCTGATGGTCCGCAAGGGCGCGCGCACGGTCATCGGCGGCGACGGTCAGGTCAGCATCGGCCAGACCGTCATCAAGAACAATGCGCGCAAGGTGCGCCGCCTCGGCCGTGGGCAGATCGTCGCGGGCTTCGCCGGCGCCACCGCCGACGCCTTCGCCCTGTCCGAGCGGCTCGAGGCCAAGCTCGAGCAATATCCCGGCCAGCTCGTGCGCGCCTGCGTCGAGCTCGCCAAGGACTGGCGCACCGATCGCTTTCTGCGCCGGCTCGAGGCGATGATGCTGGTCTCGGACGGAAGCGTCGGCCTCGTCCTGTCCGGCACCGGCGACGTGCTCGAGCCCGAATACACCGAATTCGGCTCGGCGATCGCCATCGGATCGGGCGGCAATTATGCGATGGCGGCGGCGCGCGCGCTGCTGCCGATGCCGCTCGAGCCCGAAGAGATCGTCCGCCGCGCCATGGCGATCGCCGCCGAAATCTGCGTCTATACCAACAGCAGTCTCGTCGTCGAGACGATCGACGCGACCGGCTGAGGCGGGAGTTCACGAGGCATGACAGGCTTCTCTCCGCGCGAGATCGTCTCCGAGCTCGATCGCCACATCGTCGGCCAGCAGCCGGCCAAGCGCGCCGTGGCGATCGCCCTGCGCAACCGCTGGCGCCGCCTCAGGCTCGATGGCCAGATGCGCGAGGAGGTTCTGCCGAAAAACATCCTGATGATCGGCCCGACCGGCTGCGGCAAGACCGAGATCGCGCGGCGGCTGGCCAGGCTCGCCGATGCGCCCTTCCTCAAGGTCGAGGCGACGAAATTCACCGAGGTCGGCTATGTCGGCCGCGACGTCGAGCAGATCGTCCGCGATCTCGTCGAGGTGGCGATCGCGCTGGTGCGCGAGCGCAAGCGCAAGGGCCTCGCCGCGCGCGCCCAGCTCGCCGCCGAGGAGCGCGTGCTCGACGCGCTGGTCGGCGCCGGCTCCTCGCCCGCCACGCGCGATTCCTTCCGCAAGAAGCTGCGCGCCGGCGAGCTCGACGACAAGGAGATCGAGATCGAGATCGCCCAGTCCGGCGCCGGAATGCCCATGCTCGAGCTGCCCAACCTGCCCGGCGCCTCGATCGGCGCGATCAATCTCGGCGACATTTTCGGCAAGGGCCTCGGCCGCACGAAGTCGCGCCGCACCACGGTGCGCGAGGCGCACGAGCCGCTCATCGCCGAGGAGAGCGACAAGATGCTCGATCAGGATCAGCTCGTGCAGGAGGCGATCCGCGACGTCGAGAACAACGGCATCGTCTTCCTCGACGAGATCGACAAGATCTGCGCAAGGGAGGGCCGCGACGCCGGCGTCTCGCGCGAGGGCGTGCAGCGCGACCTCCTGCCGCTGATCGAGGGCACGACGGTGGCGACCAAGCACGGCGCGGTGAAGACCGACCACATCCTGTTCATCGCCTCCGGCGCCTTTCATGTCGCCCGCCCCTCCGATCTGTTGCCCGAATTGCAGGGCCGCCTGCCGATCCGCGTCGAACTCGCCTCGCTCGACGAGAGCGATTTCCGTCGCATCCTCACCGACACCGAGGCGAGCCTCGTCAAGCAGTACGCCGCGCTGCTGGCGACAGAGGGCGTCGAGCTGATCTTCACGCCCGACGCCATCGCGGCGATCGCCCGCGTCGCGGTGCAGGTCAATTCCACCGTCGAGAACATCGGCGCGCGCCGGCTGCAGACGGTGATGGAGCGCATTCTCGACGAGGTCAGCTTCACCGCGCCCGACCGGCAGGGCGAACGCGTCGTCATCGACGGCGCCCATGTCATGCGCCATCTCGGCGAACTGGCGCGCAACGCCGATCTCAGCCGTTTCGTGCTCTGAAAGTCCGGCTTGACGCGGCGCGCGCCGCGCGGCTTGCTTCGCAGGCATGTTCGCTCGCAGCCTCCTGACGGTCGGCGTCGGAACCGGCGCCTCGCGCGTGCTCGGTTTCGTCCGCGACATCATGCTCGCGGCGACGCTCGGCTCGGGCGCGATCGCCGACGCCTTCGTCGTCGCCTTCCGCCTGCCCAATCTGTTCCGCCGGCTTCTGTCGGAAGGCGCGCTCAATCCCGCCTTCGTGCCGATCTACGATCAGTTGCGCGCCGAACGCGGGGCCCGCGCCGCCGATGATTTCACCGGCGACGCCTTCGTCGCGCTCGCCCTGACGCTCGCCGCGATCTGCGCGGCGGCGGAGGTCGCCATGGGCGTCGTGGTGTTTCTGCTGGCGCCCGGCTTCGCCGAGGATCCGGAGAAATTCGCGCTGACGGTGACGCTCTCTCGCCTCGCATTTCCGTTTCTGTTCTTCGCCAGCCTGGCGGCGCTGCTCGCCGGCGCGCTCAACGCGGCGCATCGCTTCACGGCGGCGGCCTTCGCGCCCGTCGTGCTCAATGGCGTGCTGGTCGGCGTGCTCGCCTTTGTCGAATATGCCGGCCAGAGCAGCGTGCGCGCCGGCGCGCGCTGGCTGTCGATCGCCGTGACGATCGGCGGCGCCGCGCAACTCGCGCTGTGCTGGATCGCGCTGCGTCGCGCCGGGCTGATGTGGCGCTGGCGCCGGCCGCGCGTCTCGCCGGAATTGCGCCGGCTGTTGACCCTCGCCATTCCCGGCGCCTTCGCCGGCGGCATCGCCCAGGTCAACGCCTTCGTCGGCTCGATCGTCGGCTCGCAATCGCCGAGCGCGGTGTCGTTTCTTTACTACGCCGACCGCGTTTACCAGTTGCCGCTCGGCGTCGTCGGCGTCGCCATCGGTCTCGTGCTGCTGCCGGCGCTGACGCGGCGTCTGACCGAGGGCGATCATGCGGGCGCGCGCCTCGCCCAGGGCCATGCGATCGAATTTGCGCTCGCCGTCACCGCGCCCGGCGCCGTCGCCTTGCTGATTCTCGCCGGCCCGATCGTCGACGTGCTGTTCCGGCGCGGCGCCTTCGATGCGCGCGCCGCGCTGGAGACCGGCCGCACATTGGCCGCCTTTGCGCCGGGCCTGCCCGCCTATGTGCTGGCCAAAGCGCTGCAGACCGCCTTCTTCGCGCGCGCCGACATCCGCACGCCGGTGATCGTCGCGCTGATCGGCGCCGCCGTCGACGTCGTGCTGTCGCTGGCGCTGTTTCCGTCGCTCGAGCATGTCGGCGTCGCGCTGGCGGCGACGGCCGCGGGTTGGGTGAACGTGGTTCTTCTCTATGTGCTGATGCGCAGCCGCGGTCACTACACGCCCGACGCCGCGACTCTGCGTCGCGCCGGCCTCGTTGTCGCGGCCAGCGTCGCGATGGGCTGCGCCTTGATTCTCGGCGCTGCGCTGCTCGCGCCGGCGCTCGCGGCGGGCGCGCTGGCGCGCTTCGCCGCGCTCGCCGCGCTGTGCGTCGCCGGCCTTGCCGGCTACGCCCTGTTCGGACATGCGATCGGCGCCTTCGATCTGCGCGCCGTGCGCGCCGCGCTCGGGCGCTGATGGCTTGCCCCTTGCGCGCGCGCCCGCGGGTTGCGATAAGGCGCGCCGCTCGACGACGAGCCGCCGCAACCGCGTGGGACTCCGATGGCCCGTTTCGACCAGCTCGTTTTTTCCGGCGTGCAGCCCACGGGCAATCTGCATCTCGGCAATTATCTCGGCGCGATCCGCAATTTCGTCGAGCTGCAGAAGAGCTATGATTGCATCTACTGCGTCGTCGATCTGCATGCGATCACCCAGTCGGTCGACGTCTGGGGCGGGCCGGCCGAATTGACTCGCGCCACGCGCGAGGTCGCGGCCGCCTACATCGCCTGCGGCATCGATCCGAAGAAGCAGATCATCTTCAACCAGAGCCGCGTGCCCGAGCATGCCGAGCTCGCCTGGGTGTTCAACTGCGTCGCCCGCATCGGCTGGCTCAACCGCATGACGCAGTTCAAGGAGAAGGCCGGCAAGGATCGCGAGAACGCCTCGATCGGCCTTTACGATTATCCCGTGCTGATGGCCGCCGACATTCTCGTCTATCGCGCCACGCATGTGCCGGTCGGCGACGACCAGAAGCAGCATCTCGAGCTGTCCCGCGACATCGCCCAGAAATTCAACAACGACTTCGCGCAGGACATCGCCCGCCTCGGCCATGGCGAGGGCTATTTCCCGCTGCCCGAGCCGCTGATCCAGGGCCCGGCGACGCGCGTCATGAGCCTGCGCGACGGCTCGAAGAAGATGTCGAAATCCGATCCCTCCGATTATTCGCGCATCAATCTGTCGGACGAGGCCGACGCCATCGCCCAGAAGGTGCGCAAGGCCAAGACCGATCCCGAGCCCTTGCCCTCCGAGGTCGAGGGCCTCGCCGGCCGCCCGGAGGCGGACAATCTCGTCGGCATTTTCGCCGCGCTCGACGGCGTCGCCAGGCCCGACGTGCTGAAGCGCTTCGGCGGCGGCCAGTTCTCGACCTTCAAGAACGCGCTGGTCGATCTCGCCGTGGCGCGGCTCGGGCCGATCGGCGCCGAGATGAAGCGCCTGCAGACCGACGCCGCCTATATCGACGCGGTGTTGAAGGACGGCGCCGAGCGCGCCCGCGCCCGCGCGACGCGCGTCATGGACGAGGTCAAGGACATCGTCGGCTTCCTGCGCTGAGCCGCGCCGCGCCTCACTTCGCCAGCGCGCGCACGCCGGCTTCCGCCGCCTGGCGCGCCTTCGCCTCGACGCCGGCCGGGCCTGCCTTCGTCGCATGGGCGATCAGCGCCTCGACGATCGGCCCGGCGCAATCCTCCGACGCGGCGATCTTCAGCCGCTTCGCCTCGGCCGCGAGCGCGTCGCAGGCGCCCGGCGCCATGCGCGCATGGCCGAGCAACCCGCCGAGTTCGAGCGGATCGCGCAGCCGCGAGTCGTCGCGCATCGCTTCGACGAAGGCGCGGGCGAAGACCGCGAGCTTGCGGTCCTGATACAGGCGCGAGACGTTGAAGATGAATTCGAAGTCGGCCTTCTGCGCGCCTTCCGGCTTGGTCGCCAGAACGTCGAGCGCAAAGCGCGTCAGCTCCTCCGCGCTGATCGCCTGTCGCACGATCGTCGACTGATGGTAGTTGCGCATCAGCGCCCAGCGCGCCGGCGTGTCGCCGTAACGCGCCAGAGCCGCGAGACCGGCGACGGCGGCGCGCCGCTCCTTGTCGGTCTTCGCGGCGATCGCCGCCTTGAAGGCAACGTCGCGCGCCCTGTCGAGCGTCGCCTTGTCGAGCCCGCCCGTCGCCGGCGCGCCGGCGGGCGTCGCCGCCGGGGCCGCGGCGGTCTGTTGCGCGGCGACGACGGGCGCGGGCGCGGCGGCGGCCGCCAGCGGCTCGCCCTTCTCGACGAAGGCGGCGACGGCGGCGCGCGCCTGCGGCCCGAAATAGCCGTCCGGCGCCTCTTTCAGATGGCCGGCTTTCGCCAGCGCGCGCTCGATCTCGAGGCGCAATTCCGCCGGCAGGCCGCGCCCGAGCTGCACCAGCCGCGCATCCTGCGCGCCGGCGGGGGCGAGGCGCAGCCCCTCGAGGATGGCGGCGGCGATGGCGCTCGCCGGCGCCTCGCGGATCCGTCCGCCGCCGAACAGCGACGACATCGACATCTGGTTCATCGCCGCGAGCGAGTCGCCGTAGCGGAAGCCGAGCCCGTTCGCCCACAGGATGATCGGCTCGGTGACGCCCTCGCGCAGCGTCATCAGGCGGTCGAAGGAATCGAAGGTGAAGGCGCCGGCCAGACTCTCGCGCGAATCGAGATGGCCGCGCTTCGCCCCCTCGCGCCACCAGCGCAGCCGCTCGCGCGCATTTTTCTGCACGCCGAGCCCGTCGTCATAGGCCTTGCCGGCAAGATGCATCGCCTGCAGATCGCCGAGTTCGGCGGCGCGCACGATGTCCTGCGTCGCGGCGCGATCGTCCTGCGCATAGAGCGCGCCGCGCCGTTGCAGCTGGCCGCGCAGCAGGAAGGCCTGCGCCGAGCCGGCGGCGACGCCCTCGGCGATGATCGCGCGAATGTCGTCGTCGCCGAGGTCGCCGCTGCGGTTCGGCCGGTAGGAGGTCGAGAACAGATTGTCGAACTGCGCCCGCGCCAGCATCAGCCGCGCCTCGCGGTCGCCCTGCGCCGCGAAAGGCGCGAGCGCCGCGCGCGTCACGGCGAGGTCGCGCAGCGACGAATGATCGGCGAAGGCGAGGCGGGCGAGCGCCAGCGCCGCGCCGCGCATGCCGTTGCGCGCGGCGCGCGACAGACGCTCGGTCAGGTCTTTCGCGTCGCGCGCCGGCAGCTTCGTCTGCGCCAGCAGCGCGGCGCGGCGCAGGTCGGACTCGATGTCGGTGCTCGAGCGTTCCAGCGCCGTCAGCGCGGCGCGCGGGTCGGGCCCCGGAAAGCGCTCGCCGAGATAGACGTCGGCGAGCAGCCGGTTGCGCTTGCCGATCCAGCCGAGCCGGTCGTCCTTCAGCATCGTCAGGGCGCGCGCCCGGTCGGCCGGCCCGCCCTCGCCGGCGAGCAGCATCTCGGCGAGTTCGACGCGCGCCGGCCCCGAGTCGGCCCGCTCCAGCATCGCCCGCGCCGCGACGGGATCGCGCGGCGCGCCCTCGCCGGCGCGCAGCGCCCGCGCCAGCGGCAGGATCGGCAGGGAGTCGCCGGCGTCCGCCATCTCCTTCAGAGTCGCGAAGCCGGCGGCCTGTTCGGCCGGCTCGAAGCCCGGCGCCGAAAGCCGGATGCGCGCCGCCTCGTACCGCGCCGCATAGCGCAGCCGCGGCAGCACGGCATCGCTGCGCGGCGTCGGCGGCGCCGGGGCGCCCTGCGCCAGCCGGTCGGCGATCGCAACCGCCTCGCGCGGCGCATAGGGGAAATAGCTGTCGCGGTCGGCGAGCTTGCGCATCAGCAGGTCCAGCGCTTCGACATGCCCCTGGGCGGCGGCGGCGCGCAGCGTCGCGATCGCCTCGCTCGCCGCCTCGCCGTCCTCGGGCGATCGCACCGCCTTCAGGTCGAGTTCGAAGAAGTGCAGGAACTGCGCGTCCGCCCGGCCCGTCTTCGCCGCGAGCGCCATCGCCGTCTCGAGCCAGCCCGGCCGCTCCGACGTGGCGTAGTCGGGATCGAGATAGAGCACGCGCAGGTGCTGGTAGCGCAGCCGCTCCGAATTCGGCTCGGCGACGGTCGCCGCCGCGCAGGCCGCCTTGATCTCGTCATGCGCCGCGCGCTCCTGCCGGCGCGACATGAAGTCGAGCATCAGCACCGGCGCGGCCCTGGTGTCGGCATCGCCCGGCGCGCTCGCTCCGACGTCGCAGGCGGCGATGGCGGCTTCGGCCGCCGCGCGCTCGCGCGCCTGCGCCTCGGCGTCGGGAGTGGACTGCTGGGCGAGCGCGGCGAAACAGGTCGAGGCGAGAACGACAGCGGCGAGCGGAAGGCGCATGGCGGCGGTCCTTGGCGCGGAGAGGCCGGGCCCGCCAGCATGCCGCGTCCCGCCGCCGCCGCGGTGCGCCGGCGCACATCCCGGGCCAATCCGCCGCGGCCCGCCTTGCTTGCCGGGCCGGTCCCGCCCTGTCAGCATCGCCGGCGCGCAGGAGGCCATTCATGACAGCGCGCAAACGCCGCTCCTACGAGCCGGGCCACCGGCCGAAATTCCTCGTCGTCGCCGACGCGACGCCCGAATGCGCCCGGGCGGTGCATTTCGCCGCGCGCCGCGTCTCGCGCATCGGCGGCGGCCTCGTCATGGTGCATGTCATCGAGCCGGGCGAGTTCCAGCACTGGCTCGGCGTCGGCGACGTGATGCGCCAGGAGGCCGAAGAGACGGCCGCCAAGCTGCTCGAGCGCTACGCCGCGCAGGCCCGCACGGTCGCTGGCGTAGAACCCGAAAAGGTGATCCGCACCGGCGCGCCGGGGCAGGAGATCGTCGCCCTGATCGAGGAGGACGAGGATATTTCCTATCTCGTGCTGGCCGCCGGCGTCGGCTCGGACGGGCCAGGCCCGCTGGTCAGCACGATCGCCGGCGCGGCGGCCGCCTCCTTCCCGATTCCGGTGGTCATCGTGCCGGGCGGGCTCGAGGAGGCCGATATCGACGCCATGTCCTGAACGCAACGCGCCGACAGGATTGTCTCGCCCCCGCCGCCGACCCATGTTACAGGGACGCGCGCCCTGCGGGGCGCCCCGTCATACGCCCGACCTTGACCCGGCGCGTGAGG
>JAEULW010000310.1 GCA_016793505.1 Methylobacteriaceae bacterium | reverse complement strand
GTGACGAGGTCGATCAGCAGGCTCGGCTGGTCGCCGTCGACCGGCGTCACGCCGACGCCGGCCGCCCGCGCCATGTGCGCCAGCGCGGGTCCGGCGACCGAGTCGGTCTCCTTGGTGACGAGCAGGACGTGGCGGCGCGCCGCGATCGCCGCTTGGGCGTGCCGCGCCGCCGCCTCCGGGTGGCCGGTCGCCTCCACCAGCATGTCGAAGGGCAATTCGAGCGCCGGCTCGAGCGCCGCCAGCGCGACCGCCCGGCCCGCCGCGAAGGCGGCCTGCGCCTCGCCCGCTGTGGCGCAGGGCGCGATGTCGGCGGCCGGCCAGCCCGCCGCGGCGAGCGCCCGCCCCGCCGCCTCGGCCGTCAGATCGACGACAATGCGCGCCGCGAGGCGGTTGATGAAACGCGCCTGGGCGAGAAAACTCTGGCCGAACTGCCCGCCGCCGACGACGCAGGTCTCGATCCGGCGCGTCAGCGCCGCATAGCGTGTGAGATAGTTCATGGGCGGCCAGGTCGCGAGGGCAGGCGGAATGTTGCATACAGCATACGAAACTGGCAAGCTCCGCGCAGCCGCCCGGCGACGCCGCTCCGCGCGCTGATGCGATCCAGAAAACGGGAGGAAACGATGAACCGACTCGTCATCGCCGCAGCGCTTCTCGCCGCGACGGCCGCCGCCCCCGCCCCTGCCGCCGCGCAGGCCTGGCAGCCCTCCAAGCCGGTCGAGTTCGTCGTCACCTCCTCGCCCGGCGGCGGCACCGACAATTTCACCCGGATGATCCAGTCGATCATCCTCAAGTACAAGCTGATCGACCAGCCCATCGTCGTCACCAACAAGGGCGGCGGCTCGGGGGCGGAAGGCTATCTCGTCGCCAGGACCTCGCCCGGCGATCCGCACAAGGTCATCTTCGGCACCAACAACGCCTATCTGCTGCCCTACGTCGCCAAGCTCGGCTACAAATTCGCCGACCTGACGCCGGTGGCGGCGCTGGCGCTCGACGAATTCCTGCTCTGGGTGAAGGCGGACGCGCCCTGGAATAGCGCGAAGGACTATATCGACGCGGTCAAGGCCAAGCCCGAAGAGTTCAAGATGGCGGGCAGCCAGTCCAAGGACACCGACCAGACGCTGACCTCGATCCTCTCCAGCGTCACCGGCGCGAAATTCCTCTACGTGCCGTTCCAGGGCGGCGCTGCGGCCGGCACGCAGCTCGCCGGCGGCCACGTCCATTCCAACACCAACAATCCGAACGAGAGCATCGGCCAGTGGAAGGCCGGCCAGGTGCGCCCGCTTTGCGTGTTCTCGCCGAAACGCCTGCCGGCCGGGGCGAAAGTCACCGAGACGCAGGGCTGGGCCGACATTCCGACCTGCAAGGAAAGCGGCGTTCCGGTCGAGCGTTTCCAGATGCCGCGCACCGTGTGGCTGCCCGCCGGCGCGCCGGCCGAGGCGGCGAAGTTCTACGAAGGCGTGCTGCGCAAGGTCTCCGAGACGCCGGAGTGGCAGGAGTACATCACGCGCACCGTGCAGACCGGCCAGTTCCTCGCCGGCGCCGAGTTGAAGGCCTTCGTCGAGGGCGACGAAAAGGCCTCGCGCGAGGTGTTCGAGCGCGAGGGCTGGATCGCGAAATAGCACGGAGCGCGACATGCCGCGCTGGCTGGCCGAAGTCGTCGTCGCGACGGCGCTCGCCTGTTTCGGGCTGGTGGTGCTCGTCGGCGCGCGCGAATTCGGCACGGGCTGGTCGAGTTCGGGGCCGGAGCCGGGCGCGTTTCCCTTCTACATTGGGATCGTCATCGTCGCCGCGAGCCTCTTCAACGCGGCGCGCGCCGCGGCGCCGGCGTTGCGGCCCGGCGGCTGGAGCGGCGCGCCGTTCGTCACGGCGCAACAGGCGCGGCGCGTCGCCGGCTTCGCCGGGCCGATCCTCGCTCTTGTCGTCGTCAGCCTGGCGCTCGGTCTCTATGTCGGCATGGCGACGTACCTGTTCGGCACGCTGGTTTTCCAGAACCGTTATGCGCTGTGGAAAGCCTCGGCGATCGCGCTCGCCGCGCCGCTCGTCACCTGGCTGCTGATCGAACGCGCCTTCAAGGTCGGCATGCTGAAAGGCCCGATCGAGGCGGCGCTCGGCTTGTGAGGCGACGATGCAGGGGATCGAAGGGCTTCTGCACGGCTTCACGGTCGCGCTGACGACCTATCACCTGTCGCTGATGATCGTCGGCGTGCTGCTCGGCGTGCTGGTCGGCGTGCTGCCCGGGCTCGGGGCGCCGAACGGCGTGTCGCTGCTGCTGCCGCTGACCTTCACGATGGATCCGGTGGCGGCGATCATCCTGCTGACGTCGATGTATTGGGGCGCGTTGTTCGGCGGGTCGACGACGTCGATCCTGTTCAACATTCCGGGCGAGCCGTCGTCCGTGGCGACGACCTTCGACGGCTATCCGATGGCGCGCGCCGGGCGCGCGACGCAGGCGCTCAGCTTCGCCTTCCTGTCCGCCGGTTTCGGCGCGCTCGTCGGCGTCGTGCTGATCACGCTGTTGTCGGGCTGGGTGACGCGCTTTGCGCTGCAATTCTCCTCGCCGGAATTTTTTGGCGTGTACTTTCTCGCCTTCGCCAGTTTCGTCGGCCTGTCCGGCGCGCCGCCGCTGAAGGCGGCCGTGTCGATCGCGCTCGGCTTCGCGCTGGCGGCGGTCGGCATGGATTCGGTGTCTGGCAGTCTGCGCCTGACCTTCGGCTATGACGCGCTGCTCGCCGGCGTCAGTTTCCTCGTGGCGGTGATCGGCCTGT
>JAEULW010000230.1 GCA_016793505.1 Methylobacteriaceae bacterium | reverse complement strand
CTACGGCACGCGGCTGGAGCCGGTTCTCACCGCCCGGGGCGTGCGCAACATCGTCGTGTGCGGCGTCACCACCAACATCTGTGTCGAGACGACGGTGAGAGACGCCGGACAACGCGACTACGGCGTCTTCGTCGTGCGCGACGCGGTGGCGGAGATGGACAGCGGGCGCAACCACTATGCGCTTTTCGGCATGGCGTGGTCCTTCGCCGATATCGTCACGGTCGACGATGTTGCGCGGTCATGGGCGGCGTCGCGGACCTGACCCGACGGATTTGCGTCAAGGCCGCGACGACATGACGGCGCGATCCTTCCCGAGGCGCTGACAGCGGGCGCGCGAGGAAGGGAGCAACGTCCGGCCCGGCCTCACAAATTCAGGCCATAAACCCGGATGGCGTTGTCGCGCAGGAACTTGCGCCGCACCTCGTCTGAGAAGCCGAGATCGTCGATCTCGCGCATCGTCCGCGGCCAGTCGAGGACAGGAAAATCGGTGCCGAACATCACCTTGTCGCGTCCGTAGCTGCGGATGTAGTTGACGAAGGAGGCAGGCCAGTATTTCGGGCTGTGCGCGTCGGCGATGATGTAGACGTTCTTGTGCTTCCAGGCCATCGCGATCATTTCGTCGTGCCATGGAATTCCGACATGAATTCCGATCAGCCTGAGCTCCTGGAAGTCGCAGGCGACCGCATCCAGCGTGATCGGCCGTCCGACGCTGCGGCAGGGATAGTCGGGCGCGTAGATCATCGATTGACCGACCTGCAACTGGATCGGCACGTCGAGCTCGCAGCACTTGGCGTAGAACGGATAGTACTTGGCGTGGTCCGGCGCGAGTTCGAACCAGTGCGGATAAAGATGCGCGCCGATGAAGCCGTATTCGCGAACGGCCCGTTCCATGGCGCGAACGCCCGTCATGCCTTCGTAAGGGTCGACGCCAATGAGTCCGTAAAAGCGGTCGGGATGCTGTTGCACGGCGTCCGCGACGACCTTCGGCGGCAGGTGATAGGTGGAGGGATGGCCGAGCCGCCCGGCCTTGGTTGCAACGAGGAAGGCCCGTTCGACGCCGACGCGATCCATGCGCTCGATCATCTGCTCGAGCGAGAGCCCGCTCATCAGCGTGTCGGCGGCTTTCATCTTGTCGACGAAGAATCCGTCGCGCCAGCTCGGCCGATGGCTGAGGGCCTCCGGCGTCCAGATGTTCACGACCGTATCGATAGCGCGCAAACTGCTCATGCCATGTCCCGTCTTGCTCGCCCCTGCGTCGGCAGCCCGAGCGACCGCGCGATGATGTCCTTCTGAATTTCGTTCGATCCCTCGCCGAAGGTGTACAGGCGCGCGTCGCGCCAGTAACGCTGCATCGGGCTTTCAGCCGCGTAGCCGGCGCTCGCCATGATCTGCATGCCGTGATGGGTGACGAATTGCAGCATGTCGGTGGCGACGGCCTTGGTCATGGAGCTCATCTCCTCGGCGGCCTCGCCTGCGTCGATCAGGCGCGCCAGCTCGCGGACCATGAGGCGCGCCTTGACGATCTCGACATGCATGTCGACGAGACGGTGGCGGATCGCCTGGAATGCGGCGACCGGCTGACCGAACTGCACGCGACCGATCGCATGGGCGCGGGCCAGATCGAAAGCGGCCTGCGCCGTGCCGATGACGCCCGAGGCGACGCCGGCGCGCGAATATTTCAGCGTTCCGGCGATCGTCTGGAAGCCCTGGCCCACCGGGCCGAGAACCAGTTCGCCGGGGACGAAGACGTCGTCATAGCCGATATCGAAAGAGGGCATGCAGTGATTGCCGACCTTGGCAAGCGGCGTCATGGCGACGCCCTCGGCGCGGCGCGGCGCGAGGAAGGCCGTGTAGGATGGCTGATCGCCTCCGTCGGGCGCGGGCGTGCGACACAGCGTCAACAGCAGTTCCGCATGGTCCGCATCGCTGATCCACGTCTTGCGGCCGGTCAGACGCCAGCCGCCGTCGACCTTGCGCGCGCGCATGGCGACAGCCCGCGCGTCCGATCCAGCGCCCGGCTCGGTCAGCGCGAGGGCGACAAGCGTGCGGCCTGCCAGAACACGGGGCAGGATCTCCTGCTTCTGCGTCTGCGAGCCGAAAGCGATGATCGGCAGCGCGCCGAAGCAGATGAAACGGTTGATGATGGAGCAGACGAAGAAGGCGTGCGAGGCGTTGCGCTCCTGGATCCGGCACATCGACGTCCAAGGCAGGCCGAGGCCGCCATGCGCCTCGGCGATCGGCGCGCGCAACAAGCCCATCTCGGCAAGTTCGGGAACAAGATCGTAGGGCGGCAGATGGTTCTCGTCCCGCCTGCGGATCTCCTCGGGCGGCAGACGCCGCTTCATGAAGGCGTCCACCGAAGACAGGATGATGGAGAGGGTCTCGTCGTCCCCCATGCTGCGCCTTTTCGCCGGTTCTGCACGGGCGCTGATGCAGCCCTCCGCGATGCTAAGCGGGAAATGGCCTCTGTCAACAGTTGACGAATGTTGACAGTCGGACCCATCTGGGCAGGATGCGACTGGAACGAAAAGGCATGCGCATGAGCGGGCCCGACATGGAGAGCATGCCGGAGATCAATCGCGCTTTCGTCCGCATCGCGGAGGGGCAGGCGCATTTCCGCACGGCCGCGCCACGCTCCGGCGTGATGCGCCGCACGCTGGTGATGCTGCACGCCTCGCCGGCGTCCTCGCAAAGCCTGCTACCGCTGATTGCGCGGCTTGCCGCGACGCGGCGCGTGATCGCGCTCGACACGCTCGGCAACGGCGACTCGGCGGCGCCGTCTCCCGCAAGGCCCGACATCGCCTATTTCGCGGACGCGCATCTGCGCGCGCTCGATGCGCTGGGCGTGACGGATTTCGACCTTTATGGAAGTCACACCGGCGGGTGCATCGCTGCAGAGATCGCGATCGCGCGCCCCGACAGGGTCCACTCGCTGATCCTCGACGGCATGTCGCTCTATTCCGACGAAGAGCGCGCCGAAATGCTCGCGCGCTACGCGCCGGCCGTGCCGCTCGATCAGAACGGATCGCAGGTGAACTGGTTCTGGCATTTCGTGCGCGACACCTACATGTTCTGGCCTTGGTACAGGCGTGACCCGGAGCACGCGCGCACCGTCGGCCTGCCTTCGGCCGAGGCGCTGCACGACAAATTCGTCGAAGTGCTGAAGGCGGCGCGCACCTATCACCTTTCCTACAACGCTGCGATCGCCTGGTCGAAGACGGACCGCCTTCCGCTGGTGCGCACACGCGCGCTCCTCGCTTATGCCGAGGACGACATGTTGCTGAGATACATGGACGGCGTTGCGGCGCTGATGCCACAGGCCGCGCGCTGTGTGACCAGGGGCGTGCGCCACGCCAGGCTGGCTGACGAGACCGCCGCCGCGCTCATGGCCTTCCTCGACAAGTCATGATGCGCTTCGTCATCAAGCGAGTTGTTCAGGCCGGGCTGACCATCGCCGGCGTGCTGACCGTCGGATTTGTTCTCATTCGCGCAGCGGGCGACCCTGTTGCGCTGCTTCTGCCGGAGAACGCGACCGCTGACGACGCAGCGCGGATGCGCGCGGCGCTCGGCCTCGATCTGCCGCTCTGGCGTCAGTATCTCATGTTCATGGCGGATGCGTTGCGCGGCGATCTCGGCATGTCGTTCAGACAGCAGACATCGGCCGTCGGGCTGGTTCTCGAGCGGCTTCCGGCGACGATGGAGCTCGCCCTGGCCGCTTTCGCGATTGGCGTCATCCTCGCCTTCGGGCTCGATCTGACGTTGCGGGTCGTCGGCAGCCAACGCCTTCGCCACGCGGTGTTATGGGTGGCTTTGACGCGACAGGCCATTCCCACCTTCTGGTTCGGCCTGCTCATGATCCTGCTGTTCAGCGTGACGCTGCGCTGGCTGCCGGCCCTCGGACGCGGCACGCCCGGGCATCTCATTCTGCCCGCCTTCACCCTCGGCACCTACGAACTCGCCCTGTACCTGCGTCTGCTGGAGTCGTCGTTTCGAGAGCAGGAGACGCATGATTATGTGCGCACCGCCTATGCGAAGGGGCTCGGACGCGGGCAGGTCGTGTTGCGCGAAATGCTGCCCAACGTGTTGTTGCCGATGGTGACCGTTGCCGGGCTCAATCTCGGCGTTCTGCTCGGCGGCACTGTCGTCACCGAAACGGTGTTTTCGTGGCCGGGCGTCGGCCGGCTGATCGTCCAGGCCGTGAGCCAGCGCGACTATCCTGTCGTGGTTGCGGGCGTGCTGATGACATCGCTGATCTTCGTCGCGCTCAATCTGTTGGTCGACCTGCTCTACGCCGTCCTCGATCCGCGCGTGAGGCTGGCATGAGACTGGCCAGATCGCGGCTTTTCCCTTTGGACATCGTGCTGGGAAGCGCGTTGCTCGCGGCTTTCCTGCTCGTGGCGTTCGGCGTGCCGCTGCTGCCGATCTATGAGCCATACGAGCAGGATCTGATGGCGAGTCTGGCGGAGCCGTTCGCCCGGGCCGGCGAAAAAACCTACTGGCTCGGCGCGGACGCGCTCGGTCGCGACTATCTCAGCCGCCTGTCGCTGGCGGCGCGCGTCTCGCTCGGCATCTCGGTCGTGGCGGTCGGCATCAGCCTGGTGATGGGCGTCGCGCTCGGCCTTGTCGCCGGCTTCTTCCGCGGACCCATCGAGGCGGCGATCATGGGGCTGGGCGATCTGCAGCTGGCCATTCCGCGCGTGCTGCTGCTGATCGCCTCGGCCGCCGTCTTCGGGTCGAGCATCGGCATGCTCATGCTTCTGCTCGGCCTGACCAGCTGGGTCACCTACGGCCGGCTGGCGCGCGCCATGGCGCTGTCGCTGCGCGAGCGCGAATTCGTGCTTGCGGCGCTGACGCAGGGGGCTTCGTCGAGCTGGAACATCCGCAGGCATCTCCTGCCGAATGTCGCGCCGAACATGGCGATCATCGCATCTTTCGAATTCGGACAGGTCGTCGTTCTGGAAGCCTCGCTCAGCTATCTCGGGCTCGGCGTGCAGCCGCCTTTGCCGAGCCTCGGCCTGATGATCAACGAAGGCCAGCTCTATCTGGAGATCAATCCCTGGATTTCGATCCTGCCTGGCCTGGTGATTTTCGCGCTCGTCGCGGGCTCGCAATTCGTCAGCCAACGTTTCACGCCGGAGAACCGCGGCGCCGGCCTGTCCCGTGTGCCGACGGTCTGAGGGAGCGCCCGTGTCCGACGCGTCACTCCTTTCGGTCAGCGACCTGACGATCGAAGTTGCGACCCGCAACGGCGTCTCGACAGCGGTTGAAGGGCTCTCTTTCGAGCTGAAGCGCGGCGAGGTTCTGGGTATCGTCGGCGAGTCGGGCTCGGGCAAGAGCATAACCATGCTGGCGCTGATGGGATTGCTCTCCGCCGACAGCGCTGCGCTCACCGCAGGGCGGATCAGGCTCGAAGGCGTCGATCTCTATTCGGAAGGTATCACGCGTTACCGGCGCGCGGTGCGCGGCGGCGCGCTGGCGATGATCTTCCAGGAGCCGATGACCTCGCTCAATCCGGTGCTGACCATCGGCGCGCAGATCGGCTCCGCCATCCGTCAGCACCAGCCGCAGCTTTCGGCCGGCGAGGTGAGCGCGCGCGTGGCGGGTTTGCTCGCGCTGGTGGGCGTTCCCGATCCCGAGCGTCGCTGTCGTCAGTACCCGCACGAATATTCCGGCGGCATGCGCCAGCGTGCGATGATCGCCATGGCCATGGCCAACGAGCCGAAAGTGCTGATCGCCGACGAGCCGACCACGGCGCTGGACGTCACGGTGCAGGCGCAGATCATGGAAGTGCTCGCCGAGGCGCGGGCGAGAACCGGGGCCTCCATGCTGCTGGTCACGCACGATCTCGGGCTGATCGCCGAAAATGCCGACCGTGTGCTGGTGATGTATGGCGGGCGCGTCGTGGAGCAGGGCTCGGTGACCGAGATTTTCGAGACGCCGCGCCATCCCTACACGATCGGCCTCTTGCGCAGTCTGCCGGCGATCGATCGCGAGCAGACAAGTCTCTACGCCATTCCAGGCCAGCCGCCGGCCTTGACCGAGCGCCCGCAAGGTTGCGTCTTCCATCCACGCTGCGAAATGTCGCAGGGCAGGTCTCCTTGTTCGCAGGAGCGGCCGCCGATGCGGGCTTTTTCGTCCGACCATGCGTCGGCCTGCCATTATGCGCAGGAAGCCCGGCGCTGGGCGGACGATCTCGCCTCGCGACTCGCAGAGACGGCGTCATGACGCTTCGCGCCCAACCCGCAGCGCAACCCGCGCCGCCGCTTCTGGCGGTGGAGAACCTGGTGACGACTTTTCGTGTGCGACGCGCCGCATGGCGCAGCGACGAACTGCGCGCGGTCAATGACGTCTCCTTCGAGATTCAGCGCGGCAGGACGCTGGGACTCGTCGGAGAATCCGGCTGTGGAAAGTCGACTTTGGGCCGCACCATCCTTGCGCTCACGCCCGCTGCATCCGGAAAGGTCCGGTTCGAAGGCGTCGACCTGCTCGCGCTTTCCGGCGCGCGGCGCCGCGACTATAGCAGGCGCATCCAGGTCGTCTTCCAGGACCCCAACGCCTCGCTCGATCCGCGTTTCACAGCGCACGACGTCATCGCCGAGCCGCTGCGCATCCACGACGCCTATGATCATGGCCGCGTCGAGGAGCTGATGCGTGGAGTGGGACTGTCGCCCTCGGTTCAGGATCTGAAGCCAGCGCAGTTTTCCGGGGGGCAGCGCCAGCGTATCGCGATTGCGCGGGCGCTGGCGCTCAGTCCCGACATGCTCATCCTCGACGAGGCGGTGTCGGCCCTGGACGTGTCGATACAGGCGCAGGTGATCAATCTTCTGAAAGAGCTTCAGGCCAGACAGACGTTGAGCTACCTCTTCATATCGCACAATCTGGGCGTCGTGCGGCACATCGCCGACGACGTGGCTGTGATGTATCTCGGCCGCATTGTCGAGATCGGGCCGACCCACAGAGTCTTTTCGCAGCCGCGGCATCCCTATACGCGCTCGCTGTTGTCGGCTGTGCCGGCCGCTGATCCCCGCCGCAAGGCGAGCCGCGACCGGATCGTTCTGCAAGGCGATCCACCCAACCCGCTAAATCCGCCGGAGGGCTGCGCCTTTCGCACGCGCTGCTATCGTGCGCGGCCCGAATGCCGGTCCGCATCGCCGCCGCTTGCCGCGGCGCCTTTCGATGCGGGTCATCGGGTCGCCTGCCTGTTTCCGCATGAAGATCAATCACGATAGGCGGCGCGCCGGCAATCGCGTCGTCCGGATGCCGAAGGAGGGAAGCCAATGATCATGTTCAGCACCACGAGACGGGAGCTCGGCAAATGGGCGCTTGGCGCGGGCGCGGCCGCGGCGGCGCCGGGGTTTGCGCGAGCCCAGCAGGGCAAGAGCCGCATCACGGTGGCGCAGGTGTCAGACGTGCTGACGCTCGACCCGACCGTCGATTCCTCGGCCATCGGCATCAATGTCTTTCTGAACCTTTATGATCAACTGGCCGAAATCCGCAGCGACGGCTCGGTGGGGCCGCTGATCGCAGAGTCCTGGGAATCGGCCGACGAACAGAAGACCTGGACTTTCAAGCTGCGAAGCGGGATCCGCTTCCATGACGGTTCGCCGTTGACGATCGACGATGTCATCTGGACGTTCAAGAAGATCATGGCCGACGCCAAGTCGCCGGTCCGCGCCTATCTGACACAGGTCACATCGATCGAGAAGCTGGACGGCGATCGCCTGCAGTTCAAGCTCGCGGCGCCTTTCGTCACGTTCGACCGCCAGGTGACCCTGGTGTCGATCGTGCCACAAAAGGCCTATGAAACGCTCGGCCCACAGCAGTTCTCTCTGACGCCGGTCGGTTCTGGACCGTTCAAGGTTTCGCGGTGGGTCAAGGACAGCGCGCTGGAGCTGGAGGCTTTCCCCGACTATTGGGGCGGCAGGCCGAAGGTCGATCAGGTGGTGGTCAAGCCTGTCCCGGCAGAGGCCTCGCGCGCCGCAGCGCTGATCTCGGGCGAACTCGACATCGTGCCCGTCCTGCCGCCGACGCTGGTCGACTCCCTCGCCAACAAGCCCGGGGTGAACATCATCAAGGTCAAGGCGAACCGCGCCGTCTATGGCGGCATCAATGTGACCAATCCGCTGCTCTCGAACGTGAAGCTGCGGCAGGCCATCAACCATGCCATCGATCGCGACGCCATCGTTACGCGGCTGTTGCGCGGGGCCGGAATTCCGCTGGGTCAGATCGCCGCGCCTGTGCTGTTCGGCCATGATCCGGATCTCAAACCGCCGGCCTACGATGTCGCTCTGGCCAAGAAGCTTCTCGAGGAGTCTGGCTACAAGGGCGAGCCGATTCCGTTCCAGTATCCGAACAATCGCTGGGCGTTCGCCGACCAGGTGGCGCAGGCCGTCGGCAACTACCTGAAGGTCGCCGGTCTGAACGTGCAGTTGCAGCCGATGGAGTTCTCGGCGTTCTTCCCGCTTTGGGTGGGCGACAAGCTGCCGGCGCTCTACATGTTCTCGCTCGGCATCACCATCATGGACGCCGATCTCATTCTCAACCTCGAATATGAGAGCGGCGTTTCGCATGGCTATTGGCGCTCCGCCGAGGTGGACGCTCTGGCCAAGCAGCAGCGGGCCGAAAAGGACCCGGCCAAGCGCAAGGAGATCATGAGCCGCATCTGGAAGCTCAGTCAGGAAGCGGCGCCATACTTCCCTCTCTACTCGGAGGTGCAGGCCTATGGCGTGCGCGACGGCGTGAACTGGACGCCGCGCGCCGACGAACGCCTCAAATTCAAGGATGCTTCCGTGAAACGCTGAAGCCTGCCGGGCTGCGGCGCAGTCGCCGCAGCCCAACACCGGACAGTCGATCGATGCTTTTCAGCAATATCGCCGAGACGCTGGCCATCAATGCGCGGCGCCGGCCGGACCATCCCGCCATCATCAGCGCGCAGGGCGCGATCGACTATGCGACCTTCGCGCGCCGATGCGGTCAAACCGCCAGCATGCTGGCCGATCATGGCGTCGGCCCGCGCGACATCGTCGGCATCGCGCTGAAGGATACGGCCGAGCACCTTGTCGCCATGTATGCCTGCGCCTGGCTGGGCGCGACGGTCCTGCCATTCGACTGGCGCTGGAGCGATGGCGAAAAGGAAAATCTCGCGGGCTGGTTTCGGCCCAGGCTGATCCTTGCCGAGCCGGATGCGTCCGCGATCGGCGGGCATGAAATGCTGCATGTCGACGCCGCATGGCTGGCTCGCCGCGACGGCGCGCCGCCTGATGCGAGGGCGATCGTCCGAGACGAGGAGCTGGGCCTCATTCTGTCGCTGTCTTCGGGCACGACCGGTCGTCCCAAGGGACCGTTGCTGACACATCGGCTGGCGCAAAACCGGTTCTTGCAGCATTGGGCGGCGCTGAGCTTTCACGAACAGGATCGCCACCTGATTTCCACACCGCTGTATTTCGGCGGCGGGCGCATGTTCGCGCTTTCCCACCTGTTCATCGGAGCGACGGTCATCCTGCTGCAGCTGCCCTATACGCCGGAGCAGCTGATCGAGTCGGTCCGGCGTCATCGCGTGTCGACGATGTTCATCGTGCCGACGATGCTGCGGCGGCTGCTGTCGATGCCGGCGCAGGAGCGCCCGCTGCTCGATGGGCCGCGCTATGTCATTTCGGGCGGATCGGCCTTGCATCCGTCGGAGCGGGCGGCGGCGCTGAAGCAGATCTCGCCGAACCTCGTCAACTATTACAGTTCGTCGGAGGGTGGCGCCGTTTCGATTCTGCTCCCGTCCCATCGGGATGCGGCGGAGGCCTCGGTCGGTCGGCCGGTTTTTCTGACCGATGTGGAGATCGTCGACGGGGATGACCGTCCCGTCGAGATCGGTCAGATCGGGCTCGTGCGCTATCGCGGCCCGGGCGTGCCGTCGGAACTCTACATGGATCCGCAGGAAAGCCGCTTCATGTTTCGCGCGGGCTGGTTCTATCCCGGCGACATGGGCCGGATGGACGCCAGCGGATTCCTGTATCTCACGGGCCGCGCCAAGGACATGATCATCCGCGGCGGCGTCAACATCTACCCGCAGGACATCGAACGCACGATCATGCGCATGGCGGCGGTTGAGGACGTGGCGGTGGTCGGCTGGCCGTCGGCAGCGTTCGGCGAGGAAATCGCCGCCTTCGTCGTTGCGCGGCCGGAGCTTGATGCA
Source organism: Methylobacteriaceae bacterium (assembly GCA_016793505.1). Classification (GTDB taxonomy): domain Bacteria; phylum Pseudomonadota; class Alphaproteobacteria; order Rhizobiales; family Beijerinckiaceae. The sequence goes on along the minus strand of JAEULW010000230.1, from coordinate 6,494 downwards.
GCGTCCGTCATTGCGTTCTGCCGGGCCGAGCTGGCGACCTACAAGGCGCCGCGTGACGTTTTTTTCGTCGACAGTCTTCCCAAGAACAGCGCCGGCAAGGTCTTGAAGAAGGACCTGGCGGCGCGGCTGACGCGGCTCGACTGATGCTGCGCGTCAAACGCCCGCGAAGCGATGCGCGCGACGCGCAGACGCTGGCGTTCGCCGTCTAGGCGGGCGACAGACTGCGCCGCACATAGCGGCCGGAACCAATGGCCTGATCGGCGAGGGCGCCATCGCGCAACACCGGCCGGCCCCGCACATAGACATCGGTGACGCGCCCCATGAATTTCTGGCCTTCGTAGATCGAGTAGCCGGCGCTCGAGACGACGCGCTCGCGCTCCATCCGCCATAAGGCCTGCAGATCGACGAAGGCGAAGTCCGCGTCGAGGCCGATGGCGATCGCGCCCTTGACGTGGGCGAGGCCCATGATGCGCGCGGGATTGGTCGCCGTCAGCGCGGCGATGCGCTCCAGCGGCAGACCGCGCGCGTGATGCCCCTCGCTGATCATGACGGGCAGGAGAGTTTCCAAACCGGGGCATCCTGGCGAAGCCGACCAGATGCCGCCCTGTTTGGCCGTGAGATCGCGATGCACGTGATCGGTGCCGATCGTGTCGACATCGCCCTCGATCACGGCCCGCCAGAGACGCTCGCAATCGGAGCGCTCGCGCAACGGCGGATTGATCTTGCCGATGTCGCCGCCGGACCAGCCGATGTCGTGTGTGAGATAGTGAGGGCAGGTCTCGATATGAACCGTCGCTCCGGCCCGACGGTGTCGCAGCGCCGCCTCGAGCGCCTCGGCCGACGATGTATGCACAACATAGAGAGGCGCACCGGCTTGGCTGGCGACATAGGCGGCGCGCTGCACGGCGTCGGCCTCCACGAAGGGCGGCCGCGAGAGGTTCCATGTGGCAAGTCCGCCCGCGCCTTCCGGGTCGCGCTGGCGCGCGCGATCGCGCATCACCCAGGCAAGTTCGATGGTCTCGGGATGGGGGCAGACCATGCCGCCATGCGCGGCCGCCGCTTCGCACAGGCGCAAGAGGAAACCGTCGTCGATGTCGGGCAAGCCCAGCCGCGCGCCCTCGCCGCCGCGGTTGTTCATGAATATCTTGAAACTCGGAGCCCCATGCTCGCGCACATAGCGCGGCACGCCGGCGAGCTGGGCTTCGGTCGAAATGATGAAGTGGTAGCCGAAGTCGATCCGCGCGCCGGCCGACGTGACTGCGACAACCTCGTCGAAGATGGTCTCGAACGGGTCGCCCGACATGAGGTAGGGGATGAACGTGGTTATGCCGCCGAGCGCGGCCGCCGCCGTTTCCCGGTCCGCATCCTGCGGGACACGGGGGCGGGAAATGTCCTTGCCATGACCGAGGTGCAGATGTGCGTCGATGGCGCCGGGCAGGATGATCAGGCCGCGCGCCTGCCGCTCCTCGAGGGCGGTCGCCGTTTCTCCCGGGGCGAGCAGCGCCGCAATCCTGCCCTCGCGCACGGCGATGTCGCAGGCGGTGACGCCGAGGCCAGGCAGGACGGCCCGGCCGCCGCGGATGATGAGATCGAAAACGGTCATGGCGGCAACTCCGCAGCGAGGGCAGGGCGAGGCGTCAGCGAAGGCGCGGCGCTGTGCGTCAGTCCAGCGCCCTCAGCGTCGCCAAGGCGTCGTCTGTCGGCATCACATCCGCATATTTCGACGCCATATCGAACAGGTTCACCGCGTGCGAGGTGGCCGAGCGGTCATAGACGGCGTCCTCAGGCACCAGCACGCGGAAATTGTAGGCGAACGCGTCGACGACGCTGCCACGGACGCAGCCGCTGGTGCTGCACCCCGTCACAACCAGGGTGTCGGCGCCCAGATTGATCAGATAGCTCGCCAGCGGCGTGCCGAAGAACGCGCTGGGGTGCTTCTTGGGCAACAAGATGTCGCCTTGCGCCGGCGCGATGGGCTCGACGAAGTCATAGCCTCTGGCCGCCACATTCATGATCGCCGGCACCTTGTCGGAGAGGCGGCCTGCGTCGAAGGCGAGCTTCGGGGCGACATAAGGATACAGCACGGGCCAGCCGCGTTCGCGAAAAAGCCCGAGCAGCTTCTCGATCTTGCGGACAGCCTTCCAGGCCACCTCGCCACACGAGGTCGGATATTCCTTGATGGCCTCCCAGAAGGGCATGGGCGTCGACCCGACGGTGCGGTACTGGACGTCGATGATGAGGAGCGCGGGGCGCTTGCCGATGCCGGTGGCGCGGCCGAAACCGGCGGCGTTGTAGGCGCGTTGCTCTTCTTCGGAGATGACGCCGTCCCAAGGCTTCGCCATCGCTGATCTCTCCTGCGCTCAAGACTTGTAGCGGGCCTCGAGGGCGTCCCAGCGCCCCTTGGCGACGGAGCGCTGTCGCTCCTCGAATGAGGCCAGCCGATCGGCGACCGCGGTCAGAGAGCCGTCGCGCTTCAATGCGCCGAGCACGTCGTAGGACGCCTTGAGCGCGGCCTGCAACGCGGCGTTGGCGTAAAGCACGGCCGAGTAGCCCATCTGGGCCAGGCGTTGCTGGCCGGGGTCGGGCGTCTTGCCGCCGAAGACGATATTGGCGATCTGCGGCGCCGGGAGTTCGCGCGCAATGCGCGCCAACTGATCCTCCGTGGTCGGCGCCTCGACGAAGGTGCAATCGGCGCCCGCCTCGATGAATGCATGGGCGCGCTCGATGGCTCTGTCGAGCCCTTCGACGGCGGCCGCGTCGGTGCGGGCGACGATCTGCAGGCTCTGGTCATGTCGGGCGTCGACGGCGGCCTTGATCTTCTGGATCATCTCCCCGGGGGTGACGACGTCCTTGCCGGTGAAGTGGCCGCACTTCTTTGGGAAAACCTGATCTTCGATCTGCAGGCCGGCAGCGCCGGCGCGCTCCATCAGCCGCACCGTGCGCACCATGTTGACAGCGTTGCCGAAGCCGGTGTCGGCGTCGACGAGCATCGGCAAAGACGTGACGTCGGAAATCGCCGCGACCGCGTCCGCCACTTCCGTCAGCGTCGTCAGTCCGATATCGGGCACGCCGAAAGACATGTTGGCGACGCCGGCGCCGGTGACATAGATCGCGTCGAACCCGAGGTCCTCGATCACCCGGGCGAACATGGCGTTCGCCGCGCCGGGAAGCGTCACGGCGGCGCGACGCGCCAGCAGGGCCTTGAGTCGTTCGGTCGGTCGCATGCGAATGTCCTGGGGGCGCCGCGAAGGCGGGCGCCGCTGGCGAACGTGGCAGGGTAAGCGGTCCGCGAAAACTGTCAACAGTTTGCTGTCGAGGCGACGCCGACTGGCGTTCCAATTTGAGGCAGATGCACAGTCTCCTTGCCTGATCAGCCAACTGTTGACAGCAGCTAGCCGATCCCGGATGGTCACGGCGCAGTCGTGAAGGTGCCGGGATGCGTGAGCAGAACTACCCGTTTGACAGCGGCAAGACCATCGATGGCTATGGCGCAATCGATATCGTCGTGAACTACTACACGCCGCGCGTAATCGCCGAGAAGCGCGTGCCGACCGACGATGACTTCCGAAATCAGGTGCGGATGGCCGACAGCCCGCGCAAAGGCCTGACGCCGGAACAGTATATAGAGAAGATGGACCGTGCGGGCATCGAGCGCTCGCTGCTTATCGCCACGCGCTGCGGCGATCGTCGCATGATCACATCCACCGAAATCCCGTACGAGTATATTCACGAGGCCTGCCAGTCCTATCCGCACCGCTTCTCGGGGCTGGCCGGCATCGATCCGCTGCGCGGAATCGCGGGGCTGAAGGAACTCGACAAGGCCGTGCATGAATACGGTTTCGTCGGAGCGCATCTGTATCCGCACTGGTTCGGCCAGTCGCCGGATGCGGCGATCTACTATCCCTATTATGCGCGGTGCGCCGAACTCGGCATTCCGATCATGATGCAGGTCGGACAATGCCTGATTTACCGATCCGACAATCGTCTGGCGACCGTGGCGCGGCCGATGGCGCTCGATCGCATCGCCATCGACTTCCCCGAGCTGACGATCATCGGAATCCATCTCGGTTACCCCTGGACCGAGGAGATGATCAGCGTCGCCAACAAGCATCGGAACGTCTACATGGCCGGCGACGCCTATGCTCCCAAGCACTGGGGGCCTTCGGCCGTGCATTTCGCCAATACCTACGGCCAGGACAAGTTCCTGTTCGGCACGGACTGGTGGGTGATCGACCCGGAACGGGCGATGAAGGAAGTGCACGAGCTGGGCCTGCGCCCCCAGCCCAAACGCAAGGTGCTGCGCGACAACGCTCTGGCGATCTTCAAACTGCCGCGCTGATCGCCGCGCCGGAACGCGCCGGGCTTCACTCGTTCAGCGCGCGTCCGGCGACCTAGACCGGCGAGTTCTGTCCGCCTCGAGCGAAGCAAGGGCGCTCAGCCGCGCATTGCGCAGGTGCGTGCGCATGGCCGCCTCGGCGCGTGCAGGGTCGCGCCGCTCGAGCGATTCGACGATCTGGCGATGTTCGGTCAAAGCGGCCTGCGCGCGTCCCGGCTGGGTGCTGGATTTCCGGCGGTGAATGCGCAGCTGATAATAGATCTCGTCCATCAGAAGCCGCTCGATCCGCTCGCATTTGGCGCCGCGGATGATGGAGAAGTGGAAGTCGTCATCCAGCGAGCGCTGCACATAGGCTTCGCCCGAGGCCAGCTCCGGCTGATGGGCGTGGATGTCCAGCAAGGCGCGCAAGTCCTTCAACTGCTCCTCGCTCATGCGCTCGGCGGCCAACCGCGCCGACATGCCTTCCAGCGCCTCGCGAGTCAGAAAGAGCGACTCCACATCCTCGCGGGTGAACGAGATCACATGCACGCCGATGCGCGGCGTGCGCTTCACCAGCCGACCTTCCAACCGACCCAGCGCCTCGCGCAATGGCCCGCGGCTGATGCCGAGATTGCGCGCCAGTTCGGCTTCCGACAGGCGCTGGCCGGGATCAAACTCGCCCGAAGTGATCGCCTCGACCACTTTGTCGAAGGCCTCCGAACTGAGGGAAGCCGCCACTATGGGTTGAATTTTGGACAATGCCAGCTCCTGCGAACCCAATGCGCCCTCGAGTCGAAGTCCTTGCCGGTTGCGCTGTTGCGGACCCTCGCCAGCGCAGAATCGACCCCCCCCTGCCCAATGAATACTTCAATACCTGCTGCGCCGTCGGAATGGCTAGGCGGATGGCGGGTTCGCGGCCCCTTCCGAGCGCTCGTCGTCGCGCCGCCGGTCGACTGCGCGACGTCCGGAGGCGAGTTTCTGTCCCTGGCTTTCCGCCGCGGCCAACGCCAGGACAGCGTCGCCGGCGTCGCCGCCGCGCGACATTCGCAGACCCGCGCGCAGGACGGCGGCCGGCAGGTCGGCGAGTTCCTCTGCCAGAGAGGTCGCCAGGAGATCAAGTCCGGCGCGCGGCGCAATATGCGAGACGAGGCCGATGCGCAGCGCGTCAGCCGCGTCGATCGGCTGGCCGGTCAGGGCGAGGCGCGTCAGGTGAAGGGGCGCGACGCGGCGGCGCAAGGCTGCGACCACGACAAAGGGAAAGAGGCCCAGCTTCACCTCCGGCAGGGCGAAGCGGGCGTCGTCGCAGGCCACGACGAGGTCACAGGCCGCCAGCAGACCGACTCCGCCGGCGTAGCAGGCGCCATTGACCCGGCCGATCACAGGCTTGGAGAGGGCATGAGCGGCGCGTAGCACATCCCCGAGCCCCGTAGGCCCGCCAATCGCCAGCCGCTCGAGAAATTGCTCGTCCGGGGACAGATCCGCGCCCGCGCAGAAGGCCTTGTCGCCCTCGCCGGTGAGGAGAACGGCTCCGACGCCGGGGTCGGCGTCGAGTTCGGTCAGAAGGGCGGCGAGGCGGTGGAAATGGCGCTCGGCCAGAGCATTGCGCTTCGACGGCCTGCAGATGACGATGGCGCCTAGCCGCCCGTGGCGGCGAACCTGAATGTCGTTGTCCGTTTCGCCGCTCATCTGGCGGGGCGCGCGTCGACGATGCGTTTCGGCTTGCCGCCGCCCGTGGGATCGTAGATCGCATCGCGGCCGACGATCTCGAGCCTCGGGCGCAGATTGGTCAGGCGGCGGACGTCTTCAAGAACCTGTGCGCCGATCTGATCGGTCTGGCCGCAGGCCGGCGCAAGCTTCACGACGAGCTCATCCATCGAAAACGGGTCCGCAGGATCCTGCGGGGCCACGACGATCTGGTATTCGTCGAGCCCGGGCATGCGGTCGAACTCCTCCTTCAACAGTCCGAGATTCACGAGGACGCCCCGGATTTTCAGGATGTCGCCGGTCCTGACCGGTTTCGACGAAAGGCGCACCGAAGTGCGTCCGCAATGCGGGCAGGGGCTGTGGTCGAGCGAGCCGAGATCGCCCATCTTGTAACGCAGGAAGACGGTGCCGCGGCGGTTGAGATGGGTGACGGCCAGCATGCCGGTCTGGCCATCGTCGAGGCGGCGGCCGGTCT
>JAEULW010000189.1 GCA_016793505.1 Methylobacteriaceae bacterium | reverse complement strand
CGCTGATCCTCGGCCAGCTCGCCACGGTCCTCTACTTCCTGCACTTCCTCGTGTTCCTGCCGCTGCTCGGCCTGTTCGAGACGCCGCGCGCGCTGCCCGCCTCGATCGCCGACGACGTGCTCGCCAAGCACCCGCCCGCCGGCGGCGCGGCGACGGCCTGACGGGAGCGACGGCGATGATCGACAGGATCCCGGAGGGTATGCGCCTCATGTTCGTTCGCAACGCCACCAAGCTCGTCGCCGCCGCGGCGCTCGCCGGCGCGCTGTTCGCCGCCGCCGGGCCGGCGGCGGCCGCGACCGCCGGGCCGACGCCGCCGCGCCAGAGCTGGTCTTTCGCCGGCCCCTTCGGAACCTATGATCAGGGTCAGCTGCAGCGCGGCTTCCGCATCTATCGCGAGGTCTGCGCCGCCTGCCATTCGCTGAAGCTCGTCGCCTTCCGCAACCTGTCCGAGCGCGGCGGCCCCGGCTTCTCGGAAGCGCAGGTCAAGGCGCTCGCCGCCGAATATCAGATCGAGGACGGACCGAACGATTCCGGCGACATGTTCAAGCGGCCCGGCCGCCCGTCGGACCGGTTCCCCTCGCCTTTCGCCAACGAGAACCAGGCCCGCTCCGCCAATAACGGCGCCGTGCCGCCGGACTTCTCGGTGCTGGCCAAGGCGCGGACCTATTCGCGCGGCTTCCCGCTGTTCCTCGTCGACGCCGCGATCCAGTATCAGGAGCACGGGGTCGACTACATTGTCGCCCTGCTGACCGGCTATCGCGATCCGCCACCGGCCGGCGTGACCTTGCTGCCGGGGCAGTACTACAACGACTACATGCCCGGCCACGTGCTCTCGATGGCCCCGCCGATCGCCGCCGGGCAGATCGAGTATACCGACGGGACGCCCAACACCGTCGAGCAGTATTCCAGGGATGTCGCCGCCTTCATGATGTGGGCGGCCGAGCCGAAGCTCGAAGAACGCAAGAAGACAGGCCTCAAGGTCATGATTTTCCTGCTCGTTCTCACCTCGCTCTTGTATTATTCGAAGAAGAGGCTGTGGTCGCGGGTCTACGCGCACGCCTGACCATCTGAATCCTGACTTGTTCGGCCTGTTTCAGGGCGGCGGGTTTCGACCCGCCGCCTTTCTCTTGCCGGCCGCCTTTTGTTCCTTCCCGTTTACGAAATATTAAGGTTGCTGAACCGTTAAGGCGCTTGCCAGTGTGAAGTCGTGAACTCACACTATCCTCGTGTGGTGGATGGGGAGTTTTCAAGATGAGTGAAGTTCAGACGGCTGCCGACATTGCCAGGAGCGGCTCTTTCGTCGTCAACGAAACGCAACTCGCCAAGATGCGTGAGATCGCCAAGGTCGTCTATGACGATCCGGGCAAGATTGCCGAATTCGAACGGGATCCGATGGGCTTTGCGAAAAGCGTCAACGGCTTCGAGCCGCCAGCGGGTTTCCATCTGCACATCGCCGACGCGTCGAACAATCTGATCCCGCCCGAGGAAGACGGCATCTTCGGCGCCGAGTCGCGCACGACCTGGGATCGCCTCGAGTTCCGCGTCGGCTACAAGACGGTGAGCCTCGTCGCCTGCTACTGAACAGTCAGTCGGCGCAAGACTGTGCGGGCGGCCCTCGGGCCGCCCTTTTCAATAGTCATAGCCGAATTCGACGGCGCCCCACAGCCGCCCGGCGACGAAGACCGGGCAGGAAATCACGACGATCGGCACGATGCCGCCATCCGGCGTGTGGCGGATGTAGACGCGCAGATGATGCGGCTTGGCGTTGCGCGCCCCGATCAGCGTCTGCCAGCGGTCGAGCAGCCGCTTGTTGCGCGCGTTGAGGTCGTTCCAGGCGATCTCGCCGGGCCGTTGCGGCTGCGACAGGGCCCGCTCGTGCACCGGCAGGAAGGCGTTGCGGTCGATCGCCACCACGACATTCGGCCTCGGATCGTTGATCAGCTGATGCTGTTCGAGGATCGGCGGCAGCACGCGCTCGTAGAACTCCATCGCCAGCGTGTCGTATTGCACCGGATTGGTGCCCTTGATCGGCCGGTAGTCGGTGGTGATCAGCTCGTCGAGCGTCACCTCGCCCGAGCGCAGGCCCGTCTCGAACGCCTCCTGCGCCTGCCGCGCGGCCTCCTTCACGGCGCCGATCAGCGGCGCGTAACGCGCCTGCGCCTCCCGCACGATCGCCTCGATGCGCGCCAGCGTCGGCCCGTCGATGGCGGTGAAGCGCAGATGCGCGCCAAGTTCGGAGATCGCCACGATCTCGATGCGCGCCATGCCGACGCCCTGCATGCGCAGCGCCCCGGCCATGCCCTTGGCGAGCGGCCTGTCGCTGGTGAGCAGCGCCCCGCCCGTCGACAGGTCGAGCAGCGTCACCTCCTGCGTCCAGCCCTGCACGGCCAGATAGCCGGGGATCTTGACCGGCACGCGCTCGGCGGCGCGGCGATTGCCGCTGGCGCTGTGGCGCAGGAACACCATGGCGCGCTGCGTCATGCGCTCGAGCGACAGGTTCATGTCGCCATTGGCGACGCCGGCGTCGCGGCAGGCGCGGATCGCCTCGCCGGCGATCTGCTTGACCGCCGTCGCCTTGCCGGCGACGTAGCCGACGAAATTCTCGCTTTGCGCGGCATGGGCGGAAACCTCGCGCGTCTGCGCCACCTGCCCGTCGACGGCGACGCGGATCGCCCCGAACACCGGCTCGATGCGCCCGACCAGATGCGAGATGCGCTGCGCCGAGTCGTGGTTCTGGCGCGCGGCGATCTGCAGCTGGTCGGTCTGCGAGGTGACGTCGCCGGTCGCCGCGTTCACCTGCTGGGCGAGCGTCTTCATCTCGGCGGCGAGCACTGCGAAGCCGCGGCCCGCGGGGCCGGCGCGCGCCGCCTCGATGCCGGCGTTCAGCGCCAGCAGATTGGTTCGCCGCGCGATCGTCGTGATCAGCTGCACGACGCCGGTGATGCGCGCCACCGCCTCGTTCATCCGCGCCGTCGACAGCGCCATGTCCTCGGTCAGGTGCCGCGCCTCGGCGACGAACTGGTCGGCGCTGGCGGTCTGGCGCTCGATGCTTTGCGTCGCCGCGTCGAGGCGCTGCGTCGTCAGCGCCAGGTCTTCCGTCGCCTGCTTGGCGGCGGCGGCGATGTCGGCGAGGCCGTCGCTCGCCCGGCCGATCTCCTCGACGAGGCCGATGCTCTCGCCGATGCTGTCCGACGAGCAGCCCGCCTTGTAGCCGATGACGCGCATGGTCAGCATGACGTCGTCCTCGAGCTGACGCATCATCGGCTCGAGCCGGTCGGCGACCAGCGCATCGACGTCGGGCGGCGGCGGCGCGGGCGGCGGGTGCGCCTCGACGACGCCGCGCTTCAGGAAGCGGACAATGCCCAAGGGTTCGACCTTCCCGCGCGGAACGCGCCGCCAGAGCTTGCCCCAGACAGGTTGAGCCGTGGTAAATGAGGCCTGAACGGCGCCCGCGCGGGGCGTCGGCGCGCAAGGACTGCCCATGGCCAGGTACCGCATCGGCGTGATCGGCGGCTCGGGCGTCTATGATCTGCCGGGCCTCGAGGACGTGCGCGAGCAGGCCGTCGCCTCGCCCTGGGGCGAACCCTCCGACGCCCTGCGCTTCGGACGCGTCGGCGGGACGGAGGCGGTGTTCCTGCCCCGCCACGGCCGCGGCCACCGGCTGTCGCCCTCCGACATCGACTACCGCGCCAACATCGACGCGCTGAAGCGCGCCGGCTGCACCGACATCGTCGCCATTTCCGCCTGCGGCTCCTACAAGGAGCAGCTCGCGCCGGGAACCTTCGTTCTGGCCGATCAGTTCGTCGACCGCACGACCCGCCGGGCCAGCTCCTTCTTCGGCGCGGGCTGCGTCGCCCATGTGCCCTTCGCCCATCCGGTGTCGCCGCCGCTGCAGCAGGCGCTGGCCGAAGCCGCCCGCGCCGAGGCGATCGAGGCGGTCACGGGCGGCGTCTATGTCTGCATGGAGGGGCCGCAATTCTCGACCCTGGCGGAATCGCTGCTCTATCGCAGCCAGGGCTTCGACGTGATCGGCATGACCGCGATGCCCGAGGCCAAGCTCGCCCGCGAGGCTGAACTCGGCTACGCCATCGTCGCCATGGTCACCGATTTCGACTGCTGGAATCCCGAGCATGACCATGTCGACGTCGCCCAGGTCGTCGCCGTCGCCCGTCGCAACGCCGGCGCCGCGGCCCGGCTGATCGCCCGCTTCCTGCGCGACCTGCCGGCCGAGCGCGCGCCCTGCCCGGCCGGATCCGATCGCGCCCTCGACGGCGCGATCATGACCGCCCCGGCGCTGCGCGATCCGGCGCTCGTCGCCAGGCTCGACGCCGTCGCCGGCCGTGTGCTCGGCCCCGCCGCCTGACCCTCGGGAACCTCGATGACCCCGCTCGCCGACTCGATCCGCACCATCCCCGACTATCCCAAGCCGGGCGTCATGTTCCGCGACATCACCACGCTGCTCGGCGACGCCCGCGCCTTCCGCCGCGCCGTCGACGAACTGGTGCAGCCCTGGTCAGGCGCCAAGATCGACAAGGTCGCCGGCATGGAGGCGCGCGGCTTCATTCTCGGCGGCGCCGTCGCCCATCAGCTTTCGGCCGGCTTCGTGCCGATCCGCAAGAAAGGCAAGCTGCCGCATGCGAAAGTGTCGATCGCCTATTCGCTCGAATACGGCGTCGACGAGATGGAGATGCACGAGGACGCCGTCGCCGCCGGCGAGCGCGTCATCCTCGTCGACGACCTGATCGCCACAGGCGGCACGGCGGAAGGGGCGGTCAAGCTCTTGCGCAAGCTCGGCGCGGAGATCGCCGCGGCCTGCTTCGTGATCGACCTGCCGGAGCTCGGCGGCGCCGACAGGCTGCGCGCCCTCGGCGTGCCGGTGCGCACGCTGGTGACCTTCGCCGGCCACTGAGCGCGCGCGCCGGCGCCGCCGCGCCGGCCGTCAATGCCCGTGATTGGCCTGCAGCTCGTGCTGGCGCGCCGCGACCACCTGATCGGCGGCCTTGCCGGACAGCTCGGCGAGGTGATCGAACTTCGCCGTGTAGCTGCCGACGCCGGCCGTCGCCGAGCGCAATTCGACGATCAGATCGCCGATCTCGGCCTCCGGGATCTGCGTGTTGAGCAGCTCCCAGCCGCTCCAGCCCGGACGTCCGTCATAGCCGAGAATCTGCCCGCGCCGCGCCGAGACGAGGCCGGTGGCGCGCGACAGGAGGTCCGACGGCACGGCGATCTCGACCGCCAGGATCGGCTCCAGCAGCACCGGCCGCGCCTTCGGCAACGCCTCGGCCATGGCGATCTTGGTCGCCATGCGGAAAGCCATGTCGGAGGAATCGACCGTGTGATAGGAGCCGTCGGTCAGCGTCACCGCGACGTCGACCACCGGGAAGCCGAGCGGCCCGCGATTGAGCGCGTCGATCGCCCCGGCCTCCACCGAGGTGAAATACTGGCGCGGCACCGAGCCGCCATGCACCGTCTCGGCGAAGGCGAAGCCCTCGCCGCGCCCGCGCGGCGCCACGGTGATCGCCACGTCGCCGAACTGGCCGTGGCCGCCCGACTGCTTCTTGTGGCGACCGCGCACCGCCACCGTGTCGCGGATCGTCTCGCGATAGCCGATATGCGGCTTGTGCGCCTCGACATGCACGCCGAAGCGCGCGGCGAGCCGCTCCAGCGAGACGCGCAGATGCATCTCGCCCTGGCCCATCACCTTCAATTCGCTCGTCGCCTGATCCTGAACGAAGACCAGCGAAGGGTCCTCCTCGACAAGCTTGGCGAGCGCGGCGTTGAGCCGCACCTCGTCCTTGCGGTCCTTCACGCCGAGGGCGAAGACATGCACCGGCTGCGGCGGCGCCGACGCGGCGATGGCGGCCGGCGCCGACTTGCCGTCGCTGACGGCGTCGCCGGTCTGCACCGAGTCGAGCCGGCCGAGCGCCATCGTCTCGCCGGTCGTCGCCTGGGTGTGCTTGGTCGCCGTCTGGCCCATCAGCCGCGACAGGCCGGCGATGCGCTCCTCGACGCCGCGCGAGCCGATCACATGCGCCCCGTCGGGGAATGTCCCGCGCAGCACGCGGGAGACCGACAGCTTGCCGCCATGCGCGGTGTGGATGGTGCGGAACACATGCGCCAGCGCCGGCCCCTCGGCGGCGATCGACAGGCGCTCGCGCGTCTGCGCGACGCCCGGCGCCTCGTGCCGCAGCGCCTTGAGCAATCGCGTCACGCCGTTGCCGCGATCGGCCGAGCCGATCAGCAGCGGCACGACATGGCCGCCGCGAAGCTCCATGGCGAGATCGTCGAAGATGCGGTCGCGCGGCGGCTCGATGTCGGAAAGCAGCTCCTCCATCAGCTTGTCGTCGTAGTCGGCGAGCTTTTCGAGCATCGAATAGCGCGCTTCCTTCTCCCGCGGCACCTCGCCGGCCGGAACGTCGACGACGGTCGAGGGCGCGTGTTCGCGGTAAACGAAGGCGCGCTCCAGCGCCAGATCGATGAAGCCGGTCGCAATCCCCTGCTGCCAGATCGGGATCTGGCGCAAGAGCAGCGGCGTGCGCGAGGCGGGCTGCAGGATTTGCAGCGTCTCGCGCACGCGCATCGAGGCGATGTCGATCTTGTTGAGGAACAGGAAGCGCGGGATGCGCAGCTCCTCGAGTTCGCGCAGGATGACCTGCAGGGCGGGAATCTTGCGCTCGTCCGCCTCGCAGACGACGACCGCCGCGTCGCACACCGGCAGGGCGGCGCGCATGTCCTGCAGGAACTCGACCGAGCCCGGGCAGTCGACGAAGGTGTAGCGGTCGCCGAGATAGTCGACCGAAGCGATGTTGGCCTCGACGCTCATCGAATGGGCGCGCGCCTCGGCGCTGCCGTCGCCGACGCTGGTGCCGTCTCCGACCCGGCCTTCGCGCGCGATGCCGCCGGCCCGCACCAGAATGCTTTCGAGAAGCGTCGTCTTGCCCGACTGGAAGGGGCCGACGAGGGCGATCAGCTTCGGCCCCCCGATCCGTTTCTCGGATGATCCGCCATTCTCGGGCATCGAACGTTCCTCTTGTTGCGCGTCGATCCGGGACCGCCGCCTTGTGCCGACAATCGTTCCAGCACTCGGCGGCGAGCGCAAGGCGCCGCATGCGACGGCCGCCTTGGCCGTTGGTGGTAGGTCGCCTGCGCCATGCGCGCACGGCGCGGCCGCTCTTGTCGTGGCGCGGGGCTTCGTGGTCAACTGCGCGGCAAAACGTCACTTGTGGGAGGACACAATGAACATGCTCCGCGCCGCCGCGCTGGCGGCGGCCGCCTTCGTCGTTTTCCCCGCCGCCGCGCAGGAGCTGCGGCTGATGACCGGCCCGCAGGGCGGCGTCTGGGTGCCGCTCGGCGGCCAGCTCAAGGACATGTGGGAGAAGGCCATCCCCGGCCTGTCGGTGAAGACCCTGCCGGGCGCCGGCATCGCCAATGTCCGCGGCATCGAGGAGGCCAAGACCGAGATCGGCTTCGGCAACACCATCTCGACCGCCGACGCCGTGCTCGGCAACCCGCCTTTCGAGAAGAAGCACGGCAAGGTCTGCAACCTCGCCACGCTCTATCCGCAATATTTCCAGGTCGTCGTCCCGGTCGATTCCGGCGTGACCGCGATCAAGGACATCAAGGGCAAGGGCGTCACGACGCAGCAGCGCGGCAACACCGGCGAGCTGATCACCCAGCACATCCTCAAGGTGAACGGCCTCGCCTATTCCGACGTCAAGGTCAGCTTCGGCTCCTACACCGACTCGATCGAGCAGGTGAAGGACAACCGCGCCCAGATGTTCACGCTCGGCACCGGCCTGCCCGCCGGCACGGTGATGGATCTGGCCGCCGCGCGCGACATCCGCGTGCTCGACCTGACCGCCCATTACGAGGACATGCGCAAGCTCAACCCGGCCTACAAGCTGGTCTCGATCCCCGCCAACACCTACGCCAAACAGACCGCCGAGGTGAAGACGATCGGCTACTACACCCATGTCGCCATCGCCTGCGATTTCCCGGCCGACAAGGCCTACACGATGGTCAAGACCATTCTCGCCAACAAGGACGGCCTCGCCGCGCTCTACAAGGATCTCGGCCAGCTCACCGCCGCGATCATGGCGCAGGACATCGGCGTGCCGATGCATCCCGGCGCGGCGAAGTTCTACGCCGAGAACGGCGTGAAGTGAGCCGCCCGGCCGCCGGGCGCGCGCGATGACAGGCGCAACCGCGGCGGCGCGGATCACGGCGCGCGCCGCCGCGCTCGCCTGTCTGGCGATGGCGCTCTATCACCTGTGGGTGATCGTGCCGCCGCTCGATTTCATCTCGCCGAAACTGCGCGAGATGTTTCCCGGTCCGCCGGCCGACTACATCTTCCGCTCGATCCATCTGCTGTTCGCGCTCGTCGTCACCTTCCTGTTGTGGCGGCGCAGTTCGCTGACCGAGGACGAGGCGGCGATGCGCGGCGTCTCGATCGAGGCGAACGGGCGCCTGCCCTGGCCCGATCTGGCGCTGCTCGCGGCGGCCGCCGCGCCGCTCGTCTACGTGCTCTGGAACTACGACTACTTCGTCAACCGCATCATCTATATCGACGATCTGAAACCGCTCGACATGGCGATGGCGGCGCTGCTCGTCCTCGTGCTGCTCGAGGCGACGCGGCGCGTGCTCGGCTGGGCGCTGCCGGCCACCGCGATCGTCTTCCTCGCCTATGCGCTGCTGATCGCCCGCGTCGAGCCGATGCGCCTGCTCGACCAGCTCTACATGTCGACCGAAGGCATTTTCGGCCAGACGCTCGCCGTCTCGGCGACCTATGTGATGATCTTCGTCGTCTTCGGCGCCTTCATGGAGCGCACCGGCACCGGTCAGCTGTTCATGGATTTCGCCCTCAGCCTGACCGGCCACACCGCCGGCGGCCCGGGCAAGGTGTCGGTCGTCTCCTCCAGCCTGTTCGGCACCATCTCGGGCTCGGCGGTCGCCAATGTCATGGTCGACGGGCCGATCACCATCCCGTTGATGAAACGCGCCGGCTTCCAGCCGCATTTCGCCGCCGCCGTCGAGGCCGTCGCCTCGACCGGCGGCCAGATCATGCCGCCGATCATGGGCGCGGCCGCCTTCGTCATGGCCGAGTTCATGGGCGTCGGCTACGGTCAGGTGATCGTCTGGGCGATCCTGCCGGCCATTCTCTATTACGTCGCCTGCTTCGCCGCCGTGCATTTCGAGGCGCGGCGCTCAGGCCTGCACGGCGTGCCGCGCAGCGAGCTTCCCCGTCTCGGGACGACGCTGCGCGAGCGCGGCCACCTGTTCCTGCCCGTGGCGACGATTCTCGCCGTGATGTGGCTCGGCTATTCGGCGCCGCTCGCCGCCCTTGCGAGCACGCTGGCCTGCTTTCCGGTCGCCGCGCTGCGCGCCTCGACGCGCGGCGCGGTGACATTCGCCAATGTCGTCGGCGCGCTGATCGACGGGGCGAAAAACACCGTCGCGGTGGCGCTCGCCTGCGCCTGCGCCGGGATCATCATCGGCGTCATCACGCTCACCGGCCTCGGCATCACCTTCACCCAGCTCGTCGTCGGCCTGTCGCAGAACATGCTGTTTCCGGCGCTGCTGTTGACCATGATCGCCGGCATCATCCTCGGCATGGGCATGCCGACGACGCCGGCCTACATCATCATGACCTCGCTGCTCGTGCCGGCGCTGATCAAGCTCGGCGTGATCAAGCCGGCCGCGCACATGTTCGCCTTCTATTTCGCCATCCTGTCGGCGATCACGCCGCCGGTGGCGCTGGCGGTCTACGCCTCGTCCTCGCTCGCCAAATCCGATCTGTGGAAGACCGGTTGGGCGGCGATGCGCGTCGGCGCGGCCGGCTTCATCGCGCCCTTCATGTTCGTCTATCAGCCGACGATCCTGATGATCGGTGAGTGGCCGGAGATCGCCTGGACCGCGGTGACCGCGACCTTCGGCATTCTGCTGCTCGCCGCGAGCCTGTCGGGCTGGTGGATCGCCGCCGCGACGCTGTGGCAGCGCGTCGTGCTGCTCGCCGGCGCGCTGGCGTTGATCTGGCCGGGTTTATGGACCGATCTCGCCGGCTTCGGCGCCGGCGCGCTCGTCGCCGCTGCGCAATGGAGCGACCGCCGCGCGGCGCGCGCGGCGGCCTGACGGCGCCGTCTCAGCGCAGGCTGGCGCAGAAGCGCTGGATCTTCTTGCAGGCCTCCTCGAGCAGCTCGTTCGAGGTCGCGTAGGAGATGCGGAAATTCGGTCCGAGGCCGAAGGCCGAGCCGTGCACCGCCGCCACACCCTCGGCCTCGAGCAGCTCGGAGACGAACTCCTCGTCATTGGCGATCGTCTTGCCCGACGGCGTCGTCTTGCCGATCAGCTCGGCGACGGAGGGATAGACGTAGAACGCGCCTTCCGGCTTCGGGCATTTCAGCCCGCGCGCCTGATTGAGCATCGACACGACGAGGTCGCGCCGCGCCTCGAACGCCTTGCGGAAGCGCGGGATGCAGTCCTGCGGCCCGTTCAGCGCTTCGACCGCGGCCCATTGCGCGATCGTGCAGGCGCCGGACGTCTGCTGGCCCTGCAGCATGTCCATCGCCTTGATCAGCTTTTCCGGCCCGGCGGCGTAGCCGATGCGCCAGCCGGTCATCGCATAGGCCTTGGAGACGCCGTTCATGGTCAGCGTCCGCTCGTACAGCGCCGGCTCGACCTGCGCCGGCGTCGTGAACTCGAAGTCGCCATAGGTCAGATGCTCATACATGTCGTCGGTCAGCACCCAGACATGCGGATGGCGCATCAGCACGTCGGTCAGCGCCTTCAGCTCGGCGCGGGAATAGGCGGCGCCGGACGGGTTCGACGGCGAATTCAACACCAGCCACTTGGTGCGCGGCGTGATCGCCCGCTCCAGCGTCTCGGGCTGCAGTTTGAACGCCTTGTCGATCGTCGTCGGCGCGAACACCGGCTTGCCGCCGCACAGCGCCACCATGTCCGGATAGCTCACCCAGTAGGGCGCCGGAATCACCACTTCGTCGCCGGGGTTGATGGTGGCGAGGAAGGCGTTGAACAGCACATGCTTGCCGCCGGCGCTGACGATGGTCTGCGACGGCTTGTAGTCGAGGCCGTTCTCGCGCTTGAACTTCTTGGCCACCGCCTCGCGCAGCGGCGCGATGCCGGCGACCGGCGGATACTTGGTTTCGCCGCGGCGGATGGCGTCGATCGCCGCGTTCTTGATGTTGTCCGGCGTGTCGAAATCGGGCTCGCCGACCGACAGCGAGATGATGTCGCGGCCCTGACCCTTCAGATCGCGCGCCTTCTGCGTCACGGCGATCGTGGCGGACGGCTTCACCCGAGCGAGGGCGTCGGCGAGAAAGGCCATTTCTGTCGGTCTCCGATGGGGGCGCCCGGCGGCCCGCGCCGGCGGCGGCGGACATTAGGCGGGGCGGATCGGCGGGGCAACCCTTTGCGCTGCCGGCAAGACCGGCGATCTCGTCCTTCGACAGGCTCAGGACGAGGATTGCGGCAGCCGCAACCTCGCCGAAGCGCCTCACCCTGAGCGCAGTCGAAGGGCGAGGCGCGCCAGGCGCGGCGCGATTTCGCCCGCATTCGCCACATTTCTGCCCGCGAGGGAACCTGCGGCGGGGTTCGCGCGTCTATTTCGCAGACCGCGCGTCCTGTGCGCCGGCGCACCTCGCCCCGACCGGCGGGTCTGTAGACAGGATTTCAGGACGCCGCGGGCGACGGAAACGAGAGGAGCCGATCATGACGCGCACGAACGGAACGGGAGCCGCCGGCTTCGGACGTGTCGACATGGCCGACCTCGCCCGCCGCCAGTTGCGGATGTCCCTCGGGCTGGTCGGCCTTCTGGCCGCAGCGACGATTTTCGCCTCTTTCGCCGGGCTGCGTCCGGCGACCGACGTCACGGCGAGTTCCCCCCCCGCCGTGAAACAGGTGCTGAAAGCTGCGAGCCGCGGCTGAACTCCTGGATTTCCTCCCTGACCCGACTCGAGGCCGGCGCAAGCCGGCCTTTTTTCGTCGGCGAAGATCACGCCTTGCCCTGAAAGATGAAGAAGGCGCCGGCCGCGATCAGCGTGAAGCCGACCAGGTAGTTCCAGCCCAGCGGCTCGCGCAGATAGAGGATCGAGAAGGCGGCGAACACGCCGAGCGTGATCACCTCCTGCATCGTCTTGAGCTGCGCCACCGAATAGACCGCGCTGCCGTAGCGGTTGGCCGGCACGGCGAGGCAGTATTCGACGAGGGCGATCCCCCAGCTCACCAGAATGGCGGCCCAGAGCGGCGCCGATTTGTGTTTGAGATGGCCGTACCAGGCGAAGGTCATGAACACGTTGGAGGCGACGAGCAGGACGATCGGCGCGAGCGGCTGGCTGAGAATGGCGGGCATTGGGAAATCCGGAGCGCGGCGAATCGGCCGCCGCGCCGCATGATCGCAGAACTGGACGATTCCGCCTTCCGGCCGCGCCCGGCGCGCCCCATATTTGCGCCATGGCCAGATCTCCCCGCTCGCCGGCGCGCCCGACCCGCGCCCGCGCCTCGCGCCCCGAACTGTCGCCGCTCGACGACCATCTCGCCGCGCTGCTGAACCCCGGCCTCGAGCCGCGCGGCCTCGCCGAGCCCGCCCAGAGCGCCTACGATCCCGATCAGGCCCGCCGCCGCGGCGAAACCGAGATCGCGACGCCGAACGATCCCGTCCGCCGCGTCCGCGCCGGCCGGCCCGACCGCATGATCACCGGCGCCGGCGTCACCGCCGATTCGCTGCGCGACCTGCTCGAGCAGGGCGACCCGAATCTGCGCGGCGCCCGCCCCTGGACGCCGCATCGGCCCGAACGCCCGGAAAAATCCGAAGGCGGCGTGCGCTTCGACCTCGTCTCCGACTACGAACCGAAAGGCGACCAGCCGCAGGCGATCGACGAACTCGTCGCCGGCGTGCAGGCGGCCGAGCGCGATCAGGTGCTGCTCGGCGTCACCGGCTCGGGCAAGACCTTCACCATGGCGCAGGTCATCGCCCGCACCCAGCGCCCCGCCCTCGTCCTTGCGCCCAACAAGACTCTTGCCGCGCAGCTCTATGGCGAATTCAAGAGCTTTTTTCCGAACAACGCTGTCGAATATTTCGTATCATATTACGATTACTATCAGCCCGAAGCTTACGTGCCGCGCACCGACACCTACATCGAAAAAGAATCCTCGATCAACGAGCAGATCGACCGGATGCGCCACGCCGCGACGCGCGCGCTGCTCGAGCGCGACGACGTCATCATCGTCGCCTCGGTCTCCTGCATCTACGGCATCGGTTCGGTCGAGACCTATACGGCGATGACCTTCGGCGTGAAGCTCGGCGAAAGGCTCGAGCAGCGCCAGCTCCTCGCCGATCTCGTGGCGCTGCAATACAAGCGCACCCAGGGCGATTTTTCGCGCGGGACGTTCCGCGTCCGCGGCGACACGATCGACCTCTTCCCCGCCCATTACGAGGACCGCGCCTGGCGCATCTCCTTCTTCGGCGACGAGGTCGAGTCGATCGCCGAATTCGATCCGCTCACGGGAAAGAAGACGCAGGACCTCTCCTTCGTGAAGGTCTACGCCAATTCCCACTACGTCACGCCGCGCCCGACGCTGATCCAGTCGATTCAGGGCATCAAGTTCGAGCTCAAGCAGCGGCTCGAGGCGCTCAACGCGCAGGGCCGGCTGCTCGAGGCGCAGCGGCTCGAGCAGCGCACTTTGTTCGATCTCGAGATGCTGGAGGCGACCGGCTCCTGCGCCGGCATCGAGAATTACTCGCGCTATCTCACCGGCCGCCGCCCCGGCGAGCCGCCGCCGACGCTGTTCGAATATCTGCCCGACAATGCGCTGGTCTTCACCGACGAGAGCCACGTCACCGTGCCGCAGATCGGCGCGATGTATCGCGGCGACTTCCGCCGCAAGGCGACGCTCGCCGAATACGGCTTCCGCCTGCCCTCCTGCATGGACAACCGGCCGCTGCGCTTCGAGGAATGGGAGGCGATGCGCCCGCAGACCGTGCATGTCTCGGCGACGCCCGGCTCATGGGAAATGGAGCGCACCGGCGGCGTCTTCGTCGAACAGGTGATCCGGCCGACCGGCCTGATCGACCCGCCGGTCGAGGTGCGCCCTGCCCGTTCGCAGGTCGACGATCTGCTCGCCGAGGCGCGCGAGACGGCGGCGCGCGGCTATCGCAGCCTCGTCACGACCCTCACCAAGCGCATGGCCGAGGATCTGACCGAATATCTGCACGAGAACGGCGTGCGCGTGCGCTACATGCATTCCGACATCGACACGATCGAGCGCATCGAGATCATCCGCGATCTGCGCCTCGGCGCCTTCGACGTGCTGGTCGGCATCAACCTGTTGCGCGAGGGCCTCGACATCCCCGAATGCGCGCTGGTCGCCATTCTCGACGCCGACAAGGAAGGATTCTTGCGCTCCGAGACGTCTCTCGTGCAGACCATCGGCCGCGCCGCGCGCAATGTCGACGGCAAGGTCGTGCTCTACGCCGACTCGATCACCGGCTCGATGCAGCGCGCCATGGCGGAAACAAACCGCCGTCGCGAGAAACAGCTCGCTTTCAACGCCGCGCATGGCATCACGCCGGCGAGCATCAAGCGCGCCATCGCCGATATTCTCGGCTCGGTCTACGAGCGCGATCACGTCACCGTCGACGCCGGCGCGGCGAAGGACGGCATGACCGTCGGCCATAATCTCAAGCGCACGATCGCCGATCTCGAACGCGAGATGCGCGAGGCCGCCGCCGATCTCGAATTCGAGAAGGCCGCCCGCCTGCGCGACGAGATCAAGCGCCTGCAGGCGACGGAACTCGCCGTCGCCGACGACCCGCTCGCCCGCCAGACGGACATCGAGGGCCGCGCCGGCGCCTATCAGGGCGAACGCAAATACGGCGCGGCCGCCAACCTGCCGGCAGCGCCTTCGCCCCGCGGGGAGAAGGTGGCCGCGAAGCGGCCGGATGAGGGGTCCCGCCCCACCCGCGCGCACAAGCCGACCGACGCCGACATGGGCCCGCACAACTGGGGCGGCGGCGAAGCGACGCCGTTGACGCGGGCGAAGAAACCGGACCTCGACGAGATGGGCCCGGGCGCCGAAACCCGCCCCCTCGCCGACGCCCCGCGCCGTGAGGACCGGCCCGATCCCGGGGTGAAGAACTGGAAGAAGGGAGGGCGGCGGAGGCGCTGAACTCCCCCCGTCATTGCGAGGAGGCGAAGCCGACGAAGCAATCCACACCCGGCGCAGAGCCCGATGGCGCCGTGGATCGCTTCGCTGCGCTCGCGATGACGGGAAGAGACGCGCCGTCCCCCCGTCATTGCGAGGAGGCGAAGCCGACGAAGCAACCATGCCGGTGCAGAGCCCGATGGCGCCGTGGATCGCTTCGCTGCGCTCGCGATGACGGGAAGAGACGCGCCGTCCCCCCGTCATTGCGGG
>JAEULW010000185.1 GCA_016793505.1 Methylobacteriaceae bacterium | reverse complement strand
GGTCGATCGAGAACACATAGTCGTGCGCGGCGAAGCCGACGCACAGCACCGAGGCCGGCGCGCTCACCACGTTCCGGTGTTCGGCATGCTGAGCCACGGCTCGGCCGGCGCCTTGGCTTCGCCCTTCTGCAACAGCTCGATCGAGATGTTGTCGGGCGAGCGGACGAAGGCCATGCGCCCGTCGCGCGGCGGCCGGTTGATCGTCACGCCGGCTTTCATCAGCTTGGCGCACAGCGCATAGATGTCGTCGCACTGATAGGCGAGATGGCCGAAGCTGCGCCCGCCGGTATAGACCTCCGGGTCCCAGTTGTAGGTCAGCTCGATCAGCGGCGACTTGCTGTCCCGCGCCCGCTCGACGTCGCCGGGCGCGGCGAGGAAGACCAGCGTGAACCGGCCCTTGTCGTTCTCCGTGCGGCGCACTTCGACGAGGCCGAGCTTGTTGCAATAGAAGTCGAGCGACTGGTCGAGATCGGTCACGCGGACCATGGTGTGCAGAAATTCCATGCCGTCCTCCGGGCGCATGCGGGCTCGATCGCCCGTATAGCGCGATCGTCCGGGCCGCGCCACGCGCCGGCGCGCGGCGCGACACGCGCGCCCGAAGCCGACGCTTGGACTCGCGGCCCGACGCCCGCTAACCTCGCCGCCGAGCCGAACATGGAGAGAGCGACGATGATTCGCACGCCGGCGCGGGCGCGTCTGGATCACTGCCTCGAGCGCATCGCCGACGCTTCGGGCGAAGGCGCGCGCGCCTTCACGCGGCTCTATCCCGAAGAGGCGCGCATCGCCGCCGCCGCCTCGGACGCGCGCGCCAAGTTCGGCCGCCTGCTCGGTCCGCTCGACGGCCGCATCGTGTCGATCAAGGACCTGTTCGACGTCGCCGGCGAGCCGACGACGGCGGGCAGCGTCGTCTATCGCGAGGCGCCTGCGCCCGAGCGCGAGGCAGAGATCGTCCGTCGCCTGCGCGCCGCCGGCGCCGTCATCGTCGGCAAGACCAACATGACCGAATTCGCCTTCTCGGGCATCGGCCTCAACCCGCACTACGGCACGCCGCTCAATCCGCGCGACCGCTCGCGCATTCCCGGCGGCTCGAGCTCCGGCGCGGCGGTGGCGACGGCCGACGGCTTCTGCGAGATCGCCATCGGCACGGACACCGGCGGCTCGGTGCGCATTCCGGCGGCTTTCTGCCGGCTCGTCGGCTTCAAGCCGACGCAGTTCCGCGTGCCGCGCGACGGTGCGATGGCGCTGTCGACGACGCTGGATTCGATCGGCCCGCTCGCCGTCAGCGTCGCCGACGCGGCGCTGACCGACGCCGTCATGGCCGGCGAGACGCCGCGCCCGCCGGTCGCCCGGCAGCCGGCGACGCTGTCGCTGGCGATGCCGCTCGGACGGCTGTTCGAGAAGCTCGACGCCGACGTCACCGCCGCCTTCGAGAACGCCGTCAAGGCGCTGCTCGACGCCGGCGTGCGCATCATCGACTATGATCTCGAGCCTTTGCTGGCGCGCCTCGACGCGATCAACGCCATCGCCTCGATCTCTGCGGTGGAGGCGGCCTGCATTCATGCCGACGTGCTGCGCGATCGCGCCGACGACATCGACCGTCGCGTCGTCGCCCGCATCCGCGGCGGCTCCAACATCGCCGCGCCGCTCTATGTGCAGATGCTGCAGATGCGCCGCGCCGTCGCCGATCTCGCCCGCGCCGAGTTCGACGGTTTCGACGCTCTCGTCCTGCCGACCGTGCCGACCGTCGCCCCCGCCGTCGCCCCGCTCGAGGCGAGCGATGCGGCCTTTTCCGCCGCCAACATGCTGACGCTGCGCAACACCACGATCTTCAACATGCTCGACTGCTGCGCCATCAGCCTGCCGATCCCCTCCGACGGGCTGCCGGTCGGCCTGATGCTGGTCGGCGCGCATGGGACCGACCGGCGCCTGCTCGACGTCGCCGCCGGGATCGAGGCGCTGTTCCAGACCGGCTGATCGCGGCGCGGGCAAGGTGCGCCGCCGCACCCTCGGGCGGGCGGCGGCGGTGCTATGAGTGCGCTCCGGGAATGCGTCTCGTCAGGCCGCGGGCGCCGCCCGGACCGGCCGCGCCGCAACAGTGAGGATCTCCATGGCTGTCGATATCTTTCTCAAGGTCGAGGGGATCGAGGGCGAGACCCAGGATCACCAGCACAAGGACCAGATGGAGATCCGCGACTACGCCTGGAAGATGACGTCGCCGCGCGACTCCTTCACGGGTCAGGTGTCTGGCAAGCCGCGCGTCGAGAATCTGACCGTGCTGAAGCGCGTCGACAAAGGCACGCCGAAATTCATGGAAGCCCTCGTCAAGAACAAGAACCTCGGCTACGCGACGCTGTCCTTCCGCAAGGCCGGCCTGCAGGCCGGCGCCAAGCCGCAGATGGACTATCTCGTCATCAAGCTGTCCGATGTCTACGTCGCCGAATGGTCGCCGGCCGGCACCGACGGCGACGCCCTGCTCGAGAAGATCGCCTTCAACTTCCGCAAGTTCGATGTGCTCTACAAGATGCAGAAGGAGGACGGAACGCCGGCCGGCGAAGTCAGCGCGGGCTACGACGCCTCGGCGCACAAGTGACCGCTGCGCCGCGCCTCAGCCCGCCCGCGCGGCCATCGTCCTCTCGCCCGCTGCGTCGGCGGCCCACAGTTCGAGCCCCTCGCCGCCGCGCCGCGCCGCGATCGTGAACGGCGCGAGGTCGAACAGCGGCTTTGTGGCCCGGAAATCGAACGACGCCAGCGGCCGGCCCATCAGCTCGCCGCCGAGCTGGATCAGCAGCGTCGCCTGCAGCGGCCCGTGCACGATCAGGCCCGGATAGCCTTCCTCTTCGGTCACATAGCGCCGGTCGTAGTGGATGCGGTGGCCGTTGAAGGTCAGAGCCGAATAGCGGAACAGCAGCGCCGCCGACGGCTCGATGACGCGTCGCGCGTCGGTCGCTTCCTCGATTCGCGTCTGTCCGCCCGGCCTGACCGCCGGCGCCTCGACGCCGCGATAGACGATGTCGTGCTCCTCGGTGATGGCGAGGCCGCGCGCCGTCGAGACCGCGTGCTCGACGACGACGAACACGAGCCGCCCGGTGCGCCCGTCCTTCAGCTCGACGCTCCTGACGGTCGAGCGCCGCTCGATCGTCTCGCCGATGCGCAGGCTGTCGGAAAAGCGCACCCGGCCGCCCGCCCACATCCGCCGGGGCAGGGGGACGGGCGGCAGGAAGCCGCCCCGCGCCGGATGCCCGTCCGGCCCGAGCTCGGCCGTCTTCGCCGTCGGCAGAGCGAGGCACCAGTGCAGACCCTGCGGCGCCGGCGCGCCGGGCGACAGGTCGCCCTCGTCCTGATCCAGCGTCGCGCGGAAGGCGGCGACCAGCCATGGCGACACGGCGTCGGCGGCGCGCATCGAGCGCCCCTCCCAGCTCTTCAGATGCGCCAGATCGAGATCGGCCATGGGCGGCTCCGGACTTGCGACGGCCCGTTGCGGGCCGCCGGCCGGGAGTTACGCCGCATCGCGCTATGGGGCAACCGCCGCGTCAGGACGTCGCGCCCGGCCGGCTCTTGCGGAGACCCGCAATTGACGGCGCGCCTCCGGCGCGGCACTTCTGTGTCCATGGCCGGGCGGAGGCCCGGCGCACAGGGAGGGAAGTCGATGCTCAAATTCGCGCTCGCCGCGGTTCTGGCGCTGGGACTGGGCGGCGCTGCGCTCGCGCAGCAGCCCATCGTCATCAAGTTCAGCCACGTCGTCGCCCCCGACACGCCGAAGGGCAAGGGCGCCGACAAGTTCAAGGAACTCGCCGAGAAGTACACGGCCGGCAAGGTCAAGGTCGAGGTCTATCCGAACTCCCAGCTCTACAAGGACAAGGAGGAGCTCGAGGCGCTCCAGCTCGGCTC
>JAEULW010000176.1 GCA_016793505.1 Methylobacteriaceae bacterium | reverse complement strand
GGCTCGTCGACGCCGGCGCGCAGGACGGCGCGCGCTGGGCGGCGATCGAGATCGTGCTCGATCGCGGCGCCGTGACCTACTGGCGCAATCCCGGCGAGGCCGGCGTCGCGCCGCAGCTCGACCTGGCGGCCTCGCGCAACCTCGCCGCGTCCGACCTGCGGTTCCCGGCGCCCGAGCGCTTCGAAAAGGCGGGCGCGCTGACCTTCGGCTATCACGACCGCGTGATGCTGCCGCTGCGCGTCGTCGCCGCCGATCCGCGCCAGCCGGTCGAACTCGCCGCCACGCTCGATTATGGCGTCTGCGAGACGATCTGCGTGCCCGCCCACGCCGTGTTGCGCCTGACCTTGCCGCCGGGACGCGCGACGACCGCCCATTCGGCGGCGCTGGCCGCGACGCTGGCGCTGACGCCGCGCCCGGCGCCGCTCGGCGCGGCCGGCGCCCCCGCGATTCTCGCCGTCGCCGCCGAGTCGGGCGCGACGCAGCCGGCCTGGCGCGTCGCCACGCGCGGCCCCGGCGCGCAGCTCTTCGTCGAGGCGCCGGAGGGCTGGTGGTTCGACGTCGAGCCCGCCGGCGCGGAGGCCTTCCGCCTCGTTCTGGCGCAGAAGCCGAAGGGCGTCGAGCCCGATCCCGAGCTGCGCCTGACGCTCGCCGGGCCGGATCGCGCCGTGGAGACGATGCTGCGGCTCGACCGCGCCGGCGCCGCGCCCTAGACTTGCCCCGACCGGCGCCGGTGCGGACGCCGCGCACAACAGGGACGAACCATGACGATCAAGGTCGGAGACCGCCTGCCGCAGGCCACCTTCAAGACGATGACCGCCGACGGCGCCAAGCCGAAGACCACCGACGAGATGTTCAAGGGCCGCAAGGTCGTGCTGTTCGCGGTGCCGGGCGCCTTCACCCCGACCTGCCACAAGAATCACCTGCCCGGCTTCCGCGACAACGCCGAGGCGATCCGCGCCAAGGGCGTCGACGCCATCGCCGTGACCGCGGTCAACGACGTCTTCGTCATGGACGCCTGGGCCAAGGCCAGCGGCGCCGAGGGCAAGATGGACTTCCTCGCCGATCCGAACGCCGATTTCGCCAAGGCGATCGGCCTCGATCTCGACATGTCGCAGGGCCTCGGCTTCTCGCGCTCCAAGCGCTACTCGATGATCGTCGAGGACGGCGTGGTCAAGTCGCTCAATATCGAGGACACGCCCGGCAAGGCCGATGTGTCCGGCGCCGACGCGCTGATGAAGCAGCTCTGAGCGGCGCGGGCGCCCCGCTCGGGGCGCCCGTCCCCCGTCACGGCCGCCCGGGCCCGCGCCTGCGCCCGGCCGGCGAACAGCCGCGAGGGATCGGCGTCGAGCGGCAGCGCCGTCGCGTCGCGCAGATCCTGCCGGGCGAGGCCGATGTCGGACAGCTCGCGATCGCTCATGCCCGACAGGTCGCGCACGACCCGGCGGGCGGCGATCACCCGCGCCGGCCAGCCGGCGATCCGCGCCAGCCCGGTCAGGATCGGCCGGACCCGGGGCAGGTGCGGCCGGCGCAGCAGGATATAGCCGGACTGCATCGGCAGGCGGATCGTGGTCATCGCGGTCTCCTCGTTCGCGAAGGGCGCGCGGCCCTCTTTCGAAAAGCACCATGCGCCGCCAAAATCGATCTTTCCAACGAATGTTTTTGAAGATATCAATTCATGAAATCGATTGATCGGAGGGCGCCATGCTCGACACCGACCAGCTCCGCTCCTTTCTCGCCATCGTCGACTCCGGGTCGTTCACCCGGGCCGCCGAGCGGGTGAACAAGACCCAGTCCGCCGTGTCGATGCAGATCCGTCGGCTCGAGGAGCAGCTCGGCCGCGCCCTGTTCATGAAGCAGGGCCGCGGCGTGCGCCTGTCGCAGGATGGCGAGCGACTCGTCGATCACGCCCGCGAGATGCTGCGCGTCGAGGCGGCGGCGCTGGCGGCGATCTCCGGCAAGGCGCTTGCCGGGCGCGTCGTGCTCGGCCTGCCGGACGATTATGTCGACTGGCTGCTCGCCGACGTGGTGCAACAGTTCCTCGCCAGCCATCCGCTCGTCGAATTGTCGATCGTCTGCGATCACTCCGTCCGGCTCGTCGATCGCGTCGCCGCGCGCGAGCTCGATCTGGCGGTGATCACCGCCTCGGGCGGCGAGGTCGTCCCGCACGCCGAGCCTTTGTCGCGCCAACGGCTGAGCTGGATCGGCGGGGCGCGGTGCGTCCCGAAGCTGCGCGACGGCGCGCCGCTGCCGCTCGCCCTCGACGGACCGACCTGCTGCTGGCGCCGTGCGGCGGTTGCGGCGCTCGACGAGGCTGGCATGAAGTATCGCTTCGTCGTCCTGTCGCGCAGCCTGTCGGCGATCGCCCCGATCGTTCAGGCCGGCCTCGCCCTGACCGTGCTGCCGGCCGGCGCGCTCAACGGCGACATGCGCATCGTCGACGCCGAGCTCGATCTGCCCGAACTGCCCTGGGCCGAGATCGGCCTGATCATGCGTCCCGGCGCCGCCTCACGCGAGTCGCAGGCGCTGGCCGACGTCATCCGCCGTGTCACGCGCGCCGCGCGCGGCGAGGCTGTGGCAGGCCCGGCGCAGCGGGTCGCTGCGGAATAATCCTCAGCGCTGGCAGTCCGAGCACCAGAAGGTGGATCGCCCGGACTGCGTCATGCGCGTCACCAGCCCGCGGCAGCCCGGCGTCGCACAGGCCGCGCCCTCGCGGTCGTAGACGCGGAAGGCGTGCTGGAAATAGCCGAGCGACCCGTCGGTCAGGCGATGGTCGGCGATCGACGAGCCGCCGGCCTCCACCGCCTCGGCCAGCACGGCGCGGATCGTCGCGGCGAGTTTTTCCGCCCGCGCCGTCGGCCGCCCGTCCTTGCGCGCCAGCGTGCCCGCCGCCCGCCGCGGCGACAGGCCGGCGCGATGCAGCGCCTCGCAGACATAGATGTTGCCGAGCCCGGCGATCAGCCGCTGGTCGAGCAGCGCCGCCTTCAGCGGCGCCGCCTTGCCGGCAAACAACCGCGCCAGCGCCGCCCCGTCGAGGCCGCCGTCGAGCGGCTCGAGCCCGAGCCCCGCCAGATGCGGCGCGCGGTCGGCGTCGGCGGTCGCGACGAGGTCCATGAAGCCGAAGCGGCGCGGATCGTTGTAGGTGACGACGGCGCCGTTCGACATCGCGAAGACGACATGGTCGTGCGCCGCCTCATTCGAGCGCGCATAGTGGAAATCGCCCGGGCTCGCGCGCGACGCCCCGCTTTCGATGCGGAACGAGCCGGACATGCCGAGATGCATGATCAGCGTCTCGCCCGAATCGAGTTCGGCGACGAGGTATTTGGCGCGCCGCCGCAGCGCCGTCACGCGCTTGCCCTGCAGCCGCTCGACGAAATGTTCGGGCAGCGGAAAGCGCAGATCGGGCCGTCGCGCCTCGACGCGCGCAAAACGCGCCCCCTCCATCGCCGGCTGCAGGCCGCGGCGCACGGTCTCGACCTCGGGCAGTTCGGGCATCCGCTTTCGCCGACTCAGCGCGGATTCAGCGCCCGCGCCACCGTTTCCGGCGCGTGATCAATCACGGCCAGCAGCGCGCGGGCGATACGGTCCGGCTGACGCCGGCCCTGCTCCCAGTCGCGCACGGTCGCCGCCGACAGGCCGAAGCGATCGGCGAAGCGCGCCTGCGACAGGCGCAGACGCTTGCGGATCGCCGCAACGTCGATCTGCTCGGCTTCGAAGACGCGCGCCGGCGCAGTCGCGCCGCGTGCGATCGCCAGCGCCTCGCGGGCGCTGTCGACGAGTTCCCGGCCGAAAGTCGTCATCGGCGGCCGCTTCGCTTTCATATCTTCCACCTCCGTCGACATGTCTTGGCGACGCGCGGCAGCAACGTCGCCAGTTCATTGCGTTCCTTGGCCGTCAGATCAGCCCGCTCGCCCTTGTCGATCAGCGCCAGAAGGAAAATCGGCACATCTTCCCCGCCGAAGAAGTGGATCGTCCTGTAGCCTCCGCTCTTGCCCTTGCCGCGCCCGGCATGGCGGACCTTTCGGGCGCCGCCTGCGCCGGGAATGACGACGCCGCAGGCCGGATCTTCGGCGATCAACGCGACGATGGCCTGCAACTCGTCTTCGGACAGGCCCGCGCGCTGCGCCTGGCGCTCGAAGGTCGGCGTCAGCAGAACGGTCTGCATACGAGGACTATACGGCTATGCCGTAGTTTTCGCAAGCCGCCGACGAGCCGGACGGGGCAGCGCAAACATAGCCACGCGCCCCCTCTGGCGCTATGGTCCCCGCCGCCGGCGCGGCCGGCGAGGAGTCTTTTCGACATGCCCCCCGACGCCCGCCCGTCAGACGCCGAAACGCAGACCCATTTCGGCTTCGAGCGCGTGAAACTCGGCGACAAGCAGGAGCGCGTCGACGACGTCTTCCACAAGGTCGCCTCGCGCTACGACCTGATGAACGACCTGATGTCGGCGGGACTGCATCGGCTGTGGAAGGATACGCTGGTCGCCCGGCTGAAGCCGCCGCGCCATCGCCCCTTCGCCCATCTCGACGTCGCCGGCGGCACCGGCGACGTCGCCTTCCGCGTCCGCGAGGCCGGCGGGCGACAGACCCGCGTTACGGTGCTCGACATCAATGGCGACATGCTCGCAGTCGGCCGCGACCGCGCCGAACAGCGCGGTCTCGACGGGCTCGATTTTATCGAGGCCAACGCCGAAGAGCTGCCGCTGCCCGACGCCGCCTTCGACGGCTACACCATCGCCTTCGGCATCCGCAACGTGCCGCGCGTCGACCAGGCGCTCGCCGAGGCTTTCCGGGTGCTGAAGCGCGGCGGGCGTTTCCTGTGCCTGGAATTTTCGGCTGTCGACGTGCCCGTCCTCGATCGCCTCTACGACGCCTATTCGTTCAACGTCATCCCGGCGATCGGCCGCCTCGTGACGGGCGACGCGCAGCCCTATCGCTATCTCGTCGAGTCGATCCGCGAATTTCCCAATCCCGAGCGCTTCCGCGCGATGATCGGGAGCGCCGGCTTCGCCCGCGCCTCCTACGAGCGGCTGACCGGCGGCGTCGTCTGCATCCATTCCGGCTGGAAGCTCTGAGCCGCGCATGAACCCGTTCCGCGCCCTCGGCGCCGTCCTGCGTTCGAT
This sequence comes from Methylobacteriaceae bacterium, assembly GCA_016793505.1. Taxonomy (GTDB): domain Bacteria; phylum Pseudomonadota; class Alphaproteobacteria; order Rhizobiales; family Beijerinckiaceae. The sequence goes on along the minus strand of JAEULW010000176.1, from coordinate 22,895 downwards.
CCGGGCCGGCTGGTTGCTCGCCCGCGAGGGCGTGTTCGCCGCCGTCGATCCGGCTGTCGCCCCGCCCGAGGCGCGGCCGGCGCTGGCGCTGGCCCGGCTCGTGGCGAAGCGCAATCCCGGCCCCGGCGCGCTGTCGCGCGCGATCACGAAACTCGGCCCCTCCTACGTCAAGCTCGGCCAGTTCCTGGCGACGCGCGCCGACATCGTCGGCCCCGCGGTGATGCGCGATCTCGAGGCGCTGCAGGATCGCATGCCGCCGTTTCCGCGCGCCGAGGCGGCGGCGGTGATCGAGGCCGCCTTCGGCAAGTCGCTCGACGCGATCTTCGTCGCCTTCGGCGAGCCCGTCGCCGCCGCCTCGATCGCGCAGGTGCATCGCGCCCGCGTGCGCGAGGCGGACGGCAGCGAGCGCGACGTCGCGGTCAAGGTGCTGCGCCCCGGCGTCATGCGCCGCTTCCGCCGCGACTTCGCCGACATGTATGCGCGCGCCCAACTGGCCGAGCGCTTCCTGCCCGAAGCGCGGCGACTGAAGCCGGTCGAGGTCGTCGACACGCTGGCGCGCTCGGTGAAGATCGAGACCGACTTTCGTCTCGAGGCGGCCGCGGCGAGCGAATTCGCCGAAAATGTCCGGAACGATCCCGATTTCCGCGTGCCTCTGGTCGACTGGGACCGCACCGCCCAGCAGGTGCTGACGACCGACTGGATCGACGCGATTGCGCTCACCGACGACGCCGCGATCGCGGCCGCCGGAATCGACCGCAAGGGGCTGGCCCGGACGGTGATCCAGTCCTTCCTGCGCCATGCGCTGCGCGACGGCTTCTTCCACGCCGACATGCATCAGGGCAATCTGTTCGTCGACCGCGAGGGGCGGCTGATCGCCGTCGATTTCGGCATCATGGGTCGACTCGACCTGAAGCAGCGCACCTTCCTCGCCGAGATTCTCTACGGCTTCATCGTGCGCGACTACGAGCGCGTCGCCATCGCCCATTTTGAAGCCGGCTATGTGCCGAGGAGCCATGCCGTCGCCGATTTCGCGCAGGCGATCCGCGCCATCGGCGAGCCGATCCATTCGCGCACCGCCGACCAGATCTCGATGGCCAAGCTGCTGACGCTGCTGTTCGAGATCACCGCGCTGTTCGACATGAAGACGCGCACCGAACTGGTCATGCTGCAGAAGACGATGGTGGTGGTCGAGGGCGTCGCGCGCCGGCTCGATCCGCGTCTCGACATGTGGACCACCGCCGAGCCGGTGGTGCGCGGCTGGATCGAGCAGCGGCTCGGCCCGCGCGGCAAGATCGAGGATGTCGGCCGCGGCCTCGCCGCGCTCGGTCGCGCGCTCGCCGACGGACCGCAATTGCTCGAGCGCATCGAGCGCCTCGCCGAACGCGCCGAGGCGGCCCCCGCGCCGGCGCCGGAGCGCCAAGGCGGCGCCCGCTGGCGCACGCTCGCGCTGTGGGCGATCGCGCTGGCGCTTGTCTGGATGGCGCTGACATGAGGCGGACTGCGCCGCCCCTCGTCCGGCGCTGTGCGCCACCTTCTCCCCGCAAACGGGGAGAAGGACATTGTTCGCAGGAGCGCCTGTCATGAGCCGCGTTCTTCTCGTCATCGGCGGCGGCGTCGCCGCCTACAAGTCGCTCGACCTGATCCGCCGCCTGAAGGAGCGCGGGATCGCCGTGCGCTGCGTGCTCACGAACGCGGCCAAGCAGTTCGTCACCCCGCTCGCCGCTGCGAGTCTGTCGGGCGAGAAGGTCCATGACGATCTGTTCTCGCTCACCGACGAGGCCGAGATGGGCCATATCGAGCTGTCGCGCTGGGCGAACCTCGTCGTCGTCGCGCCGGCCACCGCCGATCTGCTGGCCAAGGCGGCCAACGGCCTCGCCAATGATCTCGCCTCGACGCTGCTGCTCGCCACCGACAAGAAGACGCTGTTCGCCCCGGCGATGAATCTGCGCATGTGGCTGCATCCGGCGACGCGCCGCAACGTCGCGACGCTGACGGCCGACGGCGCGCTGTTCGTCGGCCCCAACGAGGGCGAGATGGCCTGCGGCGAATTCGGCCCCGGCCGCATGAGCGAGCCGCTGGAGATCGTCGCGGCGGTCGAGGCGGCGCTGAAATCGCCGACCGCTCTGCCCTTGCCCGCGGCGACGAAGCCGAAAGGCCCGCTCGCCGGCCGCCGCGTCGTCGTCACGGCCGGCCCGACGCACGAGCCGATCGACCCGGTGCGCTACATCGCCAACCGCTCGTCGGGCAAGCAGGGCTACGCGCTGGCCGCCGCGCTCGCCGCGCTCGGCGGCGAGGTGACGCTCGTCTCCGGCCCGACCCATCTGCCCGATGCGCACGGCGTGACCATGCGCCGCGTCGAGACCGCGCGGCAGATGCTGGCGGCGGTCGAGGCCGCCATGCCGGCCGACGTCTTCGTCGCCGCCGCCGCCGTCGCCGACTGGCGCGTCGCCAGCGAGGGCGGCGAGAAGATCAAGAAGCAGGGCGGCAGGACGCCGAGCTTCGCGCTGGTCGAGAATCCCGACATCCTCGCCACGATCGCCAGACGCAAGAAGGCGCGCCCGGCGCTCGTCGTCGGCTTCGCCGCCGAGACCGAGACGGTGATCGAGCACGCCCGCGCCAAGCTCGCCCGCAAGGGCTGCGACCTGATCGTCGCCAACGACGTCAGTCCGGAAACCGGGATCATGGGCGGCGACCGCAACACCGTGCATCTCGTCACGCCGGACGGCGTCGAGGACTGGCCCGATCTCGACAAGACCGAGGTCGCCCGCCGCCTCGCCGCCGCCATCGCCGCGCGGCTGGCCGGGGCCGGGCGATGAGCCTCGTCGTCGGCGTCCGCCGCCTGCCGCATGGCGAGGGGCTCGATCTGCCCGCCTATCAGACCGAGGGCGCGGCCGGCCTCGACCTCGCCGCCGCCGTCCCGGCCGACGCGCCGCTGGTCATCCCGCCCGGCCGCTGGCGGCTGGTGCCGACCGGCCTGTCGATCGAACTGCCCGAGGGCCACGAGGCGCAGGTGCGGCCGCGCTCGGGCCTCGCCTTGAAGCGCGGCGTCACCGTGCTCAACGCGCCCGGCACCATCGACGCCGATTATCGCGGCGAGGTCGCCGTGGTCCTGATCAATCATGGCGAGGCCGATTTCGTCGTCGCCCGCGGCGACCGGATCGCCCAGCTCGTCGTCGCGCCGGTTCTGCGCGCCCGCCTCGAATTGCGCACAAATTTATCGGGAACTTCGCGCGGCGCCGGGGGTTATGGGTCTACGGGTTGAATTAGCCGGGTTTCCGCCATGAATTTGCTGTCGCGCCGAAGCCTCCTCGCCATCGCCGCCGTGGTCGACGTGGCGCTCCACGCCCGCCCGCATCCGGCTGCGGCCAAAGCTTTGGCTGCGCGGCATAATTTGCCGCCGCGCCATCTCGAGACGCTGCTTCAGACGCTGGTTCGCTCCGGCATCCTGAAGGGCGTGCGCGGCCCGCGCGGGGGGTACGAGCTGGCCCGGGAGCGCCGCCGCATCACCGCCGGCGACATCGTCCGGGCGGCGATGAGCGAGGCCGATCCGGAGGAGCCGCGCGACGCCGCGCCGCATTCCGCCCTCGTGCTGGAGGTGATCGGCCCGATGGTCGGCGAGGCCAGCGCCGCCTATCTCGCCGTGCTCGACGCCGTCACCGTCGACGATCTCTGTCAGCGCGCCGACGAGCGCGGCGTCTTCGCCGCCAAGCCGGTCCTGGAGAGTTTCACAATATGATATGTATAATAAAATAAATATCGACGCAATCTGTGTTTTGCTCTAGGCAGACGGATCGACCCCTGCGGAGTCCGTCATGACCGATGCTCAACGACGCCCCGGCCGCGGCCGGATCTATGCCTCGATCACCGAGACCATCGGCGACACGCCGCTGGTGCGGCTCGACAAGTTCGCTGCGGCGAAGGGCGTCCCCGGGACCCTGCTCGCCAAGCTGGAGTTCTTCAACCCGCTCGCCAGCGTCAAGGATCGCATCGGCGTCAACATGATCGACGCCATGGAGAAGGCCGGCCGCATCGCCCCGGGCAAGACGACGCTGATCGAGCCGACCTCCGGCAACACCGGCATCGCCCTCGCTTTCGTCGCCGCCGCCCGCGGCTACCGGCTGATCCTCGTCATGCCCGAGACGATGTCGATCGAGCGGCGCAAGATGCTCGCCCTGCTCGGCGCCGAACTCGAGCTGACGCCCGGGCCGAAGGGCATGAAGGGCGCCATCGCCCGCGCCGACGAGCTCTGCGCCGCCACGCCCGGCGCGGTCATCCCGCAGCAGTTCGAGAACGCCGCCAATCCCGACATCCACCGCCGCACCACCGCCGAGGAGATCTGGAACGACACCGACGGGGCGGTCGACATCTTCGTCTCCGGCGTCGGCACCGGCGGCACCATCACCGGCGTCGCCCAGGTGCTGAAGCCGCGCAAGCCGTCGCTGAAGATCGTCGCCGTCGAGCCGGAAGATTCGCCGGTCCTGTCCGGCGGCGCGCCGGGCCCGCACAAGATTCAGGGCATCGGCGCCGGGTTCCAGCCCGCGATCCTCGATCGCGCCGCCATCGACGAGGTGGTGACGGTGGGCAACCAGACCGCCTTCGACACCGCCCGCCTCGTCGCCCGCCTCGAAGGGCTGCCGGTCGGCATCTCGTCCGGCGCGGCGCTCGCCGCCGCGGTCGAGGTCGGCGTGCGGCCGGAGGCGGCGGGCAAGACCATCGTCGTCATCATCCCCTCCTTCGCCGAGCGCTATCTGTCGACGGCGCTGTTCGAAGGGCTGTGACCGGACTTCGCGGCGGGACGGCGCGGCGCTAGACTCGCGCCGATCCCCCGTCGCGAAGATTCCCTCACATGACGAAACAGCCGAAGACGCCCTCCCGCAAGTCGGCCGCCGCGCCGGCCAATCCGCTGCTGAAGCGCTGGAAGACCGGCCCGCTCGATCTGCCGCCCTTCGGCGCGATCCGCCCGGCGCATTTCGCCCCCGCCTTCCGCGCCGGCATGCGGGCGCATCGCGCCGAGATCGAGGCGATCGCCCGCGATCCGCGCAAGCCGGGCTTCGCCAACACCATCGTCGCGCTGGAGAAGAGCGGCCGCCTGCTGGCGCAGGTCGGCGGCGTGTTCTGGAATCTCGTCGGCGCCGATGCGAGCCCCGAGCTGCAGGCGCTCGAGCGCGACTTCGCCCCGAAGCTCGCCGCCCACTACACGAAGCTGTCGCTCGATCCGCGCATCTTCGCCCGCATCGAACAGCTCTGGGAGCGGCGCGACTCGCTCGGCCTCGACGCCGAGCGCCGCCGCGTGCTCGAACGCCACTACGTCGAGCTGGTGCGCAGCGGCGCCAAACTCGGCAAGGCGCAGAAGCAGCGCGTCGGCGAGATCGCCGAGCGCCTTGCGACCTTGTCCGCCGCCTTCATGCAGAACGTGCTGAAGGACGAGCAGGATTGGCGCATGATCCTCGACGACGAGGCCGATCTCGCCGGCCTGCCGGAGTCGCTGCGCGCCGCCGCGCGCCGCGCCGCGCAGGACGCCGGCCACCCCGGCAAGTGGGCGATCACGCTGGCCCGCTCCAGCGTCGAAGGTTTTCTCACCTTCTCCGCCCGGCGCGATCTGCGCGAGCGCGCCTTCAACGCCTGGATCGCCCGCGGCGCCAATGGCGGGGCGAGCGACAACACCGCGATCCTCGCCGAGGTCGTGGCGCTGCGCGGCGAGCATGCGCGCCTGCTCGGCTATCCGACCTACGCCGCCTACAATCTCGACGACGCCATGGCCAGGACGCCGCAGGCGGTCGACGACTTGCTGTCGCGCGTCTGGAAGGTCGCGGTCGAGCGCGCCGGCGCCGAGCGCGACGCGCTCGCCGCCGAGGCGCGCAAGGCCGGCGACATCGCCGGGATCGCGCCGTGGGACTGGCGCTACTGGGCCGAGAAGGTGCGCAAGTCGGCCTATGATTTCGATCAGGCGGCGCTGCGCCCCTATCTGTCGCTCGACGCCATGATCGCCGCCGCCTTCGACGTCGCCGGTCGCCTCTTCGGCCTGAAGTTCCGTGAGCTGAAGGACGCCCCGCGCTATCATGCCGACGTGCGCGTCTGGCAGGTCACGACGCGCGCCGGAGCGCCGGTCGGCGTCTTCCTCGGCGATTATTTCGCCCGGCCTTCGAAGCGGTCCGGCGCCTGGATGAGCCGATTCCGCTCGCAGCACCGGCTCGCCGGCGATGTCACGCCGATCATCGTCAACGTCATGAACTTCGCCCGCGGCGCCGAGGGCGAGCCGACGCTGCTTTCCTTCGACGATGCGCGCACGTTGTTCCACGAATTCGGCCACGCGCTGCACGGCCTGTTGTCGGACGTGACCTTCCCGTCGATCTCCGGCACCGCCGTGGCGCGCGATTTCGTCGAACTGCCCTCGCAGCTCTACGAGCACTGGCTGTCGACGCCGCAGGTGCTGCGCGCCTTCGCCCGCCATCATGAAACCGGCGAGCCGATGCCCGAGACGCTGCTGAAGAAGCTCGAGGCGGCGCGCAACTTCAACCAGGGTTTTGCGACGGTCGAGTTCACTGCCTCGGCCCTCGTCGACATGAAGCTCTACGCCCAGCCCGACGGCGCGGCGATCGACACGCTCGCCTTCGAGGCGCAGGCGCTGGCCGAGATCGGCATGCCGGCCGAAATCGTCATGCGCTATCGCCTGCCGCATTTCATGCATATCGTCGGCGGCTATGCGGCGGGCTACTATTCCTACATGTGGTCGGAGGTGATGGACGCCGACGCCTTCGCCGCCTTCGAGGAGGCGGGCGACCCCTTCGATCGCCGCACCGCGCGGCGGCTGAAGCAGTTCATCTACGCCGCCGGCAACAGCCGCGACCCGGCGGAAGCCTGGCTGAAATTCCGCGGCCGCCCGCCGAGCGTCGAGGGCATGCTGAAAAAGCGCGGCCTCGCCGCCTGAGCGGCGCGGCGCCTCACATCGGCACGGTCCGCTGTTCGCCGATCGAGGTGCGCTTTCCCGTGATCGCCGTGAAGGCGAGCTTCAGCCCGGTGACGAGGCGGCCGGGGCCGGTCCATGTCTCGGCCTCGCGCGGATCGAAAGCGATCAGGATCAGCCTGGGGTCGTCGGGCCCGTCGAAAAACTGCTTCATCACCTCGCTCCACAGCGCCGTCGCCGTGGCGCGGTCGTCGACGGCGGTGGCGGCGCCGGTCAGCACGACGTGCCAGCCCGCCGAAGCGTCCCGGAACGCCAGAGTGACAGGCGAATTGTCGTCGAGATCCTCGACTTTCCACGAATCGCGATCGGTGAAGAACCAGATGCGCGCCTCGTCCCTGCGGATGATCGGCGCCATCGGCCGGATGCGCGCCCGGTCCCCGTCGACGTCGGCGAACAGGCATTCGCCCTGCCTTTCGATCAGATCCCAGACCTTGGCGGAGGTCATCGGTTCGTCGGTCATGGCCAATCTCCTGTCTGACGGGCCAACGCCGCGCCGGCCGCGCCGGTTCCCGAGGCCGCCTCTCGCCTTATCGTGATCGCGCCGGCTGCGCCCGTCGGCGCGCCGTGCCGCGCGGCACTTGCTCCGCCATCCCAAAGAAGCCATGTTGCCGCGCATGCTGGAGGCGCTTCGCGCCTCGAATTTTCCCCGATCTGGAGACGTCGCCTTGTCGCGATCGTTCGGACTGATTCTCTCGCGCGCCGCGCTTCTCGCCCTGCTGGCGGGGCCGGCGCTGGCGCCGGCGGCGTCGGCGCGCCAGATCCAGACGGTGGCGCGGCCCTTCGAGGTCAGCGAGAGTCTGGCCGGCAACTATCTGGCCGCCCTCGTCGCCGGGGCGACGCGCGACACCTTCGCCGCCTCGACCTATTTCCGCGAGGTGCTGCGCGCCGATCCCAACAACAAGGAGGTGCTGGAGCGCGCCTTCGTCGCCTCGCTCGCCAATGGCGACATGCCGGACGCCTTCCGCATGGCCGAGCGCATCGTCAAGCGCGACGCCGCCAACGGCCTCGCCCAGCTCGCCCTCGGCGTGCGCGAGGTCAAGCGCAAGAATTACGCGGCGGCGCGCGGCTATTTCTCCAAGGGCGGCTCGGGCCGCGCCCGCGACGTCACCGCGACCCTGCTCACCGCCTGGACCCACGCCGGCGGCAAGGAAGGCAAGCAGGCGATCGAGCTGATCGACCGGCTGCGCGACACCAATTTCGAGGTCTTCCGCGATTATCACGCGGCCCTCGTCATGGATCTGTCGGGTCAGGCGGCCGAGGCCGAGAAGCGCCTCAAGGCCGCCTATGGCGCCGAGAAATCGACGCTACGCCTCGTCGACGCCTACGCCCGCTTCATGTTGAAGCGCGGCGACCGCGAGGAGGCGCTGCGCGCCTATCGGGAATTGGCCAAGGCGCTGCCGCGCCACCCGATCGTCGTCGCCTCGATCGCCGATCTCGAAGCGGGACGGCCGCTGCCGCCCTTCGTGCGGACGCCCGATCAGGGCGCTGCCGAGGTGCTCTACGGGCTCGGCGCGGCCGGCGGGCGCCAGGGCGACGAGCTGGCGGCGATCATCTATCTGCGCCTCGCCCTGCATCTGACGCCCGACAACGCCATGGCGCTGATGACCCTGGCCGATCTCTATGAGCGGCTGAAGCAGTACGAGCGCGCCATCGACGTCTACGCCGCCGTGCCCGCGGCCTCGCCGCTGCGCCCGAGCGCCGACATCCAGGCCGGGCTGACGCTGGAGTCGCTCGGCCGCACCGAGGATGCGGTCAAGCAGCTGCGCGCCCTCGTCGACGAGCGCCCGCAGGACGTCGACGCCCTCACCGCGCTCGGCAATCTCGACAATGCGCGCAAGAACTACGCCGAAGCGCTCGCCGTGTTCGACCGCGCCATCGCGCTGGTCAAGCCCGAGCCGGGCTACTGGTCGCTGTGGTATCGCCGCGGCATCGCCCATGAGCGGCTGAAGAACTGGCCGCCGGCCGAGGCCGATTTCAAGAAGGCGCTCGAGCTGTTCCCCGATCAGCCGCTGGTGCTGAACTATCTCGGCTATTCCTGGGTCGATCGCGGCATGAACCTCGAAGAGGCCTTCAAGATGCTGCGCCGCGCCGTCGAGCTCAGGCCGACGGACGGCTACATCGTCGACAGTCTCGGCTGGGCCCATTACAAGCTCGGCCGCTACGACGAGGCGGTGAAGGAGCTCGAGCGCGCCATCGAGCTGAAGCCCGCCGATCCCGTCATCAACGATCATCTCGGCGACGCCTACTGGAAGACCGGCCGCAAGCTCGAGGCGACCTTCCAGTGGAACCACGCCCGCGACATGAAGCCCGAGCCTGAGGATCTCGTGAAGATCCTCAAGAAGATCCAGTACGGGCTCGACGAGGCGGAAAAGCCCGCCTCGGCCGAGACGCAGACCAGCAAGAGCGGCGGCTGACGCGCGCATGAGCGCAGCCCCGCTGCGCGCCCGCGCGCCGGCCAAGCTCAACCTGTCGCTGCGCGTGCTGCGCCGGCGCGACGACGGCCGGCACGATCTCGACAGCCTCGTCGCCTTCGCCGGGACCGGCGACGGCCTGACGCTGACGCCGGCCGGCGAGCTCGCTTTGACGGTCGAGGGCCCCTTCGCCGCCGCCGCCGGGCCGGATCAGGACAATCTCGTGCTGCGCGCCGCCCGCGCCCTCGCCGCGCGGGTTCCCGGCCTGACCCTCGGCCGCTTTCATCTCATCAAGCGTCTGCCCGCCGCCGCCGGCCTCGGCGGCGGCTCGGCGGACGCCGCCGCCGCGCTGCGCCTCCTCGCCCGCGCCAATCGCCTCGCCGAGGACGATCCCCGCCTCGTCGCGGCGGCGCGCGAGACCGGGGCGGACGTGCCGGTCTGCCTCGCCGCCCGCGCCCGCCGCATGGGCGGGACGGGCGACGAACTCGGCCCCCCGCTCGCTCTGCCGCCGCTCTTCGCCGTCCTCGTCAATCCCGGCGTCGCCCTGTCGACCGCGGCGGTCTTCGCCCGCATGGGCCTGTCGCCGGGTGAGGACAATGTCGCCGCCCCGCCGCTGCGCTGGGAGGGGGGCGATGCGGCGTCGCTGTTCGCCGCCCTCAACCGCACCGGCAACGACATGGAGGCGGCGGCCTGCGTCCTCGCCCCAGTCGTCGGCGACGCGCTGGCGGTGCTGGGCGCCGCCCGCGGCGCGCGGCTTTCCCGCATGTCCGGCTCCGGGGCGACCTGCTTCGCCCTGTTCGAGACCTGCCGCCGCGCCGGCGCCGCCGCGAAGGCGATCCGTCGCGATCATCCCGGCTGGTGGGTCAAGGCGACGACGCTGCGCTGACGCCCCTTGCGCGTCGGCCCCCGATCTGCGACAAGCCGCACCTCCAAACCGCCCGGCCAGTCAGGGCTGCCGTGGCGGTTTTTCCGCGCGATCCCGCGCGGGGCCGGACTTCCGGCTTCGTTCATCGGCGGCCCTTGCGCCGCAGGAGAGCCAAATGCCCAAGTTGAAGACCAAATCGGGCGCCAAGAAGCGCTTCAAGATCACCGGCTCCGGCAAGGTGGTCTACGCCCAGGCCGGCAAGCGCCACGGCATGATCAAGCGCACCAACAAGCAGATCCGGAAGCTGCGCGGCACCAACGTGCTGTTCAAGACCGACGGCGACAACGTCAAGAAGTACTTTCTTCCGAACGGCTGACGCCGTTCTGGTGGCCTGTCGCGCGTCGCGCTGCATGAGGCCGGTTCGCTGTCCCAACCCCATTCCGTGATCTGAAGGAGCTGACATGGCTCGCGTCAAACGGGGCGTCACCGCCCACGCCAAGCACAAGAAGGTTCTCAAGCAGGCCAAGGGCTTCTATGGCCGCCGCAAGAACACCATCCGCGTCGCCAAGGCGGCGACCGACAAGGCGATGCAATACGCCTATCGCGACCGCAAGAACCGCAAGCGCACCTTCCGCGCCCTGTGGATCCAGCGTCTGAACGCCGCGGTGCGCGAATTCGGCCTCACCTACAGCCGCTTCATCGACGGGCTGAACAAGGCCGGCGTCGATCTCGACCGCAAGGTCCTCTCCGACCTCGCCATCCGCGAACCGGAGACCTTCAAGGCGATCGTCGAGAAGGTGAAGACCGCGCTGCCGGCTCAGGCCGCCTGATCGGCCTGACATCGGTCATGCAAAAGGCCCGCCGGCGACGGCGGGCTTTTTCGTGCGCGCGGCGCGCGGCCTATTCGCAGTAGCGCCGGTCGGCGGCGACGAAGCAGCGCCCGCCCGCCGGGGCGAGACGGGCCGCGACAGGCCGGCGCCAGCGCTGGCTGGCGGCGCGTCGCGGCGCCGCCTCGCGGACGATGTCGAGCCTGAGCGACTGGGCGGTTCCGCCCGGCGTGAAGGTGATGCGGCACTGGCCGCCTGGCGTCACCGCGACGCGGATCGCCGAGGCGCAGCCCTCGCACAACAGCGCCCGCGGAATGTCGCAGACCGCGGCCTGCGCCGCGCCGGCCGCCAGCAGAAGCGCCGCAGTCGCCGCAGCCCGCGCGAAACCTCGATGCATCGTCGACTGTCTCCGATAACTCGACCGCACCATGCCGTCCCGCGCCGGTCCGGTCCGCGTCATTTCGCACATCACAGCACCACGGTGACGCGTTTGGCCGCCCGCGTCAGCCCGGTGTAGAGCCAGCGCGCCCGGTGCTCGCGGAAGGCGTAGGACTCGTCGAACAGCACCACCTCGTCCCATTGCGAGCCCTGCGACTTGTGCACGGTCAGCGCATAGCCGTAGTCGAACTCGTCCGACTCCCGCCGCCGCCCCCACGGCATCTCGGCCTCGCCCTCCTCGAAGAAGGCGGGCAGCACGCTCACCTTGACGCGCGCCGCGCCCATCGCGTCCTCCGGCGCCAGCGTGTAGCGCAGCTGGCCGCGGCGCCTGGCATGCGCCGTCTCGACCCGCCACAGCCCGCCATTCAGCAGGCCCTTGGTCCGGTCGTTGCGCAGGCAGACGAGCTTGTCGCCGGCCACGGGGTAGGGGTCGACAAAACCTTTCAGCGCGCGGATGCGGCGGTTGTAGAGGCGTCGCGTCCTGTTCAGGCCGACCAGCGTCTGGTCCGCCTGCATCACCTGCGCCGCGTCGATCTCGGCCCGTCCGATCACCCGCGACAGGCCATAGGCGCCGCGCGTCAGACGGTCGCCGGCGCGGGCGATCATCGACAGGCGGATGATCGGATCGTCCTCGGCCTGGCGATGCACCTCGTCGAGCATCACGTCCGGCTCGGCTTCTGTGAAGAAGCCGCCGCCCTTGACCGGCGGCAGCTGGCCGGGATCGCCCAGCACCAGCACCGGCTTGCCGAAGGAGAGCAGGTCGCGGCCGAGCTCCTCGTCCACCATCGAGCATTCGTCGATGACGATCAGCTCGGCCTTCGCCGCGGCGCTGTCGCGGTTGAGCGTGAAGGTCGGCGTCTCGGCGTCGAGATCGGTCGGCCGGTAGATCAGGCTGTGGATGGTCTGCGCCTCGGCGCAGCCCTTCGAGCGCATCACCAGCGCCGCCTTGCCGGTGAAGGCGGCGAAGGCGACCTGCCCGTCGGCGCTGTCGGCGATGTGGCGGGCGAGCGTGGTCTTGCCGGCGCCGGCGTAGCCGAACAGGCGGAACACCTGCGGCTCGCCCGCCTTCAGCCAGCCCGCGACGCGCGCCAGCGCCTCGGCCTGCTGCGCCGACCAGCGCATTCAGGCCGACGCGCGCCGGAGCGCGATGCCGCGCCCGACGCGCGGATCAAGCGGCAGGTGAGCATGCGCCGCCGCGACCAGCCGCATCGCCGCGAGCACCGGCGCGGGAAAGGCGACGATGCGCGGCGCCGCGCCGGTCTGGTCGACGCAGGCGATCAGATGTTCGGCGACGGCGAGCAGCCGGTCGTCGCGCGGATCGCGCATCTCCAGCCAGATGCGATAGCGTCTCTCGTCCATCTCGACGATCTGGCCGAACACCGCCAGCGGTTCGCCGAGCCTCGTCTCCGCGAGATAGTGAATCAGCGCCGCCAGCGTGTAGATGGTGCGCCGGTGCGCCGCCCGCCCCGCCTCGCCGAGGCCGGTCTGCTCGGCAAAGGCGTCGACGGCGTTGGAGAACAGCCGCGCATAGACCGCGTCGTTCATGTGGCCGTTGTAGTCGAGGAACGACTCCTCGACCTGCGCCTCGATCAGCTTCAGCGGCGCGCGCGGCGAATCGTTGGGCATGTCTCTCCTTGCATGGCGCCGGCGCGCCTCAGCCGCCAAAGCCCGTCGTCGCGCGGGCGAGACGTTCGGTCAGCGCGCCCGGAAGGCGCTTGGCGAAGACGTCTGTCAGAGCGCGATAATACCAGCGCGTGCCCTCCCTTCCACCGGTGAAGCGCGTCCACAGCGCCTCGCCGATCGCCCGATGGTCGGCAAGAATCGATTCGGCGTTGTGGACCTTGTCGGCCAGCGACACGAGCAGGGAACGATCCGCCTTGCCGGGCAGGGCGGAAAGATACGCCTCCTTGCGCGCCCGCCATGCCGGCTTCGGCGTCTCCCACGCATCGGTGCAGTCCGCAACGATGGCGGCGACGCCGGCGCCGAAACGCTGCTCGATCCCGGCGAGCGTCGGGGCGCCGCCGCAATCCTCCGCGGCGTCGTGAAGGAGGCCGGCGATCGCCTGATCCTCGTCGCCGCCATTCTCGATGACGAGGGCGGACACGCTCATCAGATGCGCGATGTAGGGAATTTCGCTCCCCTTGCGCTGCTGGGCGCGGTGCAGCGTGTGCGCAAGGAGGAAGGCGTCGTCGTAGCGTCTGGTCAACATGAAGGACTCCATAGTGATCATGTCACGCGAAGGCGGCAACCGTCACGCCCCGGCCGCCGCCGCTTGACGGCAGGCCGGCGGCGCGGCACGCAGGGCGACGGGAGCGCGACGCATGGGCGAGGCGGAGAGACAGCACCGGCGCGGCGTCGCGCTCATCGCCGCATCGGCGCTGGTCTGGAGCTTCGCCGGCGTCTTCATGCGCCTCGCTCCGCCTGATTTGTGGGTGGTGCAGTTCTGGCGCGCCGCCTCCGGGGCGGCCGCGCTCTATCTGTTCATGCTCTGGCGCGAACGTTCCGGCGTCCTCGCCGCGATGCGCCTGTCGGCGCGAGGCTGGGCGGCGATGGTCGTCTCGGCCGCCGCCATGGTCACCTATATCGCCGCCCTGCATCTGACCAGCGTCGCCGAGGTGATGATCGTCGCCGCCACCATGCCGATGGTCACCGCGGCGATCGCCTGGGCGGCGCTCGGCGAGCGGCCGACGCCGCGCGTCCTCGCCACCAGCCTCGTCGCGCTCCTCGGCATCGTCGTCATGGTCGGCGGCGCGCCGGCTTTCGACAATCTCGTCGGCGACGCGGTGGCGCTCGCCATGACCGCGCTGTTCGCGCTGCTGATCGTCGTCGCCCGTCACGATCATGCGATCGACATGACGGTGGTCAACGCCCATTCGGCGACGCTCGTCGCGCTGCTGTCGATCCCGCTCGCCGGCGGCAGGCTGCTCGACGTGTCGGCCGGCGATCTGGCGCTGCTCGCCCTGTTCGGCGCGACGACGACGGCGCTCGCCTTCGCGCTGTTCCTCTATGGCGCGCGGCGCGTGCCGCCGGCGGAGTCGGCGCTCATCCTGCTGCTCGACAATTCGCTGTCGCCGGTCTGGGTGTGGCTCGCCTTCGCCGAGCGGCCGGGCCCGGCCGCGCTCGCCGGCGGCGCCATCGTTTTTCTGGCGGTGCTGTCGCATCTCGCCGCCGATCTTCTGGCCGCCCGCCCGCGCGCGGCGGCCGCGCCCATGCAGGGGAGGAAATGACGTGCCGACCGACATCGAGATCGCCCGCGCCGCGACGCTTCGACCGATCGCCGCCGTCGCCGAAAGGCTCGGCGTGCCCGATGCGGCGCTGATCCCCTACGGCCGCGCCATCGCCAAGATCGACGCCGGCTTCCTGAAGACGCTGGAAACGCGCCCCGACGGCAAGCTGGTGCTCGTCACCGCCATCAGCCCGACGCCGGCCGGCGAGGGCAAGACGACGACGACGGTCGGGCTCGGCGATGCGCTCAACCGCATCGGCGAACGCGCCGCGATCTGTCTGCGCGAGCCCTCGCTCGGCCCCTGCTTCGGCCAGAAGGGCGGGGCGGCCGGCGGCGGCTATGCGCAGGTCGTGCCGATGGAGCAGATCAATCTGCATTTCACCGGCGATTTTCACGCCATCGGCGCCGCGCACAATCTGCTCGCCGCGATGATCGACAACCAGCTCTACTGGGGCGGCGGCGCCGGGCTCGACGGGCGCCGCGTCGTCTGGCGGCGCGTGCTCGACGTCAACGACCGCGCGCTGCGCGAGATCGTCTGCTCGCTCGGCGGCGTCGCCAACGGCTATCCGCGCGAGGCCGGCTTCGACATCACCGTCGCCTCCGAGGTGATGGCGGTGTTCTGTCTGTCGCGCGATCTCGCCGATCTCGAGGCGCGGCTGTCGCGCATGGTCGTCGGCCGGCGCTCGGACCGCTCGCCGGTCACCGCCGCCGACATCAAGGCGGCCGGCGCGATGACGGTGCTGCTGAAGGACGCGCTGCAGCCCAACCTCGTGCAGACGCTCGAAGGCTCGCCCGCTCTCGTGCATGGCGGGCCCTTCGCCAACATCGCCCATGGCTGCAATTCGGTGATCGCGACGCGCGCCGCGCTCAAGCTGTCGGACTGGGTGGTGACCGAGGCCGGCTTCGGCGCCGATCTCGGCGCGGAGAAATTTCTCGACATCAAGTGTCGCGTCGCCGGGCTCGACCCCTGCGCCGCCGTGCTGGTCGCCACCGTGCGCGCGCTGAAGATGCATGGCGGCGTGGCCAGGGACGCGCTCGGCGCCGAGAATCTCGAGGCGCTGCGCAAGGGCCTCGCCAATCTCGATCGCCACGTCGCCAATCTGAAGAAATTCGGCCTGCCGATTCTCGTCGCGCTGAACGCCTTCGCCAGCGACACGGTCGCCGAGCAGGAGCTCGTCGTCGCCCATTGCCGTCACACGCTCGGCGTCGAGGCGCATGTCTGCCGGCATTTCGCGCAAGGCGGCGCCGGCGCCGAGGGGCTGGCGCGCGGCCTCGTCGAGCTGGTCGCCGGCGGCGCCAAGACCAGGCCCTATACGCCGCTCTATCCCGACGACATGCCGCTGTGGGACAAGCTGAAGACCATCGCCACCTCGATCTACGGCGCCGCCGATCTGATGGCCGACAAGAAAATCCGCGACCAGTTCCGCGAGCTCGACGCGGCCGGCTATCGCAACCTGCCGGTCTGCGTCGCCAAGACGCAATATTCCTTCTCCACCGATCCGGAGCTGCGCGGCGCCCCGTCGGGGCATCTGGTGCCGGTGCGCGAGGTGCGCCTGTCCGCCGGCGCCGGCTTCGTCGTGGCGATCTGCGGCGAGATCATGACCATGCCCGGCCTGCCGCGCACGCCCGCCGCCGAGACGATCCGCGTCGAGAACGGGCAGGTCGAAGGTCTGTTCTGACGCCGCTCAGCCCGCCGCGCTCTCACGCAGATCGCGCGGCAGCGGGAAGAAGACGTTTTCATCCGCCGTCGAGACCGTCTCGACCGACACCGCGTAGCGCGCCGCAAAAGCGTCGATGATCTCCTCGACGAGCACGTCCGGCGCCGAGGCGCCGGCGGTGACGCCGAGCGAGCGCAGCCCGGAGAACAGCGTCCAGTCGATCTCCTGCGCCCGCAGCACCAGCCGCGCCGCGGGACAGCCCGAACGTTCGGCGACCTCCTTCAGGCGCTGCGAGTTCGACGAATTCGGCGAGCCGACGACGATCAGCGCGTCGACTTGCGGAGCGATGCGCTTGACCGCCTCCTGCCGGTTGGTCGTCGCGTAGCAGATGTCTTGCCTGTGCGGGCCGACGATGCCGGGAAACCGCGCCACCAGCGCCGCCACCACCTCGCGCGTGTCGTCGACCGACAGCGTCGTCTGCGTCACATAGGCGAGCGGGCCAGGATCGCTGTCGAGCGCGGCGACGTCGGCCAGAGTCTCGACGAGGATCACCGCGCCTTCCGGCAACTGCCCCATCGTGCCGATCACTTCCGGATGGCCGGCATGGCCGACGAGCACCACGCGCCGGCCGCGCCTGTGGTGAATCTCGGCCTCGCGATGCACCTTCGTCACCAGCGGGCAGGTCGCGTCGATGGCGAAGAAGTTGCGCGCCGCCGCTTCCGCCGGCACCGCTTTCGGCACGCCATGCGCCGAAAAGATCACCGGCGCGCGCGTCGGCGGGATCTCCGACAATTCGTCGACGAACACCGCGCCCTTGGCCTTCAGACTCTCCACCACGTATTTGTTGTGGACGATCTCGTGCCGCACATAGACCGGCGGGCCATATATCTTCAGCGCGGTTTCGACCGCGTCGATGGCGCGCACCACGCCGGCGCAGAAGCCGCGCGGGGCGGCGAGCAGCACGCGCAGCGGCGGCTTGTCCGGCTGCGGCGGCGCGGGCGTCGGGCGAGGCGTCATGGCGCGGGTTGGACACGCGCCGTCGCGCAGTGTCAAGCTCGGCCGCAAGGGAGACGACGGAATGGCGATTTCGCTGATCGTGTTCGACATGGACGACGTCCTCTGCCGCTACGACGTCGGCGCCCGCCTCGCCGCGCTCGAAGCGGCGGCGGGCGTCGCCGCCGCGACGATCGAGGCGGCGATCTGGCGATCCGATTATTTCGCCAAAGCCGATTCCGGCCTCTGGTCGGCCGCTGAATGCCTGGCTGAATTCTCCCGCCGCATCGGCGCGCCGCTCTCCCGCGCGCAATGGGTCGCAACGCGCCGCGTCGCGATGACGCCCTTTCCCGACATGCTCGATCTCGTCGCCGGCCTGAAGCGCGCCGGCCGCGCCGTCGCCCTGCTCAGCAACAACGATCTGCTGGCGAAGGAGACGCTCGGCGAGATTTTCCCCGGCCTGCCCGACCTCTTCGCCCCGCACGCCCATGTCAGCGCCGAATTCGGCCTGCAGAAGCCCGATCCGGCGATCTTCCGCGCGCTCTGCGCCCGTCTCGGCGTCGCCCCGGCCGAGGCGGTCTTTGTCGACGATCTGGCCGAGAACGTCGCCGGCGCCCGCGCCGCGGGGCTCTCGGCCCATGTCTTCGCCGGCCGCGCCGGCCTCGCGGCGGCGCTCGGGCTCTGACCCGCCGCCGGCCTTGGCGGGGCGGCGCGATCCTCTATGTTGAGATGACAAGCGGGCGCCGCCGCCCCCGCCGGATTCCCCTGATGGCCGACCCCTCGCATGGGCCCTCGCTCGGGCCCGCTCTCGTCTTTCTCGGCGCCGCCGTGCTGGCCGTGCCGCTGTTCCGCTTCCTCGGCCTCGGGGCGGTGGTCGGCTATCTGGCGGCCGGCCTCGCCATCGGCCCGTCGGGCCTCGGCCTCGTCGGCGATCCGGCGGCGACGCTGACCGTCGCCGAACTCGGCGTCGTGCTGCTGCTCTTCCTCGTCGGGCTGGAATTGCAGCCCTCGCGCCTGCTCGCCATGCGCCGCGCCATCGTCGGCCTCGGCTTCGGCCAGATGGCGGCGGCGACGCTCGCCATCACGCTCGGCATGATGGCGCTCGGACTGACATGGGCGCCGGCGCTGGCCGCGGCGATCGCGCTCGCCTTCTCCGCCACCTCGATCGCCCTGCAGCTGATGGAGGAGCGCGGCGAACTGCAATCGCACTGGGGCCAGCGCGCCTTCGCCATCCTGCTGTTTCAGGACATCAGCGTCGTGCCGGTGCTGGCGCTGGTGCCGTTGCTGGCGGGCCACGCGGGCGAAGGCGCGACGCTGGCGCAGCGCGCCGCCGGCTTCGCCCTGTCGGGCGCGGCCATCGCCGGGCTCGTCCTCGCCGGCCGCTATCTGCTCAACCCCGCCTTCGCGATTCTCGCCCGCTCCGGCGCGCGCGAGGTGATGACGGCCGCCGCGCTGCTCGTCGCCCTCGGCGCGGCGCTGCTGATGCAATGGGCCGGCATGTCGATGGCGCTCGGCGCCTTCCTCGCCGGCCTCTTGCTGTCGGAATCGAATTTCCGTCATCAGCTGGAAGCCGACGTCGAGCCGTTCCGCGGCCTCTTGATGGGCCTGTTCTTCATGTCGGTCGGCATGTCGATCGACGGCCGGCTCGTCGTCTCCAACGCCGCCTCGCTGTTCGGCGTGGCGCTCGCCGTCATCCTCGGCAAGCTGGCGCTGACGGCGCTGGTGATGCGCCTCGCCGGCTCGTCCTGGCGCGACTCGCTGTCGGCTGCGAGCGTGCTGACGCCGGCCGGCGAATTCGCTTTCGTCATCTTTCCGCTGCTGGCGACCAACGGGCTGGTCGCCCCGGCGACCGCCAATCTTCTCCTCGCCGTCGCCGCGCTGACCATGCTCGCCGGGCCGATCCTGGCGAAAGCGGTCGAACGGGCGCTGGCCCGCGTCGGCGACGCGGCCGCGCCGGCCGATGTCGCCGATCTCGCCCCGCAAGGGGCGCGCGGCGCGGTGCTGGTCATCGGCTTCGGCCGCTTCGGCCAGCTCGCCAATCAGGTGCTGCTCGCCGCCGGCGCCGACGTGACGGTGATCGATGCGAATGTCGAGCGCATCCGCGCCGCCGGCCAGTTCGGCTTCAAGATCTTTTATGGCGACGGCGCCCGTCTCGACGTGCTGCGCGCCGCCGGCGCCGAGACGGCGCGCGTCATCGCCGTCTGCGTCGACGATCGCGCCGCCGCGACGCGCATCGTCGAGATGGCCCGCGCCAACTTCCCTCTGGCGAAGATTCTCGCCCGCGCCTGGGACCGCGTGCATGCGATCGACCTCGTCAACGCCGGCGTCGATCTGCAGATTCGCGAGACGCTCGAATCGGCGCTCGTCTTCGGCGGCGCGGCGGTCGCCGAGCTCGACGGCGAGCCCGACCGCGCCCGCGATCTCGTCGAGCATGTCCGCCGGCGCGACGCCGAGCGTCTCGCCGCGCAGCTGCGTGACGGCGCGATCCGCGCCGGCGGCGATTATGTCTATCGCGAGCCGGTGCGGCCCGAGCCTCTGGCGACGCCGGCGCGTCGCGCGCGCGGCCTCAACCCCGAGACGCAGGCGATCGTCGAAAGCGCGCTCGCCAATGCCGGGCCGCCGCCCGATGCGGAGACGCCGACGTGAACGCCCGCCCGGCGACGCGCGGCGTCTTCACGCGCGGCCCGCTGCTGCGCCATGTGCTGGTGATGACCGGCGCCGGCGCGGTCGGCCTCGTCGCCATCTTTCTCGTCGACGCGCTGTCGCTGCTTTACGTCTCGCGCCTCGGCGACGCCGATCTGACGGCGGCCGTCGGCTTTGCGACGCAGGTCATGTTCCTCGGCGTCGGCGTCAATATCGGCCTGTCGATCGCCGTCACCGCGCTGGTCTCGCGCGCCCTCGGCGCCGGCGATCGCGATCGCGCGCGGCGTCTCGCCGGCTCCGGTCTCGCCCTTGCGGGGCTCTTCTCGGGCCTCGTCGTCGTCCTGCTCTGGCTGGCGCGCGGCGAGATCCTGCGGTGGCTCGGCGCGAGCGGCGAGAGCGCCGATGTGGCGCGCGGCTTTCTTGGCCTCGCCTTGCCCGCCAATCTCATGCTCGGCCTGGCGATGGCGCTGATGGGCGTCTTGCGCGCCCATGGCGAGGCGCGCCGCTCGATGTATGTGACGCTCGCCGGCGCGGCGGCGACGGCCGTGCTCGATCCCGTGCTGATCTTCGGCCTCGGTCTCGGCGTCGACGGCGCGGCGATCGCCACGCTCGCCGCGCGCGCGCTCGCGCTTGCCGTCGGCTGGCGCTTCGCCGTCGGCCGCGGCCATGTCGCCGCCCCGCGTCTTGCCGATCTCGGCGCCCATTTCGCGCCGCTCGCGGCGATCGCCGGCCCGGCGATCCTGACCAATCTCGCCTCGCCCGTCGCCGTCTCCTGGGTGCTGGCGGCCTTGTCCGCCTACGGGCCGGAGGCGGTGGCGGCCTTCGCCATTGTCGATCGCGTCGCCGCCCTCGGCTTCGCCGCGATCTTCGCGCTGTCCGGCTCGATCGGCGCGATCCTCGGCCAGAATCTCGGCGCGCGCCGCATCGGCCGCGTCGGCCGGGCGATGGCGATCTGCTTCCGCCTGTCGACCGGTTACGCCGTGATCGTCGCCGCGCTGCTCTGGCTCGCCGCCCCGGCGATCGCCCGCGCTTTCGCCGCCCCGCCTGAGACCGCGGCGCTGATCGTCGCCTTCATGCCCTGGGCGGGGGCGGGCTGGGTGTTCCTGTGCTGGCTCTTCGTCGCCAATGCGAGCTTCAACAATCTCGGCTTCGCGCTGCTCTCGACCGCCTTCAACTGGGGTCGCGCGACGCTCGGCGTGATGCCCTTCGTCTGGCTCGGCGGCCGCTATGGCGGCGCGGAAGGGGCGATCGCCGGCCTCGCCGCCGGCTCGGCGCTGTTCGGGACGGCGGCCTGGGCGGCGACCGGCCTCGTGCTGCGCGCCCTCGCCAAGCGGCTGCGCGCGGCCTAGGATCGGCCCATTGCGGCCGGGCGCGATTGCCGCCGCGGCGCGGGGAGCGCGTTCATGTTCAATCTCGACGACATTTTGCGTCAGGCCCAGGGCGGCGGCGCCATCGACAATCTCGCCCGGCAGTTCGGTCTTTCGCCCGAGCAGGCGCAGAGCGCCGTCGAGGCGATGATGCCGGCCTTCCAGATGGGCCTGCAGCGCCAGGCCCAGTCGGCCCAGTCGATGGGCGATCTGTTCGGCCGCATCGCCGGCGGGCGCTACGGTCAGGCCTATGACGACGCCGACGCCGCCCGCGGCTCGGTCGGCGACGGCAACGACGCGCTGTCGATGCTGTTCGGCTCGAAGGAGACGAGCCGCGCCGTCGCCGCGCAGGCCTCGGCCATGTCCGGCGTCTCGGCCTCGATCATCAAGGCGATGCTGCCGGTCGTCGCCTCCATGCTGCTCGGCGGCATGTTCAAGAACGTCAATAATCAGGGCCTCGGCGGCCTGTTCGGCCAGCTCGCGGAGGCCTTCACCGGCGGCGCGCGCGGCGGGTCGTCCGGCGGCGGCCTCGGCGACATCCTCGGCCAGATGATGGGCGGCGGCCGCGCGCCGCAGCCTCAGGCGCATGCGCAGGCCCCGGGCGGCGGCGGCCTCGGCGACCTTCTCGGCCAGATGATGGGCGGGCGCGCCGGCGGCGCGGCGGCGGGCGGGGCGGCCGGCGGCCTCGGCCCGCTCGGCGATCTGCTCGGCCAGATGATGGGCGGGGCGGCCGGCGGCCGCGCGCCCGCGCCGGGCGGCGGCATGGGCGGCGGCGGTCTCGGCGACATTCTCGGCCAGATGCTCGGCGGCGGCGCCGGCGCGGGCCAGGCGCAGGCCGGGGCGCCGCAGGGCGATCTGCCGCGCACGCGCGGCCGCGTCGAGGACGAGATCAGCGACATGCTCGGCGGCGGCCGCTCCGGCGCCCGTCTCGATCCGCGCCGCGCCCCGCCGCAGGACGAGGAGGCCGGGCCCGAGGAGGAGGCAGCCGCCGAGGACGAGGCCGGGCCGCAAGGCGGCCAGCCGACTCTGCAGGATATTTTCGGCCAGATGTTCCAGACCGGCCGCGAAGTCCAACAGGGCCAGCAGGACGCGCTGCGCGACATCTTCGAGCAGATGATGGGCCAGCGCCGGCGCTGACCTCAGTCGAACAGGCCGCGCGCCAGCGCGCCCTCTATGACGAGCAGCCGCCGCTTGGTCTCGACGCCGCCCGGCGCCGAGAAGCCGGTGAGCGCGCCGCCGGCGCCGGTGACGCGATGGCACGGCACGACGATCGGGAACGGGTTGGCGCCGAGCGCCCGCCCGACCGCCCGCGCCGCGCCCGGTTCGCCGACGCGCCTTGCGATCTCGCCATAGCTCGCGGTTTCGCCCGGCCCGAGCCCGCGCGTCGCCGCGTAGACCGCGCGCTCGAAATTGCCGATCCCGGCGAGGTCCAGCCGCGCGTCGGCGAGATCGCGCCGCTCTCCGCCGATCAGCGCGACGATCGCCGCGATCGTCGCGGCGACC
>JAEULW010000127.1 GCA_016793505.1 Methylobacteriaceae bacterium | reverse complement strand
GTCGGGGCCGGCATGGACGGGGCATAGCGCCAGTTGGCGCAATCCGCGGGATGGCGGGCGACGGCGGAGAGGCGCGGATCGACGCCGGCGGCGACCGGCGGCGGCGGGGCCGGCGCAACTGCGGCGGGCGGCGTCGGTCCGCCGGTCGGCGGCGCCGGCCTCGAGGCGGCGGGGGCCGGCTGGCCGGCGGTCGGGCTCGGCTCGGCGGCAGGCGCGGTCTGCGCCAGGGCGGCGGCGGGCAAGCCGAGGATGACGAATCCGGCAATGATCGCGCAGCGGCAGGTCGGCATGGCGGCGTCTCCCCGAGGGCCAGCGCGCAACGCGGCCGGTCTGCGGGCGGAACGCGCTGGCGCGGCGCAGGTTCCCGGCCGGCTAGCGCACCAGCGCCAGCGCCTCGCGGAAGCGCGGATGGCGGGCCTCGCCCAGCCACTCGAAGATCGCCATCTCGGCGGTGACGACATCGGCCCCGCCGGCGGCGAGGCGCGCCAGCGCCGCCGCCTTGCTCGCCGCCTTGCGGGAGCCGACCGCGTCGGCGACCACCGCGACGCGGCGGCCGGCGGCGATCAGGCCGAAGGCGGTCTGCAACACGCAGACATGCGCCTCGCAGCCGCAGAGGACGATGTCGCGCCCGGCCGGCAGCAGCGGCGCGAGGGCCGGGGCGCGGGCGGCGTCGAAGCTGTGTTTCTCGACGATCGGGACGTCGGGCGGCAGCAGGCCGGGGACCGTGCCGCCGAGGCCTTGCGGGTTCTGCTCGGTGGCGACGACCGGCACGTCGAGCAGACGGGCCGCGCCGATCAGGCGTTTCGCCTCGACGAGCACGGCCTCGCCCGCCTCGATCGCCGGCGTCAGCCGGGCCTGGAAATCGACGACCAGAAGGACGGACCGCGCCGCCGCGAGCAGGGCCATGGCGTTCTCTCCCGCGCCCGCCGCCGCGCGGCGTCGGGTTTGACGTCGAGCCTAGCCGCGCCCATGCTCGCGCTCAAGAAACGACCTTGGGGGACCGCGCCCGTGCTGATGAACGCCGAGGCCTATCGGGACTCGCTGCGGGCGCTCGCCCCGCGCGTCTTCGTCAACGGCCGGCGAATCGACTGCGTCGCCGACGAGCCCTTGCTGGCGCCGGGCGTCGCCGCCGTCGGCGTCGCCTACGACCTCGCCGCCGGCGAGCCGGCGATGATGACGGCGCGCACGCCGGACGGGCGGCTCGTCAACCGCATGCTGCACATCGATACGAGCCCCGACGATCTTCTCGTCAAGCTCGAGGCGGTGCGCGCGCTGTGCCGCATCGCCGGCTGCGCACAGCGCTATCTGGCGCACGATTCGCTCAACGCGCTGCATCAAGCGACGACGCGCGCCGACGGCGAGGGCCGCAGCGACTATGGCCAGCGCTTCGCCGCGTGGCTCGAACTGGCGCAGAGTCGGGATCTGGCGATCGGCGTGGCGATGACGGACGGCAAAGGCGACCGCAGCCTGCGCCCGGGCGCGCAGGTCAATCGCGACGTCTACGTGCATGTCAAGGAGCGCCGCCGCGACGGACTGGTGATCGCCGGCGTCAAAGCGATCGTCACCGGCGCGCCCTACATGCACGAGCTGCTGGTGATGCCATGCCGCACGCATACGCCCGATGATCGCGACTTCGCGATCTGTTGCGCCGTGCCGGTCGACGCGCCGGGCGTGACCCTCGTGGCGCGGCCGGCGGGTCGGCCGGGCGAGGCGGCGGCGACGTTCTCGGCGCGCTACGGCCAGTCGACGGCGATCGTGCATTTCGACGACGTGTTCGTGCCGCACGAGCGCGTGTTCATCGACGGCGAAACCGACGCGGCGGGATTCCTGACGACGAGCTACGCGACGCATCACCGCCATTCCTGCATTGCGGCGCGAGCCGGCTTCGGCGATCTGCTGATCGGCGCCGGCGTGCTGATGACCGAGGCGAACGGTCTCGATTTCGAGCGCCACGACCACATCCGCGACGCGATGGTCGATCTCATTGCCACCGTCGAAGGCTTCTACGCCTGCGGCGTCGCCGCGTCCGTCTATGCGCAGCGCGACCCGGCGGGCTCGTTCATGCCCGAACCGGTCTTCGCCAATGTCGGCAAACTGCTGCTGGCCACGAAGATCTACGACATGCACCGGCTCGCCCACACCGTCTCCGGCGGGCTGATCGTCGCCCTGCCCGGCCCGGACGAGGATCACAATCCCGAAACCGCAGCCGCGATGGCGGACGCCTTCGCCGGCCGCGCCGACATTCCGCCCGAGCGCCGCCGCGACATCGCCCGGCTGATCGAGGACGTCACCGCCTCGCATCAGGGCGCCTGGTATTCGGTGATCTCGCTGCACGGCGGCGGCTCGCCCGAGGCGATGAAACGCGAGATCTGGCGCAACTATCCGGTCGCCGAGAAGAGCGAACTGGTGCGTCGGCTGGTCGAGCGCGGCGCCGTCGACGACGGTCGGCCGGTCTCGAACCAGCCCGGCCGCTGCTGCGCGGCAGGCTGCTCTGCGAGCGACAAGGCCGCCGAATAGCTCAGCCGAGCGGCCGTTCGGCGACGATGCGCCAGTCGGCGACCGGCGCGTCATTGCCGGAGGTGGTGAGCGCCAGACGATCGAAGCGCACCGGCCGGCCGACCAGCGCGCGCGCCGCCTGCGCCGCGCTCGCCGCCTTCGCCGCCGGCGGGGGCTGGCCGTAGAGCAGCGAGACGTGCGGCATGAAGTCGTCGAGCGACCCGCCGAGGCCGGCGGCGACGGCGGCGCGCTTCAGCGCGTCGAGCGGCGCGGCGCGGGCGAAGCGGGCGTAGAAGGAGCGAAAGAACGCTTCGCCCGTGTCGATTGCGGCGATCGGCGTCTCGAAGGGCGCGGCGGCGCGCGCCACCGCGGCGAGCTCTTCCGTCAGGCTTTCGGGCGGCGCCGGCACGTCGCCGGCGACAGTCAGATGCGGGACGAAGAGCGGGGCGGCGTGGCGGGCCGCGAGTTCGCCGACGAGGCGCGACAGCCAGGCCGCGTCGGCCGGCGCCGGCATCAGCCAGAGCGAGGCGACCGGCGGGATGAGCGGGGCGGCGCCGGCCATGCCTGTCTCCGGTTCGGTTGCAGTCGTCATCAAATCATCATTACATTGTCATGCAAGGGCTCGAAGAGGCCCGTGCGAGGGAGAGCGAATGGCCGCCAGCGGGGCCGCGATCGGCGTCGAGAACCTCGACGTCGCCTATGGCAGGACGAAGGTGCTGCACGATGTCAGCCTGACCATTCCGGCGGGCCGCTTCGTCGCGCTGATCGGCTCGTCGGGCTGCGGCAAGACCACGCTGCTGCGCGCCATCAGCGGTTTCGTGACGCCGCAGCGCGGGCGCATCCTGGTCGACGAGCGCGACGTAACCGCCGAGCCGCCGGAGCGGCGCGGCATGGCGATGGTGTTCCAGTCCTACGCGCTGTGGCCGCACATGAGCGCGGCGCAGAATGTCGGCTACGGGCTGAAGCTGCGCGGCATGGGCCGCGCCGAGCGGGCGCGCAAGGTCGACGAGATTCTCGAGCTGCTGCGCCTGCAAGGCTTCGGCGAGCGCAAGGTGACGGATCTTTCCGGCGGGCAGCGCCAGCGCGTCGCGCTCGGCCGGGCGCTGGCCATCGATCCGCCGATCCTGCTGCTCGACGAACCGCTGTCCAATCTCGACGCCAAGATCCGCCTCGCCATGCGGCACGAGCTGAAGAGCCTGCACCGGCGCCTCGGCCTGACCGCCGTGCATGTGACGCATGATCAGGAAGAAGCGATGGTGATGGCCGACGAGATCGTCGTGCTCGATCAGGGGCGCATCGTCCAGCAGGGCGCCCCCGAAGACGTCTATCGCCGGCCGAACTCGTCCTTCGTCGCTTCGTTCCTCGGCGCCGACAACATCATCGAGGGCGAGGTGCGGCGCGACAGCGATGGCGCGAAGCTGACGCTCGCAGACGGCGGCGCGCTCGACCTGCCGACGGCGCCGGAGGGCCATGGCCGGCACGTGATCCAGTTCCGTTCCGACGCCGTGCGCCTCGACGACGACGCAGCCGGGCCGGCGCTGCGGCTCGACGGACGCATCGCGCAGGCGAGCTATCCGGGCGGGCGCTGGCGCTACGAGATCGACACGCCGGCCGGCCGCTTCCTCGTCGACGACTCGCGCCGCGCCTCGGCGGGCGACGCGGTGCGCCTCGCCATTCCCGCCGAAGAACTGCACATCTTCCCGCGCTGACGCGCCCGACCTCACCAAGGAGACACGCAGATGACGAAACCGATCGGCCTCGCCACGCTGTGCCTGAGTTCGCTGCTCGCCCTCGGCGGCGCGGCGCAGGCGCAGACCGTGCTCAACGTCGCCACCGCCGGCGACCAGAACATGGTCGACTACATCAAGGATTTTCTCGGCCCGATGTTCGAGAAGGCCAATCCCGGCGTGAAGGTCGTCGCCGTCGGCACCGGGCCGGGCGATTCCGGCTCGCAGAAGA
The DNA here is from genome assembly GCA_016793505.1 of Methylobacteriaceae bacterium. Lineage (GTDB taxonomy): Bacteria > Pseudomonadota > Alphaproteobacteria > Rhizobiales > Beijerinckiaceae. Next base: position 29,783 of record JAEULW010000127.1, on the reverse strand, counting down.
TCTACGAGAAGCTCGCCGCGCAGAAGGCGGCCAACGCCGCGTCCTGGGACTTCGACGTGATCGTCGCGCATCAGAAGATGTCGGGCCAGATGGCGAGCGAAGGCCTGCTGGCGAAATATCGCGACAACATCGCCACCGGCAAGATGGTGTCGAGCCAGACCGCCGCCAACGCGCTCGGCTCGAACGTCGAGGGCTATGTGATGCCGATGTTCCAGTCGCAGACCGCGCTCGCCTACAACGCCGACATGGTGAAGAACCCGCCGGCGAGCTATGCGGAGCTCTTGGACTGGGCGAAGAAGAACCCCAAACAGTTCGGCTACAACGGCATCAAGGGCGGCATGTCCGGCGTCGCCTTCGCCACGGGCTGGATCTACGCCTTCGGCGGCGACGCCGACAAGCTGATAAAGGGCCCCTACGACGCGGCGACCAAGGCCGGCTGGGACAGCGCGCTGCTGCAGCTGAAGGACTTCAACAAGAACGCGGTGATCACGCCCGGCAACGCCGGCACGCTCGACATGCTGAACCGCGGCGAGATCGCCATGGGGCCGGTGTGGGTCGACATGTTCTACACCTGGATGAAGGACGGCAAGCTGCCGCCCAACATGAAGCTGAAGCTGATCGCGCCCGGCATGCCCGGCCAGCCGATGTATTACGCGGTGCCGGCCAAGGCGGCGCAGCCGAAACTCGCCGAGGCCTTCATCGCGCTCGCCACCTCGCCGGAGGTGCAGGCGGACGGCATCGTCAAGCGTTTCAACTGGTATCCGGGCATCGACGCCAAACACCTGCAGGGCAAGCTCGACGAGGCGACCTGGAAGAAGCTGTTCGCCGACGTGACGCCGGATGAACTGTCGTCGAAGGGCAAGCCCTTCCCGATCGCGCCCTATTTCAACGACATTCTCGAATCCTACGAGAAGAAGGTGGCGAACTGAAGCAAGAACGGCCCGGCGGCGCGCCGCCGGGCCTTCGGCGATGCGCCGCGTCTCGCTCACCGGTCTGGCGCTCGTCGCCCCCGCGCTGGCGGTGGTGGCGGCGCTGTTCCTCTATCCGTTGTCCTATTCGCTGGTCGCCGCCTTCACCCGCGACGGCGCGTTCTCGCTGGCGCATTTCGACAAGGCGTTCGAGCTCTACTCGACCGACATCGCCTTCACGCTGATGATCGTGCTCGTCTCGACGGCGGTGATCGCGGCGCTTTCGACCGCCATAGCCGGAACGCTGACGCTGAGCGAGACGCCGTGGCTGATCGCGGCGCTGAAGGCGCTCTATCGCTGGCCGCTGTTCATCCCGTTCATCGTCGCGGCGCAGTGCATGCGCACCTTCCTCGCCAAGAACGGGCTGATGAACAATACGTTCGTCTCGCTCGGGCTGATCGAGCCGCTGCAGGCGACGAGCTTTCTCGACTGGCGCGGCATCGTCGTCACCTTCGCCTGGAAGCAGACGCCCTTCGTGGCGCTGCTGCTCGCCGGGGCGATGGCCTCGCTCGACCGGGCGACGATCGAGGCGGCGCGCAATCTCGGCGCGGGGCGGCTGCGCATCCTCATCGAGATCGTGCTGCCGCAGGTCGGGCGCACGCTGATGGTGGCGCTGGTGCTGTCCTTCGTCACCATGCTGTCGGTGCTGTCCGTGCCGATGATGGTGGCCGGCTCGCAGCCGACCATGGTGACCGTCGACATGGCCTTCCGCATCAACGCCTATGGCGACTATGCGACGGCCAATGCGCTGGGCGTCATCTCCTACGCGATGACGGCGATCGCGGCGTGGATCTATCTGCGCCACAATCTCGAGGAGAAGCGCGGATGAACGCGCGCCTCCTCCTCGCCACGGCGGCGAAGATCGCGGCGATCGCGCTGATCGCCTTCGCCATTCTCGGGCCGCTCGCCAATCTGGCGCTGTGGGCCTTCGCCGAGCGCTGGTATGCGCCGTTCAAGCTGCCGGTGACATGGGGCACGCGCTACTGGGAAGTGGTGTTCCGGCCGACCGGCGACGCCATGGCCTCGCTCGCCATGAGCGTGTGGATCGCGATCGCCACGGTGATCGTCTCGCTGGCGCTGTCGGTGCCGGCGGGCTATGCGCTGGCGCGGCTGAGGCTGCCGGCGCGCACGCTGATCATGATCGCCTTCCTGATGCCGCAGGCGTTCCCGTCGGTGGCGATCTATATCAACGTGGCGCGCATCTTCTACGAGCTCGGCCTCGCCGGCACGGTGACCGGCGTCGTGCTGGTGCATGTGGCGCATGGGCTCGTCTATTCGGTGTGGATCGCGGCGGCGGCCTTCGCCGCGGTCGACCGCGATCTGGAGCTTGCGGCGCGCAACATCGGCGCCTCGCCGCTGCAGGCGTTCTGGAGCGTGACGCTGCCGCTCGCCGCGCCGGGCGTGATGGCGAGCGCGATCTTCGTCTTCCTCGAATCGCTCGACGAGTTCACCGGCGCCTTCTTCGTCGGCGCGCCGCAGGTGACGACGCTGCCGCTGCTGCTCTACAACGCCTCGATGGGCGGCAACTACCAGATCGCCTCGATCACGGCGCTGATCCTGCTCGTGCCCTCGGTCGTGTTCATGCTGTTCATCGAGCGCTTCCTGCGCGCCGACGTGCTCGCCAAGGTCGGGCGCTAGCGCTACAAGCGGAACGACGCCGCGACGCGAGACCTGCCATGGCCGCTCCGAAACCGCCCGCCTTCGACACGCTGAGCCTGCATGCCGGCCAGCATCCCGACCCGGTCACCGGGGCGCGCGCCGTCCCCGTCTACGAGACGACGTCCTTCGTCTTCCGCGACGCCGATCACGCGGCGGCGCTGTTCAATCTGGAGAGCGGCGGCCATCTCTATTCGCGCATCTCCAACCCGACCGTGGCGGTGCTGGAGGAGCGGATCGCGGCGCTCGAGAACGGCGTCGGCGCAGTGGCGACGGCGAGCGGCATGGCGGCGCTGCACCTCGCCATCGCGACGCTGTGCTCGGCGGGCGACCACATCGTCGCCTCGGCCTCGCTCTATGGCGGCACGGCAAACCTGCTGGCGCAGACGCTGCCGCGCTTCGGCATTGCGACGAGTTTCGTTCCGCCGCGCGACCACGCGGCCTGGCGCGCCGCCGCGACGGCGCGCACCAAGCTGTTCATCGGCGAGACGATCGGCAATCCCGGCCTCGAGGTTCTCGACATCGCGGCGATCGCCGACATCGCGCATGCGGCCGGCGCGCCGCTGCTGATCGACAACACTTTCGCGACGCCGTATCTGGCGCGGCCGATCGAGATGGGCGCCGACATCGTCATGCATTCGCTGACCAAGTGGATCGGCGGACACGGCGTCGCGATCGGCGGCGCGCTGGTCGACGGCGGGCGCTTCGACTGGACGGCGTCGGATCGCTTTCCGACGCTGAGCGCGCCCTATGCCGGCTATCACGGCCTCGTCTTCGCCGAAGAATTCGGGCCGACGGCGTTCATCATGCGCGCCCGCGCCGAGGGCCTGCGCGATTTCGGCGCCTGCCTGTCGCCGGCCAATGCGCAGAAGCTGCTCATCGGCGTCGAGACGCTGTCGCTGCGCATGGCGCGGCACATGGAGAATGCGCGGGCGGTTCTCGACTTCCTGCGCAGGAGCGAGGCGGTGAGCTGGGTGGCGCATCCCGCGCTCGACAGCCATCCCGATCATGCGCTGGCGCAGCGCGTCCTGCCGAAGGGGGCCGGCTCGATCGTCGTCTTCGGCGTGAAAGGCGGGCGCGCGGCGGGCGTCAAATTCATCGAGGCGCTGAAGCTCGCCAGCCATCTCGCCAATGTCGGCGACGCCAAGACGCTGGTGATCCATCCCGCCAGCACGACGCACCGGCAGATGAGCGCCGAGCAGCTGGCGAAGGCCGGGGTCGGCGAGGACATGATCCGCCTGTCGGTCGGGCTCGAGGACGCCGGCGACATCATCGCCGATCTGGCGCAGGCGCTGCGCGCCGCGCAGAAAGCCTGAGGAGGCGGCGATGAAGCTCTTGATCGACGGTCGCGAGGTCTTCGCCGCCGGGCGCCTCGCCGGCGAAGGGCGGCGGCTGATCGTCTTCCTGCACGGCGCCGGCATGGATCACAGCGTGTTCGCGATGCAGTCGCGCTGGTTCGCGTCGCGCGGCTTCGACGTCGCGGCGCTGGACTGGCCGGGGCACGGACGCTCGCAGGGCCCGCCGCTGGCGAGCATCGCGGCGCTGGCCGACTGGACGGCGATGGCGATCGCGGCCTGCGGCGCGGCGCGGGCGGTTCTCGTCGGCCATTCGATGGGGGCGCTCGCCGCGCTCGACTGCGCGGCGCGGCATGGCGACCGCGTCGAGGCGCTGGCGCTCCTCGGCGCGGCGGCGCGCATGCCGGTGCATCCCGACATGCTGGCCTCGGCGGCGCGCAACGGCGAGGAGGCGATCGCCATGGTGTCGCTGTGGGGCCTCGGCGCGCCTGGCGTTCAGGGCGGCGCGCCGGCGCCGGGGCAATGGATGCTCGGCGCGATCCGCCGGTTGATCGAGGCGAGCCCACGGGGCGCCCTGCACGCCTCGCTGGCGGCCTGCGATTCCTATGGCGATGCGACGCCGGCGGCGCGGCAGGTCGCCTGTCCGACGCTCGTCCTGTCGGGCGAGCGCGACCTGATGACGCCCGCCAAGGGCGGCAGGGCGCTGGCCGCGGCGATCGCCGGAGCGCGGTTCGAGACGATCCCCGGCGCCGGGCACATGATGATGATCGAGCGCGACGGCGAGACGCTGGCGGCGCTGCGGCGCTTCGTCGGGGTCTGATCGTTCAGGCGTGAATGAGCCCCATCCGCGCGGCGTCGGCGAGCGCGGCCGCGACGGCGGGGGCGAGCGCGGCGGCGCGGCCGCCGGTCTCGCGCGCCATCGCCTCGGCGAGCGCGGCGCGGTCGCGCGTGCCGTCGAGCAGACGCAGGAAGGCGCGCATCGGCGCCTCGTCGATCTCGACGGCGCCGCCGCGCAGCGAGGCGATGCGGGCGCGGCCGGCGGCGAGCTGGGCGCGGGCGAGCGCGCTCACGCGCGGGCGCCCGGGCGGCGTCAGCGTGAACACGGCCGGCCGGGCGCGCAGCGTCGCGACGCCGGCGCCGACGAGCTGCATCAGCACGTCGAAGCGCGCGTCGGGCGCGGCGGCGAGATCGTCGAGCGGGCGGCCGGCGGGGAAGCTCTGCGCCAGTTCGATCAGAAAAGTTCCCTGCACGCGATCCTGCGTCTCGATGCGGCCGCCGCCGGGCGTGCGCAGCACGACGCCGACGGGGGCGCGCTCGACCGTGAGTTCGGCGCAGGCGCAGAGCCCGCGCAGATGTTCCGGCGCGAGGCGCGGCGGGCGCGCGCCGTCGGCGCGGCGCAGCAGCGCGCGGCGGAAGCGCGTCAGCGCGATCTCGTCGCGCGCCTGCTCGGCGGCGAGCCAGTCCGACGCGGCGTCGAGATGGCGCAGCGCCGAGACGTCGCAGTCGCCGACGACGGCGAGGCCCGCCGCGTCGGCGGCGGCGGCGAAATCGCCGAGCGAGACCGGCGCCCAGATCTCGGCGAGATCGTCATGGAAAAGGATCGCCGGATCCTTGTCGAGCAGCGTGCGCGCCTCGGCGGCCAGCGCAGCGGCCATCGGGTCCGCCGCGTCCCAGCGGGCGATGCGATCGCCGAGCGCGGCGCGCGCCGCCTCGATGCGCTGCGCGGGCTCGTCGACGCCGTCGGCGGCGCGGCGCATGATCTCGCGCAGCGCGGCGCGCAGCGCGCAGCCCGGCGCGACGTTGAAGCTGACGACGGCGAGGCCGTCGGCGGTCAGCGCATGGGCGATCAGATCGAGCGTCGCGCGGCGCACCTCCGGCGGCGTCCAGGCGTAGACGCCATGGGCGACGACATAGTCATAGGCGCCGGCCTCGATCCCGTGATCGAGAATGTCGCGGCAGGCGAAGCCGACATTGTCGAGCCGCGCCGCGGCGGCGAGGCGTCCGGCGGCCTCGATCGCGGTCGAGGACAGGTCGAAGCCGAAGAACGCGCTCTCCGGCGCGTCGAGCGCCATCGCCATCAGGTGCACGCCGTCGCCGCAGCCGATCTCGAGCGCACGATAGCGCTCCCGCGGCGGCGGCGTCTGGCCGGTCAGCGCGGCGAGCGCGCCGAAGACGGCGGGACAGGCGAAATCCTGCGGATCGGTCGGATAGAGCAGCCGGTCGTAGCTCGTCGGCATGGCGCGCGCCTCAGGCCTGCATCAGGCCGAGCCGCGCCAGATGGGCGAGCACGGAGGGCGTGCGCTGCGCCGCGTCGGCGAGCGGCACGTTCATGCGCGCCGCCATGTCGCGGGCGATGTCGTCGCGGGTGCGGGCGCCGTCGAGCAGCATGAGGAAGGCGCGCACGCCTTCATCGCCGAGGCGCGCCATGCCGCCGCGCAGCGAGGCGACCTTCTCCTCGCCCTGCGCGGCGAGGGCGCGGGCGAGCGGGCTGGCGCGCGGCCGTTCGCCCGGCGTCAGCGTCCAGTCGAGCGGGCGGGCGCGCAGCACGATCGCGCCGCCGAGAAACAGGCGGGCGACGCCGGCGGCGAGGTCGGCGTCGCGCGCGACGTCGTCGAGCGCCAGCGCCCGCGGCGTCGCGGCGATCAGGCGATCGAGAAAGCCGGCGAGGGCGGCGTCGTCGATCTCGATCTCGCCGCCGGCGGCGGTGCGGAAGGCGTGGGCGTGGGCGCGGTCGGCGTCGGGCGCGGCGCGGGCGAGATCGGCGTCGGCGACGAGGCCGGCGAGACGGGCCGGATCGAAGCGCCGGTCGATCGGCGCTCCGGCGGGCGTGAAGATGGAGCGACGGAAGCGGCGCAGATCGTCGAAATCGCTCAGCTGCTCGAGGCGCAGCCAGTCGTCGCCGCCCCAGCGGCGGGCGCGCTCGGTTCGCGCGCCGGGGAAGAAGGCCTCCTCGAGCAGATTGGCGTGCGCGTCGCAGACATAGGCGAGGCCATGACGGGCGGCGTGGGCGACGACGTCGCTGAACAGCTGCGGGGCGTAGATCTCGCCAAGCTCGTCGTGGAAGAGCACATGCGTCGGCTTGGCGAGTTGCGCCTTCGCCTCGTTGGCGGCGGCGAGGCGATAGGGATCCTCGCTCTCCCAGACCTTGACCCGATCCTCGAGGAAGGCGCGGGCGGCGGCGAGCTTCTCGTCGGGATCGGCGATCGCGTCGGTGACGAATCTGAGTTCGTCGCGCAGCACCTGACGGATGTGGCAGCCCGGGCGGACATTGTAGCTGACCATGCCGAGGCCGCCCGGCGCGAGCTTCTGACCGAGCAGGGCCATCAGCCCGTCCTGCACCGGCGGCGGCGTCCAGGCGTAGACGCCATGGGCGACGGCGTAGTCGAAACGGCCGAAGCGGTCTCCGATCGCGGTCAGGTCGGCCGCCGCGAAGAGAACGTTGCGCACGCCGGCGCGGGCGGCGGTGTCGCGGGCGATGTCGATCGCGGTGGCGGCGAGGTCGAAGCCGACGAACTCGCTCTCGGGGGCGGACATCGCCATGGCGATGAGGTTGACGCCCTCGCCGCAGCCGATCTCCAGGGCGCGATAGGCGCGGCGCTTCGGCGACAGGCCGCAGAGCTGCGCCAGCGCGCCGAGGCTCGCCGGATGGGTGTCGACATGGGCGGCGCTCGGATAGCGCATCCGGTCGTAGATCGTCGTCATCGCCTTCGCCCCCGCCCTGTCGCCGGTCTCGCCACAATGGCACAGGCCGCGCCGCGCGCCGCGTGCGCAGCGGCACGCCGCCGGCGCGGCCGGCATGGTTGCGTGGCGCAGAGGTCGCCCTCGCGGGCGCCGTTGCGCCCTGACGCCGGCCGACGCATTGTCGGGCCGGGGCGGGCGAGGAAGGCGGAGGGTCGAAATGTCGTCGTCGCGCCGGGTCCTGTTCGCGGCCGCCCTGATCGGGGCCTGCGCCGTCGGCGCGCCGGCCCCGGCGCAGGACGGCAAGGTGGCGCGCTCCTTCGGGGCCGGCGACGGCGTCTCGGCGGTCGGCGTGCTCGACGCCCCGCCCGACACCGAGATCGAGGGGCCGCAGGCGATCGCCTCGGGCGACAACGGCGAAATCTACCTGCTCGACCAGGTCAACAGCCGGGTCGTCGCCTTCGAGCCGGGCAAGCCCGAGGGGCTGACGCGCTCGCTGTCCCTGCCCGAGGGCGTGCAGCCGACCGACATGGTGGTCACCGGCGGGCGCATCTATGTCTGGGACGGCAAGCCGATCCGCCTCAACGAATCCGGCGAGGGCGCGACGCGCAGCCTGTCGCTCGGGCCGCGCGCCAGCGACGACGTCGACGACGTGACGCGCTCGATGTTCGGCCAGATGGGCTCGGAAGTGATCGAGGGCGAGGCCGAGCCGGGGCTGACCCGGGCGATCGGCCGGCCGCGCGCCGGCGCGGGCCCGGCCCGCGTCTCCGGCAAGCAGATGGTGGCGAGCAAGGGCAAGGGCCCGGTCAGCGCCAGCGTGATCGTCGACAAGACCGAGAAGGCCGCGACGATGACGGTCGCGACGCGCGATGGCGCGCGGCTCGGCGCGCTCACCTTGCGGGTGCGCGACCGCATCGGCACCGCCGAACTGCTCGACATCGACAAACAGGGCCGCTTCTTCGTGCTGGCCGAAAACATCTCGGCCGCCGGCGGGGCGAACTCCTTCGTCGCCCGCTTCACGCCGGCGGGCGCGCTCGAGGGCGTGTTCGAGCTGCCGCTCAATCCGGAGGTGGCGCTGTCCCGGCGCTTCGTCACCGTCAATCCGGAGGGCGACGTCTTCTTCATGCGCACCCGCAAGGGCGTCGTCGACGTGATCGGCGTCGGCTTCACGGCGATGGCGAAGGGGCAGGTCGTCGATCTCGGGCCGCCGCCGGTCGCCGCCGTCGCGCCGGCCGATCCGCGCAAGACGCCGGTCAGCGCGGTCCGGCCGCTGACGCGCGAGCAGGTGATCCGCACCGCCCTCGCCTTCGCCGACGTGCGCTGGCGCGTCACGCCGACCGCCTATGGCGGCGATCCGGACCTGTCCTGCAACGGCTTCAACGCCCGCGTCAGGCGGCCCTCCTTCATGATCGGCAAGACCAATCAGGAGGTGAAGGGCATCCCCTACTGCTGGGGCTGCATGGGCTCGCTGAACCAGATCGCGGGCCGCATCAACGCCGGCACGAAAGCCGGCAATGTCTGCACGCGCAACGATCCGACGCGCGACGTCGCCGGCGTCGACTGCTCGGCCTTCGTCAGCGCCACCTGGGGCCTGTCGACGCATTTCACGACGCTGGCGATCCCCTCGATCACCGTGCCGGTGACCAATCCCTGGGACATGAAGCCGGGCGACGCGCTCAACAAGCCGGGCTCGCACGTGATGCTGTTCACCGGCTTCACCCCGGACCGCAAGATCGAGGTGATCGAGGCCTCGCCCGGGGCCTGCGCCGGAAAAGTCTGCCGCAACGTCTACACGCTGGCCTCGCTGCTGGCGCGCGGCTACACGGCGCGGCGCTACCGGGCGCTGGTCGACGAGGTCGCGATGGCGACGCCGGCGCCGCGGCCGGCGCGCCAGCGGCCGGCGCGCGACCAGAACTGAGGCGCGCTTGCCGGGCGGGGCGAGGCGACTTATGTCGGGCGGACGCCGCCACATCCGCCAGGGAGGGCCGCAGGCCGACGCCGTGACGCCGATCCGCCGCCTCGCCGAATTTCTCGCGACCATCGCCCTGGCGGTCGGGCTATGGGCGTTCGCCGCGGCGGGCGCACAGGCGGAACGGCGCGTCGCCCTCGTCATCGGCAATTCGAGTTACAAGAAAGTGGCGGCGCTGCCCAACCCGGGCAATGACGCGAGCGACGTCGCCGCCGTGCTGCGCGGGCTCGACTTCGACGTGATCAACGTCATCGACGCCGACCAGATCGGCTTCAACCGGGCGCTGGGCGAATTCTCGCGCAAGGCGATCGACGCCGACGCCGCGCTGTTCTTCTACGCCGGCCACGGCGTGCAGCTGCGCGGCCAGAATTATCTGCTGCCTGTCGACGCCGACGCGAAGGACGAGGTCAGCGCCGAGTTCGAATTCGTGGCGCTGGAGCGGGTGCGGCAGGCGCTCGACCGGGCCGCGCCGAGCGCGGTGCGCATCCTCATTCTCGACGCCTGCCGCGACAATCCGCTGGCGCGCACCGCGGCGCTGACGCGCGGCGTGCAGGCGACGCGCGGGCTGGCGCGGATCGATCTCGAGACGGTCGGCGGGATGATCGTCGTCTATGCGACGCAGGCCAATCAGGTGGCGCAGGACGGAACCGAGCGCAACAGCCCCTTCACCAGCGCGCTGCTGGCGCGGCTGAAGGAGCCGGGGCTCGAGGTCGGCGCGCTGTTCCGGCGCGTCACCAACGACGTGCGTCAGAAGACGCAGGGCAAGCAGATTCCCGAGCTGTCGATCTCGCTCGGCCAAGACTACTACCTGAACCGCAACGAGACCGACTCGATCGCCTTCGACCGCATCGCCGATTCCGGCGATCCGCAGGATTTCCGAGCCTTCCTCGAACGCTATCCCGGCTCGAGCCGGGGGCCGCGGGCGCGGCGCAGTGTCGGGATGATGGTGAGGGACAAAGCCCGGCGCCGACACGCCACGCAGCAGCGCGAGGCCGAGGCGCGCGAGGCCGCGGCGCGCGCCGCCGAGGCCGAAGCGCGCCAGCGACGCGAGGAGGCGGCGCGGCGCGAGGCCGACGCCGATCGCGCGCGGCAGGAGGCGGCGCGGCGCGAGGCCGAGCGTCGGCAGGCGGAGGCCGCGGCGCGGCTCGCGGCCGAACGCGAACAGGCGGCGACGGCGGCGCGCCAGCAGGCGGATGCGGCGCGGCTCGCCGCCGAGCGCGAGCAGGCCGAGACGGCGGCGCGGCTGGCGGCGGAACGGGCGCGCCTCGAAGCGACGCAGCTTGCCGAACGGCGCCAGCAGGAAGCGGCGCGCCGCTACGCCGAACGCCGGCAGGCGGAGGCCGAAGCCCGGCTCGCCGCCGAGCGCCAGCAGAGCGAAGCGGCGGAGCGCCAGCAGGCGGAGGCCGCGGCGCAGGCGCGGCGCGAGGCCGAGCGGCTCGAGCAAATCCGCCTCGCCGAGGCGCAGGCGGCGCGCCAGCGCGCGGAGGCGGCGGCCGAAACGGCGCGGCTCGCCGAGGCCGAGCGGCGCCGCAGCGAACAGGCCGCCGCCGCGCCGCCCGCCGTCGCCCCGGCGCCGGCCGCCGAGGCCGCCCCGCCCGCCCCCGCCGCGCCGCTGACCGAGGCCGACCGGCGCCGGCAGGAAGAGGACCGGCGCACCGCCGAACTGATCGCCGCGCAGGCGCGGGCGCAGGAATCGATGCGCCTCGCCCAGCAACCGCCAGCGCCGGGCGGGCGCAGCGCCGTCGCGGTGGCGACGCTGGGCGCGGCGCCGGCCGCGCCGGAGGCCGCCGACACGCCGGAACTGATCCGCGCCGCGCAGGGCGAATTGAAACGGCTACGCTGCTACGCCGGGGCGCTCGACGGCAAGGCGTCGAAGGCGACGCGCGCGGCGCTCGCCGCCTACGCCGGACGCGCCGGCGGCGCGGCGGACGCGCCGGTGACCGCGGCGCTGATCGAGGCGATGCGGGCGCAGCGCAACCCGGTCTGCGGCCGGCGCTGAGCGCCGCTCAACCGGTCGGCGCGAAGCGCGCGACGAGCCGGTGCAAGGCGCCGGGATAGGCGAGCTCGACGCCGGTGACCGGCTCGCCGGCGCGCCAGGTGCGCCGTTCGACGACGAGACAGGGCGCGCCGGGGGCGATGTCGAGCCGGGCGGCCTGCTCCTTCGTCGCGGCGCGGGCGGCGATCGAATGTTCGGCCTGCGTCCAGGGCACGCGCGCCACCAGCCAGGCCCCGGGCGGCAGCGCGTCGAAGGGCTCGGCCCCGGCTTCCGGCACGGCGGCGAGGCTGATCAGCCGGTCCTCGCTGCAGAAGGGCCGGTCGTCGGCGTAGTGCAGTGTGCGCAGGGCGATGAGCGGCGCGCCGGCCGGAACGTCGATCCGCAGCCGGTCGGCCGGCGTCGCGGCGCGGCGGGCGCGGGCGACGATCTCGAAGCGATAGGCGGCGCCGCGCGCTGTCACCTCGGCGCGGATGTCGTGAATGTCCAGCACCGCCGCCTGCGAGCGCGGCCGGGCGACGAAGCTGCCGGCCTTGCGGCGGCGCTCGATCAGCCCGGCGTCGACGAGGCGGCCGAGCGCCTTGTTGACCGTCATGCGCGAGCAGCCATAGGCCGCCGACAGCTCGACCTCGAAGGGAATGCGGTGGCCGGGCGGCCATTGCCCGGACAGGATGCGGCTCTCGAGATCGGCGACGATGCGCTGATGCAGCGAGCCGGCCGCGCGCTCGGTCTCCTGCGGCTTCATGCGATGGTCCCATCTCGGGCGGACGAGGCCGCTTTGCCGATTCATGACTATACATATGCGGGCGCGGGACGGAACCGGGCCGGCCATTGCGGCAAGCCGCACTGGCCTCGCCCGGCGCGGTGCGGCAGAATGCCGCCGGAAGATGGCTAGACGCGCGCCGCAGCGGGCGCGGGAGACAGGGAAACGTCATGACGGACCGGCACGACGGCGATCAGGCCGAAACGCGCGAATGGATCGACGCCATCTCGTCGGTCATCGCCTATGAAGGCACCAATCGCGCCGACCACATCCTGACGGAGACGGTGGAGGCCGCCCGCAAGAGCGGCGCGAAGGTGCCGTTCTCGGCCAACACCGCCTATTTCAACACGATTCCGCCGGGCGACGAGCCCGCCTATCCGGGCGACCGGACGCTCGAGGCGAAGATCGTCTCGGCGATCCGCTGGAACGCGGCGGCGATCGTGCTGAAGGCCAACAAGGAGAGTTCGGAGCTCGGCGGCCATATCGCCAGCTTCCAGTCCGCCGCGACGCTCTACGAGGTCGGCTTCAACCATTTCTGGCGCGCCCCGCATGGCGAGCATGGCGGCGACCTGCTGTTCATCCAGGGCCATTCCTCGCCGGGCGTCTACGCCCGCGCCTTCCTCGAGGGGCGCATCAGCGAGGAGCAGATGCTGCATTTCCGCCAGGAGGTCGACGGCAAGGGCCTGTCGTCCTACCCCCATCCCTGGCTGATGCCGGATTTCTGGCAGTTCCCGACCGTATCGATGGGCCTCGGCCCGCTGATGGCGATCTATCAGGCGCGCTTCCTGCGCTATCTCGAGGGGCGCGGCCTCGCCAAGACAGCCGACCGCAAGGTGTGGGCGTTCATGGGCGACGGCGAGATGGACGAGCCGGAATCGCTCGGCGCGATCGCACTGGCGGGGCGCGAGAAGCTCGACAATCTGGTCTTCGTCATCAACTGCAACCTGCAGCGGCTCGACGGGCCGGTGCGCGGCAACGGCAAGATCATCCAGGAGCTGGAGGGCGATTTCCGCGGCTCGGGCTGGAACGTCATCAAGGTGATCTGGGGCAAGAGCTGGGACAAGCTCTTGTCGCGCGATCACACCGGGCGGCTGCGCCAGCTGATGGAGGAATGCGTCGACGGCGAGTATCAGGACTTCAAGTCGAAGAACGGCGCCTATGTGCGCGAGAAATTCTTCGGCCGCTATCCCGAGACCGCGGCGATGGTCGCGGACTGGACGGACGAAGAGATCTGGAAGCTGACGCGCGGCGGCCATGACCGGCAGAAGGTGTTCGCCGCCTATCACGCGGCGAGCAAGCACAAAGGCCAGCCCACCGTCATCCTCGCCAAGACCGTCAAGGGCTACGGCATGGGCGAGGCCGGCGAAGGCCAGATGATGACGCATCAGGCCAAGAAGATGGGCGAGGCGGCGCTGCGCCAGTTCCGCGACCGCTTCGGCGTCGCCGTCACCGACGAGGAGCTGAAGACGGTTCCCTTCGTGCGCGTGCCGGAGACCTCGCCGGAGATGCAGTACTACCGCGAGCGGCGCAAGGCGCTCGGCGGCTATCTGCCGGCGCGCCGGCGGCAGGCGACGGCGCTGAAGATCCCGCCGCTGTCGACCTTCGAGGCGCAGCTGAAATCCTCGGGCGGGCGCGAAATCTCGACGACGATGGCCTTCGTGCGCGTGCTCAACACGCTGCTGCGCGACAAGGAGATCGGCAAGCGCGTCGTGCCGATCGTGCCGGACGAGAGCCGCACCTTCGGCATGGAGGGCATGTTCCGGCAATACGGCATCTTCAGCCAGGTCGGCCAGCTCTACCGGCCGCAGGACGCCGACCAGCTCTCCTACTACAAGGAGGACCGCTCGGGGCAGATGCTGCAGGAAGGCATCAACGAGGCGGGGGCGATGTCGTCGTGGATCGCGGCGGCGACCTCCTATTCGGCGTCGAACTGCCCGATGCTGCCCTTCTACATCTACTATTCGATGTTCGGCTTCCAGCGCGTGCATGATCTCGCCTGGGCGGCCGGCGACATGCGGGCGCGCGGCTTCCTCGTCGGCGGCACGTCGGGCCGCACGACGCTGAACGGCGAAGGATTGCAGCACGAGGACGGGCACAGCCACATCTTCTCGGCGACGATCCCGAACTGCGTCAGCTACGATCCGACCTACGCCTATGAAGTGGCGGTGATCGTGCGCGAGGGCCTCGCCCGCATGTACGAGCGCGGCGAGGACGTGTTCTACTACCTCACCGTGCTGAACGAGAATTACGAGCATCCGGCGATGCCGGAAGGGGCCGAGGACGGCATCATCAAGGGCATGTATCTGCTCCGCTCGGCGCCGAAGAAGACGCCGAAGGGCAAGAAGGTGCAGCTGATGGGCTCGGGCGCGATCCTGCGCGAGGTGATCGCCGGGGCCGATCTGCTGGAGCGCGACTACGGCATTTCCGCCGACATCTGGAGCGTGACGAGCTTCACCGAGCTCGCGCGCGACGCGGCCGCCTGCGAGCGCTGGAACATGCTGCATCCGATGGAGAAGCCGCGCGTCTCCTATGTCGAGAAATGTCTGACCGAGCGCGGCGGCGGGCCGGTGATCGCCTCGACCGACTACATCCGCATGTTCGCCGACCAGATCCGCCCCTATGTGCCGGGGCGCTACAAGGTGCTCGGCACGGACGGATTCGGGCGCTCCGACTATCGCCGCCGGCTGCGCGCCTTCTTCGAGGTGGATCGCAACTATGTCGCCGTCGCGGCGCTGAAGGCGCTCGCCGACGACCAGCTCGCCACGAGCAAGCAGGTGGCGGACGCGATCGAGCGCTATCACGTCGATCCGGAAAAGGCCGATCCGATGCGCATCTGACGCGCCCGCCCCGCCTCCTCCCCTCATCGCGCTCCGGCGCGCAGCGACAGAGATTTCTCCATGGCCAGCAACGACGTCACCGTTCCCGACATCGGCGATTTCAAGAACATTCCCGTGATCGAGATCATGGTGAAGCCGGGCGACGAGGTGAGCGCGGAAGCGCCGCTGATCGTGCTCGAAAGCGACAAGGCGACGATGGAGGTTCCCGCTCCGCGCGGCGGCAAGGTCGAGGCGGTGCTCGTCAAAGTGGGCGACAAGGTCAGCGAGGGCACGCCGATCGTGCGCATGGCGGGCGAAGGCGCCGGCGCCGCGCCCGCCGCCGCGAAAGCCGCCGCGCCGGCGGCGCAGGCGGCAGCGCCGGTCGCGCCGGCGCCGGTCAAATCGCCGGCGGCGGAGGCCGACGATTCCGATCATCCCGTCGCCAAGGACGATCCGATGCGCGGCGCGCCGCCGGTGCCGGGGCGCACGCGCTTTCCCGATTTCGTCGGCGTCAACGCCTCGCCGGCGGTGCGGCGCCTCGCCCGCGAGCTCGACGTCGATCTCAACAAGGTGATGGGCACCGGCGACAAGGGCCGCATCACCAAGGACGACGTGAAGGCCGCGCTCGGCGCCGGCAAGGCGGTCGCCGCCGCAGCGCCGGCGAGCGGCGCCGGCATTCCGGAGATTCCGCCGGTCGACTTCTCCAAGTTCGGGCCGGTCGAGACCGTGGCGATGCCGCGGATCAAGAAGATCTCGGGGCCGTTCCTGCACCGCTCCTGGCTCAACATTCCGCACGTCACCAACAATGACGAGTGCGACATCACCGAGATCGACCAGTTCCGCAAGCAGCTCGACGACTCGGCCAAGGGCGACAAGAAGGCGCCCTATCGCGTCTCGCTGCTGCCCTTCCTGATGAAGGCCTCGGTCTCGGCGCTGAAGGCGTTTCCCGATTTCAACTCGTCGCTGGCGCCGGACAAGGCGTCGCTGGTGCGCAAGCACTACTGGCACATCGGCTTCGCCGCCGACACGCCGGACGGGCTGGTCGTGCCGGTGATCCGCGACGTCGACCAGAAGGGCGTCGTCGAGCTGTCGCGCGAACTCGGCGCGCTGTCGGAGAAGGCGCGCGCCGGCAAGCTGGCGCCGACCGAGATGCAGGGGGCGACCTTCACCATCTCCTCGCTCGGCGGCATCGGCGGCACGCATTTCACGCCGATCGTCAATGCGCCGGAGGTGGCGATCCTCGGCGTGTCGCGCTCGAAGATGGCGCCGGTGTGGGACGGCAAGGAGTTCCGGCCGCGCAACATGCTGCCGCTGTCGCTGTCCTACGATCATCGCGTCATCGACGGAGCGGCGGCGGCGCGCTTCCTGCGACACCTTGCGGGCGTCATGGAAGACGTGCGCCGGCTCATTCTCTGATCGGGGGCTGACATCATGGCCAAGGACATCAAGGTCCCCGACATCGGGGATTTCAAGAACGTGCCGGTGATCGAAATCTTCGTGAAGCCGGGCCAGACGATCAAGGCGGAAGACCCGCTCGTCAGCCTCGAATCCGACAAGGCGACGATGGACGTGCCGGCGCCTGAGGGCGGCGTCGTCAAGGAGGTGAAGATCAAGCTCGGCGACAAGGTGAGCGAGGGCTCGATCCTCATCACCATGGAGGACGCCGGCGCGCCAGCGGCGCCGGCGCCCGCCGCCGCGGCCGCGCCTGTCGCCGCTCCCGCAGCGACCGCCGTCAAGGGCGACCAGCACGCCGAGGTGCTGGTGCTCGGCGCCGGGCCAGGCGGCTACACCGCCGCCTTCCGCGCCGCCGATCTCGGCAAGAAGGTGACGCTGGTCGAGCGCTGGCCGACGCTCGGCGGGGTGTGCCTGAACGTCGGCTGCATTCCGTCCAAGGCGCTGCTGCACGCAGCCAAGGTGATCGACGAGTCGAAGGACATGGCGTCGCATGGCGTCGCCTTCGCCGATCCGACGATCGACATCGCCAAGCTGCGCGGCTGGAAGGAGGGCGTCGTCAAAAAGCTGACCGGCGGCCTCTCGGGCCTTGCCAAAGCGCGCAAGGTGACCGTCGTCTCCGGCGTCGGCGCGTTCACCTCGCCGAACATGGTCTCGGTGACGGGCGCCGACGGCAAGGCGCAGACGATCTCCTTCGATCAGGCGATCATCGCGGCGGGATCGGAGCCGATCAGCCTGCCCTTCATTCCGAAGGACCCGCGCGTCATCGATTCGACCGGCGCGCTCGAACTCGCCGACATCCCGAAGCGTCTCATGGTGCTCGGCGGCGGCATCATCGGGCTCGAGATGGCGACGGTGTATCACGCCCTCGGCTCGAAGATCGTCATCGCCGAATTCATGCCGCAGCTCATTCCCGGCGCCGACAAGGACATCGTCGCGCCGCTGACGAAGCGGCTCGAGAAGCGCTACGAAAAGATCATGCTGGAGACGAAAGTCACCGGCGTCGCGGCGAAGAAGGACGGGCTGCACGTCACCTGGGAGAAGGGCGGCGAGACGAAGACGGAGGTCTTCGACAAGCTGCTCGTCGCGGTCGGCCGCAAGCCGAACGGCAAGACGATCGGCGCCGAAGCGGCGGGCGTTTCGGTCGACGAGCGCGGCTTGATCGGCGTCGACAAGCAGATGCGCACCAATGTCGCGCATATCTTCGCGATCGGCGACATCGTCGGCCAGCCGATGCTGGCGCACAAGGCGGTGCATGAGGGCAAGGTGGCGGCGGAGGTCGCGGCCGGCCACAAGAGCGCTTTCGACGCCAAGGTGATCCCGTCGGTCGCCTACACCGATCCGGAAGTCGCCTGGGTCGGCGTCACCGAAACGGAGGCCAAAGCCAAGGGGCTGAACTACGGCAAGGGCGTCTTCCCCTGGGCCGCCTCGGGCCGCTCGCTGTCGCTCGGGCGCGACGAGGGCGTCACCAAAGCGATCTTCGACGAAGAGACGCATCGGCTGATCGGCTGCGGCATCGTCGGCCCCAACGCCGGCGATCTCATCGCCGAGGCGGCGCTGGCGATCGAGATGGGCGCGGACGCGTCCGACATCGGCCTGACCATCCACCCGCATCCGACGCTGTCGGAAACCGTCGGCTTCGCGGCGGAGATGTACGAGGGCAGCATCACCGACCTGATCGCGCCGAAGAAGAAGAAATAGGGGCCGGCGCGCGGCGCGGCGCCCCCCTGTCAGCCCGGCCGGAGCGGAGAGCCGGGCGCCAGGCCCATTCTGCCAGCCGCCTCGCCGTCACGGCCGGGACAAGCCCGGCCATGACGGGCGGAAGGGTTGAAGACCCACGCCCGGCGCCGGGTTCCCGCGCGCCGGCTGCGCCGGCGTCGGGAATGACAGCCTCCCGGCATGCGCGCCATGCGGCGGCGCGGATGGACGGGCGCGGGCGGCCGGCTTAACGATAGCGGCGCCTCACGAGGACGCACCGCCATGTCGCCGCCTGTCGATCGTCTCGACGCCGCCGCCCCCCTGCCCGCCCGCGCCGATGTGGTGATCATCGGCGGCGGCGTCATCGGCGTCTCGACGGCGCTGACGCTGGCCGAGCGCGGCCTGTCGGTCGCGCTGGTCGAAAAGGGCCATGTCGCCGGCGAGCAGTCGAGCCGCAACTGGGGCTGGGTGCGCACCGCCGGCCGCGACCCGGCCGAAATTCCGCTGGTGATGGCGAGCCAGCGCATCTGGGCGGAGATGAACAGGGCGACGGGCGCCGAGACCGGCTTCGCGCGGCCCGGCATCCTGTATCTGTGCGAGAGCGAGCGCGAGGTCGCCGGCTACGAGGCCTGGCTCGAGGAGGCGCGGCGCTTCCAGGTCGGCTCCTTCATGATCGACGCCGACGCGCTCGAAAAACTGCTGCCGGGCGCCTCGAAGACTTATGTCGGCGCCATGCACACGCCGGACGATTGCCGCGCCGAGCCGGCGCACGCCGTGCCGGCGATGGCGCGGGCGGCGATGGCGCGCGGAGCGACCATCCACGAGCACTGCGCGGCGCGCGTCATCGAGCGCAGCGGCGGGCGGGTCAGCGGCGTCGTCACCGAGAAGGGCGTCATCGCCTGCGACGCGGTGGTCGTCGCCGCCGGCGTCTGGTCGCGGCTGTTCCTCGGCAATCTCGGCGTCGATTTTCCGCAGCTCGGCATCGTCGGCTCGGTGCTGCGCACCAGGCCGCTGCCGGGCGGGCCGGAGCCGACGGTCGGCACCTCCACCTTCTCGTGGCGCAAGCGGCTCGACGGCGGCTACACCATCTCGCGGCGCAACGCCTCGATCGCCGAGATCACGCCGGATTCGTTCCGGCTGTTCGCCGATTTCCTGCCGCAGCTGGCGACGATGCGGCGCGAGATCGAATTGCGCTTCACCGGCCGCTTCTTCGAGGAACTGCGGCGCAAGCGCCGCTGGGGCGCTGACGAAACAACGATCTTCGAACAGGTGCGCACGCTCGATCCGGCGCCGAACACCGAGATTCTGGAAGAGGGGCTCGAGCATCTGATGCGCGCCTTCCCGTTCTTCCGCGGCCTCGAGGTGGCGCAGCGCTGGGCCGGGATGATCGACGCGACGCCGGACGGCATTCCGGTGATCTCGCCGGTGGCGCAGATCCCCGGCCTCTACCTGTCCTCCGGCTATTCCGGCCACGGCTTCGGCATCGGGCCGGGGGCCGGGCGGCTGACCGCCGATCTCGTCAGCGGCCATGCGCCGCTGGTCGATCCGGCGCCGTTCCGGCTCGAGCGCTTTCCGCGGGCGCGGCGCGCCGCCTGAGGCGGCGCACGGGGGAACCGGCGCGGCCGACGCGGCGTTCTCTCCTCGGACGCGCGACGCCTCGCGCGGAGGAGAGACGCCATGAAAACCCTCGCCGACGCCTTCGAACATACGTTGCAGGACGTCTATTACGCCGAACAGGCGATCGTGAAAGCGCTGCCGAAGATGGCGAAGGCGGCCGACGCGGCCGACCTGAAGACCGCTTTCGAAGACCATCTGGCCGAGACGAAAGAGCAGATCGCCATTCTCAGGAAGGTGTTCCGGTCCGCCGGCCTCGAGGCGAAGGGCGAGAAGTGCGACGCCATCGAAGGGCTGATCAAGGAAGGCGAAGGCGTGATCGAGGAGGCCGAAGGCGTGGCGCTCGACGCGGCGCTGATCGGCGTCGGCCAGGCGGTCGAACATTACGAGATCGCCCGCTACGGCACGCTGAAGGAGTGGGCGCGCGTCCTCGGCCATGACGAGGCGGCGGCGATGCTCGGCGAGATTCTCGACATGGAGAAGGCCGCCAACAACAAGCTGACGGGCCTTGCGGTGCAGGAGATCAACAAGGCCTCCGCGGCCAAGATCGTCGGCTCGAAGGTGGCGAGAGCCTGACGCGCCGGCCGGCTCAGCCCGGCCGTTCGTTCCCAATCTTGCGCGCGGCGCGCATCGCGGCGCGCCGCTCCGCCAGCGGCGCGAGGATGGCGCGCCGCACACTCGCACTCGCCTCCGGCCAGGCGGCGATCTCGGCGCGCGTGCGGCCGCAGCCGCGGCACCAGCCGAACTCTTCGTCGATCCAGCAGGCGCCGATGCAGGGGGACTCGACCAGGGCGGGCGCCGCCGCGCTTCGCGGATCGCTCATGCGCCCCAATCCATGACGCGAAGGCGGGGCACGCGACGGAACTCGGCGACATTGCCCGTGACCAGGGCCGCGCCGCGGGCCCGCGCCTGGGCGGCGATGAGAATGTCATAGGGTCCGATCAGGGCGCCCTCGCGTCGCAAACCGGCGCGGATGTCGCCGGCCTCGGAGGCCGCCGCGGCGTCGAAGGCGACAATCTCGACGCCCTCCTCGAGGAAGGCGTCGAGCGCGCGCACATTCTGTGAGACGCGCTCGCTTGCCATCGCCCCGAAGCGCAGCTCGAACAGCGCGACGGTCGACAGGGCGAGCGGCACGTCCTCCCGGCGCGCGGCGTTGTATCGCTCGCGCAGGATCGGTTTGCTGCCGCGCAACAGGTCGATCACCACGTTGCTGTCGAGAAAGATCACGCCTCAGTCCCGCGACAGATCGTCGTCGAGCTCCGGTCGCAGATCGTCGTCGGCGGGGGCCGGAAAGTCGCGCGCGCCGAGCGCGTCGAGCCTCGCCCAGAACGCCTTGTCGTCGAAGGGCGCGGAATGCAGCGGCTCAAGAATGACCTTGTCGCCCTGGCGCGAGACGCGCACCGCGTCGCCCGCGAAGCGGAACTCCTTGGGCAGTCGCACCGCCTGACTGCGGCCGTGCATGAAAAGCCGGGCCGTGCCGCGCGGGCCGGGCGGCTTTGCGTCAGGCGAGGCCATGATCGCGACTCCGGATGATAGACACCATTGGTATCTATCATCTCAAGGGCGACCGGTCAACGCGCCGGCGGGCGGCGCCCGGGTCGTCGCATGCGCGTTCAGGCCGCCCTTGCCCCGACATCCGCGCCTCGAGCAGCGTCGAAGGGGCGAGGATGTCGGCAGGCGCGGCGCGACGATCGTCTCTTTCGACTTCGCTCAGCGACGCGGTCGAATGGAACGCCGCAGCCGCATGCGATCGCCGCCGTGCGGCGCTTCACACCACCTGATTGCGCAGCTGCGGATCGCCGCGCTCGAGGCGGGCGAGATTGTCGAGCAGGATGTCGACGACATTGTCCTCGTAGGCGCGGGTCTCGCCGCCGACGTGATGGGTGACGATCACCTGCGGCATGGCCCAGAGCGGCGAGGCGGCGGGCAGCGGCTCCTCGACGAAACAGTCGAGCGCCGCCGCCGCGAGGCGCCCGGATTGCAGCGCGGCGATCATCGCCGGCTCGTCGACGACGGCGCCGCGCGCCACGTTGATCAGCGCCGCGCCGGGCTTCATCGCGGCCAGCGCCCGCGCGTCGATCAGTCCGCGGGTCTCGTCGGTGAGCGGACAGCACAGCGCCACCAGATCGGCGCGCGGCAGATGATCGGCCAGCGCCTCGGGGCCGACGATCTCGTCGGCGAGGCCGCGATTGGTCGCAAGGTCGCGCTTGACGGCGATCACCTTGACGCCGAAGGCGCGGGCGAGATGGGCGAGATGGCCGCCGATCGCGCCATAGCCGAGGATCAGCAGCGTCTTGCCGCCGAGTTCGTCCTCGCGCTGCGCAGGATCGCTCGCCATGCCGGTCCAGCGCCGCGCGGCCTGAAGATCGCGCGCCAGATGCAGGCGGCGCGACAGCGACAGGATCAGCGCCATCGCATGTTCGGCGACGGCGCGGGCGTTGACGCCATGGGCGCTGGCGAGGCGCACGTGACGGGCGCGCAGCGCATCCTTGCCGTATTGATCGACGCCGGCGCTGATCGACTGGATGAAGCGCAGCCGCGGCGCCTGGGCCAGCCAGTCGTCGCGCCAGAAGCCGGAGACGAGCAGCACGTCGGCCTCCGCCAGCCGCGCCGCCGCCGCCTCGCGCGAGCGCGCCTCGACGACGCGCAGATCGGGGGCGCGACGGGCGAGGCACTCGGCCATGCGATAGGCGGCGTGGGCGGCGAGGATGGTGAGATCGCGGCGGGCGGGAAAAGGCTTCATGTCGTCCTCATGCGCTGCGGGCGAGGCGCGGATCGAGCCGATCGCGCAGCGTGTCGCCGAGCAGATTGAAACCGAAGGCGAGGAACAGGATGGCGAAGCCGGCGAAGATCGCGCTCCACGGCGACAGCATCAGCACGTTGCGCCCTTCCGACAGCATCAGCCCGAGCGAAGGATGCGGCGGCTGCGTGCCGACGCCGAGAAAGGACAGCGAGGCCTCGACGAGAATCGCCGAGGACAGGAGCAGCGAGGCCTGCACGAGCAGCACGCCGAGCAGATTGGGCAGGATGTGGATGAGGATGATGCGCAGATCGCCGGCCCCGGCGGCGCGCGCGCCCTCGACATATTCGCTCGCCGCCACGACCAGCGCGGGCCCGCGCGTCAGGCGCGCGAAAATCGGCGTGTAGACGATGGCGATGGCGATGGCGGCGGGCGCGGCGCCGGCGCCGATCACCGCGATGACGCCGATCGCCAGCAGCATCACCGGGAAGGCGAAGACGACGTCCATCATGCGCATCAGCACGCGCTCGGTCCAGCCGCGGTAATAGGCCGAGACGAGGCCGATCGCGCCGCCGACCAGCAAGGCGAGGCCGACTGCGGCGGCCGACACCGCGAGCGAGGCGCGATAGCCGTAGAGCGTGCGGGCGAGAATGTCGCGGCCGAGATGATCGGCGCCGAACCAGTGCGCCGCCGACGGGCCCTTGAGCCGCGCCAGAATGTCCTGATGCAGCGGATCGTAGGGCGCGACGAGGGGCGCCGCCAGCGCCAGGGCCACCTGCAATCCGACCAGCGCGAGGGCGGCGATCAGCAGGGGATCGCGCGGCCGGGCGCGGCGCTGCGCCAGCGCGCTCATCGCGCGCCCCTGAGGCGCGGGTCGATCGCCAGATAGAGCAGGTCGACGACGAAATTGACGATCACGAAGCCGCAGGTGACGACGAGGATGGTCGCCTGGATCAGCGGATAGTTGCGCTCGGCGATGGCGCCGAGGACGAGGCGGCCGAGGCCAGGAATGGCGAAGACCTGTTCGACGACGATGGCGCCGCCGAGCAGATAGCCGGTCATCACGCCGAGGCTGGTGACGAAGGGAATGAGCGCGTTGCGCAGCGCGTGGCGATAGACGACGCGGCGCTCGCCGACGCCCTTGGCGCGCGCCGTGCGCACATAATCCTGCGACAGCGCCTCGAGCATCGCGGTGCGCACGAGGCGCGACAGATTGGCGAGCACCGGCAGGCCGAGCGCGAAGGCCGGCAGGATCAGCCGCAGGACGTGGCCGAGCGGATCCTGCGCGAAGGGGACGTAGCCGAGCATCGGCGCGGAGGGCGCGAGCGTCGCCAGCGCCAGGATCATGACGATGCCGAGCCAGAAGGAGGGGATCGTCAGCCCGGCGATCGAGACGACGCGCAGCGCCGCATCGGCCGCGCCGCCGCGCCATTGCGCCATCAGCGCGCCGAGCGGCACGGCGGGAACCGCGCCGAAGATCAGCGCCAGCAGGGTGAGCTCGATGGTCGGGCCGATCGAGGCGAGGATCTCCTCGATCACCGGCCGGCCGGTCCAGATCGAGACGCCGAAATCGCCGGTCAGCGCCGCCCCGGCCCAGCGCAGATATTGCGTATGGATCGGCAGGTCGAGGCCGAGCCGGCCGCGCAGCTCGGCGATGCGCTCGGGCGTCACCTCGGCATTGGCGCCGAGCATGATCGCCACGGCGTCGCCGGGCACGAGGCGGATCAGCAGGAAGACGACGACCGACACGCCGAACAGGATGACGGCGAGGTCGATCAGCCGCGCGGCGAGGAGACGCGGGATCATGCTGGGGCGCTCACGCCGTCATCGCGAGCGCAGCGAAGCGATCCATCCGTCGCGCCGCAGCGCGGCGTGGATTGCTTCGTCGGCTGCGCCTCCTCGCAATGACGGAGGAGGCGCCGGGTCGGGCGTCCAGCCGCGATCACTTGCCGATCGTCGTCTCGCGCAGCGTCGAGAGCGAGCGGTTGGCGATGATCGAGAAGCCCTGCACGTTCGGCCGCGTCGCGGTGAACAGCTGGCCATAGGCGATGTGGGCGATCGGGCCCTGACAGGCGAGGCGCTTCTGCACGTCGTCGTAAGCCGCCTTGCGCTGCGCCTGATCCTGCATGGCGCGGGCCGAGTCGAGCAGCCTGTCGACCTCGGGGTTCGAATATTTGAACACGTTGGTCGAGCCGCCGGTGCGGAAGGTGCGGAAGAAATAGTCGTCCGGATCGACCGAGCCGGCGTTGGTCGAGGCGAAGATGTCGAAGTTCGAGTTGCGCCAGTCCTGGATGAACTGGCCGAGCTCCAGATTCTTCAGCTCCACCTTGAAGCCGGCCTTGTTGAGCTGCTGCTGGACGACCTGGGCGATGTCCTTGATGTCCTGACGCGGCAGCACCGACATCGCGATCGCCACCGGCTCCTTGTGGCCGGCCGCCTCGAGCATCTGTTTGGCCTTCGCCGGGTCGGACTTGTAGCAGGAGAACTGCGCGACGTCGGTCGCCCAGTCCTTCAGCGCCGGCGACAGCGGCCCGCCCGGCACGCCGGCGCCGAACAGCGCGGCGGCGATGATCTCCTGCCGGTTGAGCGCCAGATTGAGCGCCTCGCGGACCTCGGCCTTGTCGAAGGGCGGCTTCGACGTGTTCATGCCGATCATCGTGTAGGCGAGTTCGAGCGTCTCGGCGATCCTGACCTGCGGATTGGTCTTGAGCTGCTGCGCCGTCGCGGCGTCGATGTTGGGCAGCATGGCGTAGGTTCCGGTGGTCAGGCCGACCTGCCGCGTCGCCGATTCCGGCACGAGGTTGAACTTGACGCCCTCGAGCTTCGGCAGGCCCTGCTGCCAGTAGCCGGCGTGCTTCGACAACAGGATGTGGCCATTCGGCCGCCACTCGGCGAATTTGAACGGGCCGGTGCCGACCGGCCGCTTCTGCAGCGCGTCCTTGTTGGCCTCCATGCCGCGCGGCACGACGGCGATGGTCGCCAGCGAGGCGAGCAGCGGGGCGGAGGGCTCCTTCAGCGTCAGCGTCACGGTGTCGGGGGCGCTCGCCTCGGCCTTGTCGACGGCGGCGAGGCGGCTCGCCAGCGGCGAGGCGATGTCCTTCGACAGGACGCGGCGGATCGTCGCCGCCACATCCTCGGCCTGCATCGGCGAACCGTCGTGGAAAGTGACGCCGGGGCGCAGCTTGAAGGCGTAGGTCTTGCCGTCGGCCGACACCGTCCAGGACTGGGCGAGGCCGGGGGTGACGCGCAGATCCTTGTCGATCGCGGTCAGGCCCTCGTAGATCGTGCCGTTGATCACCGCGAAGGTGGCGAATGCGGTGGCGATGTGCGGATCGAGGCCTGCGGGCGACTGGTCGTAGCCGATCTCGAGCACCTGCGCCGCGGCGACGGCGGGAAGGGAGACGGCGCCGGCGATGAGGGCGGCGCGGACGGCGTGACGCATGCGGTTTTTCCTTCTAGTTTCTCCCGGGCGCGCCGATCTTAGCCAAGGCAAGCGCAGAGTCACGCGAGGACGCCGGTGGACGGGCAGAAGGGGGCGGGCGGCCTGACGCTCGCGGCGGGCGCGATCAGCGGCACGTCGATGGACGGGATCGACGTGTCGATCGTCGAGACCGACGGGCGGCAGATCGTCCGGCCTGGGCCGGGGCGCACCTACCCTTACGCGCCGGCGCTGAGGGCCGAGCTGCTCGACCTGATCGCCGATCCGGCGCGGGCCGAGCACGAGCCGCTCGCGGCGCTGGACGAGGCGGTGACCGACGCGCATGCCGACGCGGTCGCCGCCTTCCTGTCCGAACAGGGGATCGCGCGCGAGCGCGTCGCGCTCGCCGGGCTGCATGGCCAGACCGTCTATCACCGGCCGGAGCGGCGCTTCACGCGCCAGCTGCTGATCGGCGACAGGGCGGCGCGGCGGCTCGGCGTCGACGTCGTCAACCGCTTCCGCCACGCCGACGTCGCGGCCGGCGGCGAGGGCGCGCCCTTCGCCCCGCTGTATCACGCCGCGCTCGCGGCCGCCCTCCCCCGCCCGACGATGATCCTCAACTGGGGCGGGGTCGGCAACGTCACCTATGTCGGGGACGGCGATCCGATCGCCTTCGACACCGGGCCGGCGAGCGCCCTCCTCGACGACTGGATGCTGCGCAAGCGCGGCCTGCCCTTCGACGAGGGCGGGCGCGTCGCCGCCGCCGGCCGCGTCGACGCGGCGATCCTGGCGGCGCTGATGGACAATCCCTTCTTCGACCGGCCGCCGCCGAAATCGCTCGACCGCAACGATTTCCATCGCCGCGCGCAGATCGTCGAAGGGCTCGGCGTCGAGGACGGGGCGGCGACGCTCGCCGCCTTCACCGTCGCGGCGACGGCGGCGGCGCTGAAACATGTGCCGGCGGCGCCGACGCGCTGGCTCGTCACCGGCGGCGGGCGGCTCAATGCGACGCTGATGGCGCGCCTCGCCGCGGCGGTCGGCGTTCCGGTCGAGCCGGTGGAGGCGGCGGGCTGGAACGGCGATTTCATCGAGGCGCAGTGCTTCGCCTATCTCGCCGTGCGCAGCCGGCTCGGCCTGCCGCTGTCCGTGCCGACGACCACCGGCGTTCCCGCGCCGATGACCGGCGGCGAATTCCACAGGGCGCGATGAGAGACGCCGGCGCGTGAGCGACGTCCTGCTGCGCATCGAGGATCTCAGCGTCGACATCGGCGGCGTGCGCATCGTCGAGGACGTCTCGCTCGCCCTGCGCGCCGGCGAGGCGCTCGGCCTCGTCGGCGAATCGGGCTGCGGCAAGACGCTGACGGCGCTCGCCGCGATGGGCCTGCTGCCGCCGCAGGCGCGCGTTGCGGGGCGCATCCTCTACGACGGCGAAGACTTGACGCAGGCGACGCGCGAACGACTGGAGCAGTTGCGCGGCGACCGCATCGCGATGATCTTCCAGGAGCCGATGACGGCGCTCAATCCGGTGTTCAGCATCGGCGACCAGATCCGCGAATCGCTGACGCTGCATCGCGGCCTGTCGCGCCGCGCCGCCGACGCGCGGGCGATCGAGCTGCTCGAGCGCGTCGGCCTGCCGGCGCCGGCGGCGCAGCTGACGCGCTATCCACATCAGCTCTCCGGCGGCCAGCGCCAGCGCGTGCTGATCGCCATCGCGCTCGCCTGCGAGCCGCGGCTGCTGATCGCCGACGAGCCGACGACGGCGCTCGACGTCACCATCCAGGCGCAGATTCTCGAACTGATCGAGAAGCTGCGGCGCGAGATGGGCATGGCGCTGCTGATGGTGACGCATGATCTCGGCGTCGTGTCGGAGGTCTGCGACCGCGTCGCGGTGATGTATGCCGGCCGCATCGTCGAGGAGGCGCCGGCGGGCCGGCTGTTCGCGCAGCCGCGCCATCGCTACGCGCAGGCGCTGATCGCCACCGCGCCCGCCTCCAATCCGCGCGGCGCGGCGCTGCCGGTGATCGCCGGACAGGTGCCGCCGCCCGGGGCGCGCGGGCCGGGCTGCGCGTTCGCGCCGCGCTGCGGCTTCGCCCTGCCCGACTGCGCGGCGGCGCTGCCGCCGATGCGCGGCGAGGCGCATCGCGCCGCCTGCTGGAACCCGCCGGCATGAGCGCGCTGCTCGAACTCGAAAAGGTCAGCGTCGTCTATCGCGGTCCGCGCGGCGGCCGGCTCGTGGCCGTCGACGACTACTCGCTGGCGTTGGCCGAGGGCGAGACGATCGGCCTCGTCGGCGAATCGGGCTCGGGCAAGTCGACGCTCGGGCGCGCCGCGCTCAGGCTGACGCCGGTCGCCGCGGGCCGCGTCGTCTGGCGCGGGCGCGATCTGCTGACGCTGTCGCGGTCCGAGATGCGCGCGGCGCGGCGGCAGATGCAGATCGTCTTCCAGGACCCGTTCGGCTCGCTCAATCCGCGCCACACGGTCGGCACGATCATCGGCGAGCCGCTGGTCATCCACGGCCTCGGCGACGCCGCGGCGCGGCGCCGGCGCGTCGCCGAGCTCATCGATCTCGTCGGCCTGCCGGGCGAGGCGGCGGGGCGCTTCCCGCACGAGTTTTCCGGCGGCCAGCGCCAGCGCATCGCGATCGCGCGGGCGCTTTCGCCGGAGCCGGCCTTCCTCGTCGCCGACGAGCCGGTGTCGGCGCTCGACGTCTCGGTGCAGTCGCAGATCATCAATCTGATCGCCGATCTGCGCGCCCGGCTCGGGCTGACGATGCTGTTCATCAGCCATGACCTGGCGGTGATCCGCCACGTCGCCGACCGCATCGCTGTCATGTATGCGGGGCGGCTGGTGGAAACCGGGCCGGCGGAGCATGTTCTGGCCCGGCCGCGCCATCCCTACACCCGCGCGCTCATTTCCGCGATCCCGCGCCCCGGCGCGCGAAAGGCCGCCCGCATCGTGCTCAAAGGCGATCCGCCCGACCCCGAAAACCTGCCGCCGGGCTGCGTCTTCGCCTCGCGCTGTCCGCGCGTCGCCGAGCGCTGCCGCGCCGAGCGCCCCGTTCTCGGCGGCGAGGCGCATGCCGCGGCCTGCCATTTTCCGGACGGCGCATGAGTCTCGCCGCCGCGGTCGAGGCCGCCTTCGCGCCGGCGCGCGCGGCGATCGCGCAGCGGCGCATTCCCGGCGCCGTGCTCGCCGCGGCCGACCTCGCCGGCGCCCGCTCGCTGGTCTTCGACGGCGCGGCGCAGATCATCCCGACGCCGGCGGCGATGACGGCCGACACGATCTTCGATCTCGCCTCGCTGACCAAAGTGGTGTTCACCACGACCGCGATCCTGCGGCTCGTCGAACAGGGGGCGATCGGCCTCGACGATCCGCTGGTGCGCGCGATCCCCGATCTGCGCCAGTACGACATGGAGGCGGCGGAGCGGAAACTGACCTTCCGCGCCTGTCTGTCGCACCAGACATTCCTGCCGCATGTCGAGCCGATCTACGCCTACGGGCTCGATCCGCAGACGAGCCGCGCCTTCGTGCTGCAACGCGAATGGCGGCAGGGGCCGCCGGTCTATTCCGACATCAACTTCATGCTGCTCGGCATCGCCATCGAGCGGCTGACGGGGGCGCCGCTCGAAGCGCAGCTGCTGCCGCCGGGCTTCACCTGGCGGCCGGACCCGGCGCGCTCAGCGGCGACCGAGGCCTGTTCATGGCGCGGTCGCGTCATGCGCG
>JAEULW010000119.1 GCA_016793505.1 Methylobacteriaceae bacterium | reverse complement strand
GAAATTCCCGCAGCGCCATAGCGGCCCAGCGTCACGGTCTCTCGACGACCATTCATCCGGTAGTCGAGGCGGAATACGATCATGCCCGACGGCTGGACCACGAGATACATACCGTCACGGTCCGTGACCTTGTATGATTTCTCTTTAGGTTTCAGAGCTTTAACGCCAGCATCCGTCAGCATCTACTCCCTCCGGGGTCGGATCAAAAACGAGGGAGAGCCTCCAAAATACCGTCAGGCCAAAAATGGCTCTCCTTGGAACGAAATTTATAGCGTTATTTCAATGTCTTGATGCCTGAAAAAATACCGTCAAAGGCCCTCTTGACCCTGACGGTATCTTCAAAAGGTCAATGGATCAAGCGGGCGCATACCGTCAGAAATACCGTCAGAGCTGACGCATGCCCCGCGATAGTCCACGAAAGACTTCGACAGCTTTATGCAGTAATTTCAGTGTGTTATGTCGTATCGTCGCGCAGTTTTGGATACCGACGGAGGGGCAAAAATCATTCCCACTCGATCGTGCCGGGCGGCTTCGAGGTCACGTCGTAGACGACGCGGTTGATCCCCTTCACCTCGTTGATGATGCGCGTCGCCGTGCGGCCGAGGAAGGCCATGTCGTAGGGATAGAAATCCGCCGTCATGCCGTCGACCGAGGTCACCGCGCGCAGGGCGCAGACGTGATCGTAGGTGCGCCCGTCGCCCATCACGCCGACGGTGCGCACCGGCAAGAGCACCGCGAAAGCCTGCCAGATCACGTCGTAGAGCCCGGCTTTGCGGATCTCGTCGAGATAGATCGCGTCGGCCTTGCGCAGGATGTCGAGCTTCTCGGCCGTCACCGCGCCGGGGCAGCGGATGGCGAGGCCGGGGCCGGGGAACGGATGGCGGCCGACGAACGCGTCCGGCAGGCCGAGCTCGCGGCCGAGCGCGCGGACCTCGTCCTTGAACAGTTCGCGCAGCGGCTCGACGAGCTTCATATGCATGCGCTCGGGCAGGCCGCCGACATTGTGATGGCTCTTGATCGTCACCGAGGGGCCGCCGCTGAACGAGACGCTCTCGATCACGTCGGGATAAAGCGTGCCCTGGGCGAGAAAGTCGGCGCCGCCGATCTTCTTCGCCTCGGCCTCGAAGACCTCGATGAACAGCCGGCCGATGGTCTTGCGCTTGACCTCGGGATCCTCGACGCCCTCGAGCGCGGTCAGGAACTGCGCGCTGGCGTCCACATGCACGAGCGGAATGTTGTAGTGATCGCGGAACAGGCCGACGACCTCAACCGCCTCGTTCTGCCGCATCAACCCGTGATCGACGAAGACGCAGGTGAGCTGGTCGCCGATCGCTTCATGGATCAGCACCGCCGCGACGGAGGAGTCGACGCCGCCGGACAGGCCGCAGATCACCCTGCCCTTGCCGACCTGCGCCCGGATCTTGTCGATCATCTCGCGGCGATAGGCCGACATGGTCCAGTCGGATTTCAGCCCGGCGATGCGATGCACGAAATTGGCGATGAGGCGCCCGCCATCGGGCGTGTGAACCACTTCGGGGTGGAACATCGTCGAATAATAGCCGCGCGCCTCGTCGGCCGCGACGGCGTAGGGCGCATTCTCCGAAACGGCGCGGACGGAAAAGCCATCGGGAAGGCGCGTCACCCGGTCGCCATGGCTCATCCAGACCGGATAGCGGCCGCCGACGTGCCAGACGCCCTCGAACAGCGGGCACGGGGCGACGATCTCGACATCGGCGCGGCCGAACTCGGCGGCGTGGCCGCCCTCGACAGCGCCGCCGAGCTGAGTCGCCATCGTCTGCTGGCCGTAGCAGATGGCGAGGATCGGCACGCCCGACCGGAAGACGACGTCGGGGGCGCGCGGCGAGCCGGGCGCCGTCACCGAAGCCGGTCCGCCGGAGAAGATCACCGCCTTCGGCCGCAGCTTCGCGAAAGCCACCTCGGCCGACTGGAAGGGATGGATTTCGCAATAAACGCCGGTCTCGCGCACGCGCCGCGCGATCAGCTGCGTCACCTGCGAGCCGAAATCGATGATCAGGACGGCGTCGTGATGGGGGCTCGCATGCATGCTGTCAGCCACGGCGGCCTCGTCGTCTCGTGAAGCGCCCTGCTAAGCGAGGGCAGACCAAACCGCAAGGCGGGGCGGGCGGCGGCGCCCAGCTGCGTCGACGCGCCGGCTCAGGCGGTCAGGTTCATGAAGGCGACGAGGCCGGCGAAGACGAGGATCGCCAGGCCCGTCGTCCACAGCGCCTTCTTCGCCAGCTGCGGGGCGACCGGGGCGCCGGGATCGGCGCCCTCCAGCGGCTCGCCCGTCTCGTGCAGCGAACGGACGCCGAAGGGCAGAGTCACGAACAGCACGATCCACCAGATCGTGAAGAAGACGGCGACCGCCATCGGCCCCGACATGTGCAGATCGATTCCGAACAGCTTCATGCGCCCTCGCGGACCGTCATCTAGCGCGGCGGGCGCGCCGCCTCAATCCGGCCGGTAGAGCGAGGGGTCGGTCGGGTCGGCCGGTTCGGGGGCGAGCGGCGGGGCGGCGCGGAGGCGCGGGGCCGGCGCCCAGGGCCGGTCGTAGCCGGCGGGCCGGTCCGTGGCGACGCGCAGTGCGCCGCCGGCCAGGCTCAGGGAGGTCGCGCCGCGCACGGAAAAATGCGCCGCGTCGAGCACGAGATCGGGCCCGGCGCAGAGCCCGTCGAGGCGCAGGCGCGAGACGACGACGGCGGCGCGGGCGCAGTCCTCGATGACCGCGCGGCGGTCGGCGATCCAGGCGACGGTCCGCCCGTCGGGCAAGGGCGCAATGCAGCCGAGGCCGTCGCACCGCGTCGCGCCGGCCGTCGCCGGATCGCGCGGATCGCGCCGATCGCCGTCGGCGAGCAGCCATTGCGAAGCGCCGAAGGCGTTGGCCCGGCCGTTGACGATCTGCAGGCGCCCGTCGGGACCGCGCACGGCCATGGCGCGGGCCTGCGCGTCGACGACGAGATCGGGCTGGGGCGCCTGCCCCGCCAGCGCGACGCCGAGGGCGAAGACGCAGACGCCGGCCCAGCGCAGCGCGCTGATCCACAGCGACCACCACAGCACGCCGAGCGTCATGACGAGCAGCGCGCCGGCGCCAAAGCCTTTCAGATGCAGCGTCGAGGCGGGCATCGCCTCGACCCAGCGCGCCACCGCCATCATGCCCGACACGCCCCAGCCCATGACCGTCCAGACCGGCGCATCGAGACCGAAGGGCGCGGCGACGACGCCGAACAGGGCGGCCGGCATGACCACGAACTCGACCAGCGGCAGGGTCAGCGCGTTGCCGATCAGCCCGTAGGGCGTCAGCCGGTGGAAATGGAAGCTGGCGAAGGGGTCGGTGGCGAGCGAGGCGACCAGCGTCGAGATCACGGTGGCGAACAGAATGAGCCGCAGGCGCCGGCCCCACAGGCCGAAGCGCGCCTGCGGATCGGGCGGGCGATCGTCGCGGCCCGGGCCGCGCTCGAAGGCGGCGGTCAGCCCGGCGACCGCGGCGAAGGACATCTGGAAACTCGGGCCGAGCAGCGTCTCGGGCTCGCGGGCGAGGACGATCAGCGCGGCGATGGCGAGATTGCGCATCGAGATCGCGGGCCGGCCCACGACGATCGCCCCGAGCATGACGAGGGTCATGATCAGCGAGCGTTCGGTCGCCACTTCCGAGCCGGAGAAGACGCAGTAGGCGATCGCCCCGGCCATGGCGACCAGCGCCGCCCAGGCCTTGATCGGTCGCGTCAGGGCGAGACCCGGAACGAGCGCCAGGGCGCCGCGGGCGAGCCAGAAAAACAGGCCGGCGGCCAGCACCATGTGCAGGCCGGAGATCGAGACGACGTGATAGACGCCGGCGGCGCGCAGGCTGGCGCTCGCCTCTTCAGGAATGAGGCCGCGCTTGCCGGTGACGAGCGCGGCGGCGACGGCGCCGTCGCCGGGGGCGAGGCCCGCGCCGACGACCTCGACGATGCGGTCGGTCAGGGCGTTGCGGCCGCGATCGATCCAGGCGTTGAAGCGGGCGCTCCACGGCGCCGCGGCGTCGGCGACGCGTTCGGGCGTCGAGACGACGCTGCCGACGGCGCCGACGCCGGCGAAGAAGGCGTCACGCGAAAAATCGTAGCCGCCGGGCTCGGAGGCGCGCGAGGGCGGCAGCAGACGCATCGTCGCGGCGATCGTCGC
>JAEULW010000092.1 GCA_016793505.1 Methylobacteriaceae bacterium | reverse complement strand
GGCGGCAACGCCAGCGCCCGACCTATGGCCAGCGCGAGCAGAGGTAGAGCAACAATCTGGACGGCGAGGCCGACGAGCAGCGCGCGCGGCCGCGCGAAGACCGCGCCGAGTTCATGCGTCGTCAGGCGCAGGCCGACGACGAACATCAGGAAGGCGAGGCCGAGCGGGAGAAGGGCGGACATCGGGCCTCGCGGCGGCTGACAAGCCACTTTCGCCGAGGCGGCGCGGCGTGGGAAGATCGCGCATGGCCTTGGTTCACACGCCCTGTGACGGGTCGTCCCGCTCCTTCGCGATCGGCCTCAGGCCGCTCGATCCGGCGCGCTGGTTCGAGCCGGACGGCGATCTTTTCCGTGATCTGGCCGAGAAGGACGCGTTGATGGAGCAGCGGCGCGCCGTCGTGTTCGGCGAGATCATGGACTCGCGCGCCGCTCAGGCCGAGGCGCTGGCGCTCGTCGCCGCGCATATGACGACGCGCCATCCCGATCGGTGGCGGCGCGAGGGCGAGGCCATCACTGTCGGCGGGCGCCGCGTCGATCTGGCTTCCGACGCGCCGCTCGCCGTCGCCGGACGGCTGACGCAGGATGATCTCTGTCTGTTGCAGCGCGACGAGGCGGGCTGGCGGCTGACGGCGGCCTCGCTGTGCTTCCCTTCGACCTGGAGTCTGGCCGAGAAGCTTGGCCGGCCGATGGGCGCGATCCACGCCGATGTGCCGGGCTATGCCGGGCGGATGGCGGAGATGGTGCAGCGCATCTTCGACAATCTCAGGGTCGAACAGCCGGTCGAGCGCTTCAACTGGTCGATCTATGGCGACGACCGGCTGCACCATCCCGAAACGCGCGCCGATCCGGCGCGCTTTCCCGCCGACGCGGCGATCCTCGAGCGCGCCACGATCCGCGTCGAGCGTCAGACCCTGAGCAAGCTGCCGGCGAGCGGCGCGATCCTGTTCACGATCCGCATCCATGTCGATCCGATGGCGGCGCTGGCGCGTCATCCCGACGGGGCGCGGCTGGCGGCTGGACTGCGCGAACAACTGCTCGGGCTCGATCCGGCGCAGCTCGCCTACAAGGGGCTGGCCGGCGCGCGCGAGCGTCTGGCCGCGGCGCTGGAAAGCCTGTCGGGCGAGGGCTGAGCCCGTCGGCCCGGCCGGTCAGTCGTTCGCGCCGACGTCGGTGAAGCGGAAGCCGGCCGGCGTCTTCGTGAAGGTGAAGATGGTCTGGCCGCAGAACGCCGAATACGTATGGTTCTGCTCGCCGTCGCGGTCGTAGACGGGTCGGGCGCGCTGCAGGCAGGCGCGGGCGCGGGCCGGAAACAGCGTCGCGTAACTCTTCGCGCGAAACTGCGCGGCGTCGGCGATCGCGGGATCGGCCATGAAGGGCAGGCGGGTCAGGCCGGCGACGGCGGCGGCGTCGTTCGCCTTCAGCGCGGCGCGGAATCTCGTCAGGAAGGCGTCGAATTCCTGCTGCACCGCCGGCGGCGCGGCGGGCGGCTTGCCGGACTGCGCGCCGGCGGCGCCGGCCGTCGCCAGCAGGGCGCTGAGACAAACAGCCGATATGGACTTCGTCATCGTCGTCTCTCCCGCGCCCGTCGGAGGCTAGCGCGGCGACGGGACCGATGAAAGATCGGGCTGCGGCTGGCGTTCGACGCGCCGGCCGCTATATCAGCTGGCGATGACCCGTGACGACAATCGCCGCGACGACGAGCGCAATCGCTTTTCCGCAAGGGCCTCGCGCTATGCGCGGGTCGGAGCGCAGGTCGGCGGCGTCGCCGCCCGCATAGCCGGGGCGCGGCTGTTCGGCCAGGAGGGCAGGAACCCGAGCCATGCGGCGGCGCTGGCGGCGGCGCTCGGCGGGCTCAAGGGCCCGCTGATGAAGGTCGCCCAGCTGATGGCGACCATTCCCGACCTCTTGCCGCCGGACTACGCCGAGGAGCTGCAGAAATTGCAGAGCCAGGCGCCGCCGATGGGCGCGGCCTTCGTCAAGCGGCGGATGATGGCCGAACTCGGGGCGGACTGGCGCGGGCGCTTCGGCGAGTTCGACCTGCATCCGGCCGGGGCGGCCTCGCTCGGCCAGGTGCATCGCGCCCGCGCGCCCGACGGCGCGCCGCTCGCCTGCAAGCTGCAATATCCCGACATGGCCTCGGCGGTGGAGGCCGATCTCGCCCAGCTCGACGTGCTGTTCGCCATCCACCGGCGCATGGACCCGGCCATCGACACGCGCGAGATCGCCAAGGAAGTCGCCGAACGGGTGCGCGAGGAGCTCGACTACCGCCGCGAGGCGGCGCACGCGGCGCTCTACGCCGACATGCTGTCGTCGATCGACAGCGTGCGCGTGCCGCGGGTGCGGCCGGAGCTGTCGACGGCGCGACTTCTGACCATGGACTGGCTCGCCGGCGAGAAGCTGCTGTCGTTCAAGCAACATCCGCAGGACGAGCGCGACGCGATCGGCCGGGCGATGTTCCTGACCTGGTGGGTTCCGTTCATGCGCTACGCCGTCATCCACGGCGATCCGCATCTCGGCAACTATTCCATCTACGCCGACGCGGCCGGAGCGCCGGCCGGCGTCAACCTCTACGATTTCGGCTGCGTGCGAATCTTCCCGCCGCGCTTCGCCGGCGGCGTCTTCGAGCTCTATCAGGGCCTGCTGAAGGACGACCGGGCGCGCATCGTCCACGCCTACGAGATCTGGGGCTTCAAGGGACTGACCAACGAACTGATCGACATCATGAACATCTGGGCCAGGTTCATCTACGGGCCGATCCTCGACGATCGCGTGCGAACCGTCGCCGACGGCGTCAGGCCGGGCGAATACGGCCGGCGCGAGGCCTACCGGGTCCACATGGCTTTGAAGGAGAAGGGGCCGGTCACCGTGCCGCGCGAGTTCGTCTTCATGGACCGGGCGGCGGTCGGCCTCGGCGGGGTGTTCCTGCATCTGGGCGCGCAGGCGAATTTCTATCGCCTGTTCCACGAGGCGATGGGCGATTTCTCGGTCGAGGCGGTGGCGGCGCGGCAGGCGGCGGCGCTGGCCCGGGCTGGCCTGACGGCGACGGGCTGAGGCGGGGCTTGCGTTTCGTCAACCGGCGGCGCGGCGGGGACGGCGGACAGGCGCCTGCGCCCTCTTGCGCGATTGCCCGGCGGGCCCGTTTGTTCTAAAGGCGCATGATCGCAGCGCCTCGAAGCTGGGGGAATCCGTGGCCAATACGCCGAACGTCGACGCCGGGCATCCGGCAATGGACTATGCCGAGCACGACCGCACCTATGCGATGTTCCTGGCGCTGGTGAAGTGGGGCGTCATCTTCAACGTCCTGCTGCTCATCCTGATGGCGTTCTTCCTGCTGTGAGCCGGTGGGCGGCGCGCGCCGCCCGACCGCCCAACGAGGCTCGCCGACGGCGCCGCGGGCGCCCGGCCGACCGGAGACTTCCATGCGCATCGCCGTCCTTGCGGAGCAAGAAGCGAACGAAAACCGCGTCGCCGCGACGCCCGAGACGGTGAAGAAATTCGCCGGGCTCGGCGCCGAGATGGTCGTGCAGCGCGGCGCCGGCGCGGGGTCCGGCGTGCGTGACGCCGACTACGAGGCGGCCGGGGCGAAGCTCGCCGACGGCGCCGCCGTGCTGGAGGGCGCCGACATCGTGCTCGGCGTGCGCCGGCCGGCGAACCTGCCGGGCCTGAAGGCCGAGGCGCTGGTCGTCTCGATCATGGATCCCTATGGGAACGAGGCGGCGCTCGAGGGGCTGGCCAAGGCCGGCGCCAGCGCTTTCGCCATGGAGCTGATGCCGCGCATCACCCGCGCGCAGGTGATGGACGTCTTGTCCTCGCAGGCGAACCTCGCCGGTTATCGCGCCGTGGTCGACGGCGCCGCCGAATATGGCCGCGCCATCCCGATGATGATGACGGCGGCCGGCACGGTGCCGGCGGCCAAGGTGTTCATCATGGGCGTCGGCGTCGCCGGCCTGCAGGCGATCGCCACGGCGCGCCGGCTCGGCGCCATCGTCACCGCCACCGACGTGCGGCCAGCCACCAAGGAGCAGGTCGAGTCGCTCGGCGCGAAGTTCCTCGCGGTCGAGGACGAGGAGTTCAAGCAGGCGCAGACGGCGGGCG
This sequence comes from Methylobacteriaceae bacterium, assembly GCA_016793505.1. Classification (GTDB taxonomy): domain Bacteria; phylum Pseudomonadota; class Alphaproteobacteria; order Rhizobiales; family Beijerinckiaceae. The sequence continues at coordinate 2,320 of JAEULW010000092.1, read as the reverse complement.
GCTACGCCAAGGAAATGTCGAAAGAGTATCAGGCCAAGCAGGCGGAACTGACGGCCTCGCACATCGCCAAGCAGGACATCGTGATCACCACGGCGCTGATCCCGGGCCGCCCCGCGCCGAAACTGATTTCCGCCGACATGGTGCGCTCGATGCGCCCCGGCTCGGTGATCGTCGACCTCGCGGTCGAGCGCGGCGGCAATTGCGAGCTGGCGCGGGCGGGCGAAGTGGTGGTGGTCGACGGCGTCAAGATCGTCGGCCATCTCAACGTCGCCGGGCGGCTCGCCGCCACCGCCTCGGCGCTCTACGCCAAGAACCTCTTCGCCTTCGTCGAGACGCTGATCGACAAGAAGGACAAGAAACTCGCGGTGAACTGGGACGATGAACTCGTCAAGGCGACGCTGCTCACGAAGGGCGGCGCGATCGTCCACCCGAACTTCCAGCGCAAGGCCCCCTGAGGGCGAGACGGATCACGCGCCGGCCACGGGCCGCGCGCAGCGAAAGGCGACGAGATGGCCGACACTCCCCAGCAGATCCTCGACAAGACGCAGGCCGCGGCGCAGCAGGTCAAGCAGCTCGCCACGCAGCTGCAGGAATCGGCGGGCTCGCTCGCCGACGCGGCGGGCGCGGCGGCGCATTCGGCCTCGGGCGGAGCGATCGATCCCTTCGTCTTCCGCCTGGCGATCTTCATGCTGGCGGTGTTCGTCGGCTACTACGTCGTCTGGTCGGTGACGCCGGCGCTGCACACGCCGCTGATGTCGGTGACCAACGCGATCTCCTCGGTCATCGTCGTCGGCGCGCTGCTGTCGGTCGGCGTCGACGCCGCCTCGGCGGCGGGCGACGACGGCCCGATGTGGGCCAAGGGCTTCGGCTTCGTCGCGCTGGTGCTCGCCTCGGTGAACATCTTCGGCGGCTTCCTCGTCACCGAGCGCATGCTCGCCATGTACAAGAAGAAGGGCTGAGACCCATGTCGGCGAACATCGCGGCCCTTCTCTATGTGGTCTCCGGCGTCCTGTTCATCCTGGCGCTGCGCGGCCTGTCGCATCCCACGACCTCGCGTCAGGGCAATCTCTACGGCATGGTCGGCATGGCGATCGCCATCGTCACGACCCTGCTCTACAAGCTGCCCGCCGGCTTCCTGAGCTGGATTCTGGTGCTCGCCGGCATCGGCATCGGCGGGGCGATCGGCGCGTGGCGGGCGCGCACCGTGCAGATGACGGCGATGCCGCAGCTCGTCGCCTTCTTCCACGCGCTCGTCGGCCTCGCCGCGGTGCTGGTGGCGGCCGGCGCGATCTATGCGCCGCAGGCCTTCGGCATCGGCACGCCCGGCCACATCCACGGGGCGAGCCTCGTCGAGGCCTCGATCGGCGCGGCGATCGGCGCGATCACCTTCACCGGTTCGGTGATCGCCTTCCTGAAGCTCGACGGGCGCATGTCCGGCGCGCCGATCCTGCTGCCGCAGCGCCATCTGATCAACATCGGCCTCGGCGTCTTCCTCCTGCTGATGATCATCGGCTTCGTGCAGACCGAGAGCCGTTTCCTGTTCTGGGTGATCTGCCTGATCTCCTTCGCGCTCGGCGTCTTGCTGATCATCCCGATCGGCGGGGCGGACATGCTGGTCGTCGTGTCGATGCTCAATTCCTATTCGGGCTGGGCGGCGGCGGGCATCGGCTTCACCCTCGGCAACATGGCGCTGATCATCACCGGCGCGCTGGTCGGCTCCTCGGGCGCGATCCTGTCCTACATCATGTGCAAGGGCATGAACCGCTCCTTCATCTCGGTCATTCTCGGCGGCTTCGGCGGCGAGACGGCCGGGGCGGCGGGCGTCGCCGAGACGCGCAGCGTCAAGCAGGGCGCGGCGGACGACGCCTCCTTCATCATGTCGAACGCCTCGAAGGTGATCATCGTGCCGGGCTACGGCATGGCGGTGGCGCAGGCCCAGCACGCGCTGCGCGAGATGGCCGACAACCTCAAGAAGGAGGGCGTCGAGGTCAAATACGCGATCCATCCCGTGGCGGGGCGCATGCCCGGCCACATGAACGTGCTGCTGGCCGAGGCCAACGTGCCCTATGACGAGGTGTTCGAGCTCGAGGACATCAACTCCGAGTTCGGCCAGGCCGACGTCGCCTTCGTCATCGGCGCCAACGACGTGACCAATCCGGCGGCCAAGACCGATCCATCTTCGCCGATCTTCGGCATGCCGATCCTCGATGTCGAGAAGGCCAAGACCGTGCTGTTCATCAAGCGCGGCATGGGCTCGGGCTACGCCGGCGTCGAGAACGAGCTGTTCTTCCGCGACAACACGCTGATGCTGTTCGGCGAC
>JAEULW010000091.1 GCA_016793505.1 Methylobacteriaceae bacterium | reverse complement strand
GCGTCGGGCAGGCGGGCGAGCACGAGATGGACGATGTTGTCCGTCATGTCGTGATCGCCATAGGTGATGAAGATCTTCTGGCCGAAGATGCGGTAGCTGCCGTCGCCCTGCGGTTCGGCGCGGGCGCGCAGCGCGGCGAGGTCGGAGCCGGCCTGCGGCTCGGTCAGGTTCATCGTGCCGGTCCATTCGCCGGAGACGAGCTTGCCGAGATAGAGGCGCTTCAGCTCCTCCGAGCCGTGCGCCGCCAGCGCCTCGATCGCCCCTGCCGTCAGCAGCGGGCAGAGCGCGAAAGCCATGTTGGCCGAGGCCCACATTTCCGAGCAGGCGGCCTGCACCAGGATCGGCAGGCCCATGCCGCCGAAGTCGGCCGGCGCGGCGACGCCGTTCCAGCCGCCCGCCGTCCAGTCGCGATAGAGCGCGCTCCAGCCCGGCGCCGTGGCGACGCCGTCCGGCCCAAGTCGGGCGCCCTGCCTGTCGCCGACCTTGTTGGTCGGGGCCATCGCCTCGGTGGCGAAGCGGCCGGCCTCGCCGAGAATCTGCCCGACGAAATCGGCGTCGAGATCATCCGAACCCGCCGCGTCGATCACGCGGCCGAGCCCCGCCGTATGGGTCATGGCGAACAGGATGTCGGCGACAGGAGCGCGATAGGGCATGGGCTTGAACCGATCTGGAGCTTGACGGGGAACGCTAGTCGGACTTTACCGCCGGCGGCAAGGCGGCCGCGATGGTTTAGCCCTGAACAGTCTTCCGCGCACCCGGAAAGTTCGCCCTGACATGACTTCGGAGCCGACCAGCGCCACGGCCGCGGCGATCGCCCGCGCGGCGGAGCTGCTGCGCGCCGGCGGTCTCGTCGCCTTTCCCACCGAGACCGTCTACGGCCTCGGCGCCGACGCGACGTCGGATGCGGCGGTCGCGCGCATCTACGCCGCCAAGCAGCGGCCGCGCTTCAACCCGCTCATCGCCCACGTGCCGGGCCTCGCCGAAGCCGAGGCCGAAGGCGTGTTCGACGCGCCCGCCCGCGCCCTCGCCGAAGCCTTCTGGCCCGGTCCGCTGACGCTGGTCGTGCCGCGCCGTCGCGACGGCCGCGTCGGCGAACTCGCCCGCGCCGGGCTCGACAGCGTCGGCCTGCGCGCCCCCGCTCACCCTGTGGCGCAGGCGCTGCTGCGCGCCGTCGGGCGGCCTGTCGCCGCGCCCTCCGCCAACCGCTCCGGCCGCGTCAGCCCGACTCTGGCCGTCCATGTCGCCGCCGATCTCGGGGGCCGCGTCGACATGATCCTCGATGGCGGGCCGACCGAGGTCGGAGTCGAATCGACCATCGTCGCCTGTCTCGGCGGCGCGCCGGCGCTGCTGCGGCCGGGCGGGGCGCCGCGCGCCGCGATCGAGGCGGCGCTCGGCGCCGCGCTGGGCGAGTCGCCGGCCGCCGCCGCCGCGCCGCTCGCGCCGGGCATGCTCGCCTCGCACTACGCGCCGCGCGCCGCTGTGCGTCTGCAGGCGGACAGTCTGCTGCCGGGCGAGGTCGGGCTCGATTTCGCCGGCCGGCTCGGCCAGGGCGCGCTCGATCTTTCGCCGCGCGGCGATCTCGTCGAGGCGGCCGCCAACCTGTTCGCCTACTTGCGCCGGCTCGACGAAACCGGCGCGGCGCGCATCGCCGTCGCCCCGGTTCCGGCCGATGGGCTCGGCGAGGCGATCTGCGACCGTCTCGCCCGCGCCGCTGCGCCGCGGCCCTGACCGATTGCATCGTTGCAAGCGCGCGATATGCTTCCCGACATTCTCGGCGCGCGGCGCCGCCACGGGATTGCGTCGGAGCCATGCCGGACAGGCTGAACTGGGATGATCTTCGCCTCGTGCAGGCGATCGCCGAGACGCGCTCGCTCGGCGGCGCCGCCGATCGGCTCGGCCTCAATCATTCGACCGTGTTCCGCCGCCTCGGCGCGCTCGAGGACCAGCTGCGTCTGAAGCTGTTCGAGCGCGCCCGCGTCGGCTATGCGGCGACGCCCGAGGGCGCCGAGATGGTGGCGCTCGCCCGCCGCATGGCCGACGACGTGCTCGATTTCGAGCGCAAGATCGCCGGCGGCGACGCCAAGCCGTCGGGCGAACTGCGCATCGCCACCAATGATTCGATGGTGGCCTATCTGCTGCCGCCGGTGCTCGCCCGGTTCCGCGAGGCCTATCCCGACATCCGGCTCGACATGGTGGTCGGCAATCAGCCGCTCAACCTGTCGCGCCGCGACGCCGACGTGGCGCTGCGCGCCACCGACACGCCGCCCGACACGCTGGTCGGCCGCCGCATCGCCTCGATCGCCTGGGCGATCTACGCCGCGCCCGAGGTGCTGGCGCGCTACGGCGATCCCTGGCGGGCCGACGCGCCGTGGATCGGCTATGGCGAGGCGCTCGCCAGCGTGCCGGCCGTACGCATGATCAACGAGCGCGTCGCAGTCGAAAGGATCGTCTACCGCACCTCGACTGTCGTCGGCCAGATCGAGGCGGCGGCGGCCGGCGTCGGCTTTTCCTGCGCGCCCTGTTTCGTCGGCGAGATCGACGCCCGCGTCGTGCGTTGCAACGAGCCGCAGGCCGAGATCGGCCGCGGCCTGTGGCTGCTCACCCATCCCGACCTGCGCCATTCCGCGCGCGTGCGCGCCTTCATGGAATTCGTCGGCGCCGAGCTGACGCGACGGCGCAGGCTCATCGAGGGCGCCGCCGCGCCGGCGCCCGCGCCGGCCGCCTGATCAGCCGATCTCGACCACCACCCGGCCGCGCACCTTGCCCTCGAGAATGTCGCGCCCCGCCTGCATGGCGCCGGCGAGCGGGATCGTTTGCGTCATCGCGGCCAGCTTGCCGACGTCGAGATCGCGCGCGAGGCGCCGCCAGGCCTCGCGTCGGCGCGCCTGCGGCGCCATCACGCTGTCGATCCCGAGGAGCGACACGCCGCGCAGGATGAACGGCGCGACGCTCGCCGGCAGATCCATGCCCTGGGCGAGGCCGCAGGCGGCGACGGCGCCGCCATATTTCGTCTGCGCCAGCGCATTGGCGAGCGTGTGCGAGCCGACCGAGTCGACGCAGACCGCCCAGCGCTCCGTGCCCAGCGGCCGACCGGGCGAGGAAAGCTCGGCGCGGTCGATGATCTCGGCGGCGCCGAGGCTCTTCAGATAGTCCGCCTCGGCCGCGCGCCCCGTCGAGGCGATCACCGTCCAGCCGCGCGCGGCGAGCAGCGCCGTCGCGACCGAACCTACGCCGCCGGCTGCGCCCGTCACCAGCGCCGGCCCGTGCTGCGGGTTCGCGCCATGCGCCTCGAGCGCCATCACGGCGAGCATCGCGGTGTAGCCGGCCGTGCCGATCGCCATCGCCTGCGCCGGGGAAAAAGCGTCGGGCAGGCGCACGAGCCAGTCGCCCTTCACCCGCGCTTTCTGCGCAAGGCCCCCGAGATGCGTCTCGCCGACGCCCCAGCCGTTCAGCACGACCTTGTCGCCGGCCTTCCAGTCGGCATGCGACGAGCTTTCGACGACGCCGGCGAAGTCGATGCCGGGGATCATCGGGAAGCGCCGCACCACCGGCGACTTGCCGGTGATGGCGAGCCCGTCCTTGTAGTTGATCGTCGAATGGCTGACGGCGACGGTGACGTCGCCCTCCATCAGATCGGCCTCGGCGAAATCGGCGAGGCCGGCGCGATAGCCCTGCTCGTCCTTGTCGATGCGGATCGCCTTGAAGCTCACGCTGCGCACTCCTGTCTCAGGCCGGCTGCGGCGCGGCCTTGCGGTCGTAGGGCCGCTCCTCGATCGGCAGATTGATCAGCGCCGAGGCGACGCCGAGCGCCACCGACAGCCACCACACGATCGTGTACGAGCCCGTCGCCTCGAACAGCACGCCGCCGAGCCAGACGCCGAGAAACCCGCCGACCTGATGCGAGAAGAAGGCGAAGCCGTAGAGCATCGCCAGATAGCGCACGCCGAACATCAGCCCGACCAGCGCCGAGGTCGGCGGAATGGTCGACAGCCAGAGCAGCCCCGTCACCGCCGCGAAGGCGAAGGTCGAGGCCACCGTCGGCGGCAGCAGGATGAAGACGACGACCGCGAGCGCCCGGCCGAGATAGATCGCCGAGAGAATCCAGCGCCGCGGCATCCGCGTTGACAGCCAGCCCGAACTCATCGAGCCGACGATGTTGAACACGCCGATGATCGCGAAGGCCCAGCCCCCGACCTGCGCCGACAGGCCGACGTCGCGCAGATAGATCTGGAAATGCGTCGTCACGAACGCGAGCTGGAAGCCGCAGGTGAAGAAGCCGAGGACGAGCAGCACATAGGAGCGATGGCCGAAGGCTTCGACCAGCGCCTGCTTCAGCGACACGGGACTGCCCGCGCCCGCCGGCTGCGCGTCGCTGCGCGGCGTCGCCAGCATGATCGACATCGGCGCGATCGCCAGCATCATCAGGCCGAAGGTGATCGTCGTCGCCTGCCAGCCGATCGACTGGATCAGCCCGACCGCCAGAGGCGAGAAGATGAACTGGCCGAGCGAGCCGGCCGCCGTGCCGAAGCCGTAGGCGATGGCGCGCCGGTTCTCCGGCAGCAGCTTGCCGAAGGCGCCGAGCACCAGATTGAACGAGCAGCCCGACAGGCCGAAGCCGATCAGCACGCCGGCCGTCAGGTTGAACGCCGCCGGGTTCGACGACCAGGCCATCAGGATCAGGCCCGCGGCATAGAGCAGGCTGCCCGCCGCCAGCACGCGCGGCACGCCGAACCGGTCCGCCATCGCCCCGGCGAAGGGCTGGCCGACGCCCCAAAGCAGGTTCTGGATGGCGATGCCGAGCGAGAAGACGTCGCGCGTCCAGTTGTGCGCCGCCAGCATGTCGGTCTGGAACGCGCCCACCGCCGAACGCGGCCCGAAACTCAGGATCGCGATCGAGCAGCCGACGATGATCAGCAGCTCGGGCGAGATGCGCCGGCCGAGCGGCGTCGGGGAAGTCGCAGAGGCGGGCGCCGACATCGGTCTCTCCGGGGCTGAAGGCGGGGATTAGACGGCGGCGACGGCGGCGGCAACCCGGCCCCCGGCATGGGCGGCCGGCGGCGCGGGCATGGCGGGCGATCAAACGACATCATGGCCGAAAATAGGAAAATAGTCAAGAGCAAGATGGCCGCCCGACCGAACCGCCGCGACGTGCGGCGACGCCTCGGTCGACCTCGTCCGGAGCGAAGTCGAAGGGCGAGGTCGTCGCGCCGCGCACGCCGCCATCCTCGACCCTTCGACAAGCCCCGGGCGAGGATGGCGGCCGACGGCCGCCGCCAACATTCCGACGCGCTTGTCTCCCGCCGCGCGCGATGCTCTACAGGCCGGCATGACACGACCGCCGCTCGCCGGACTTCGCGTTCTCGAACTCGCCCGCATCCTTGCCGGCCCGTGGTGCGGCCAGCTGCTCGCCGATCTCGGCGCCGACGTCGTCAAGGTCGAGCGCGCCGGCGCCGGCGACGACACGCGGCAATGGGGCCCGCCCTTCGTGCCGGGCGCGAAGGGCGAGAATCTGGGCGCCGCCTATTTCCATTCCGCCAATCGCGGCAAGCGCTGCATCGAGGCCGATTTCGACTCCGACGAGGGCCGCGCCCTGGTGCGCCGCCTCGCCGCCCATGCCGACGTGCTGATCGAGAATTTCAAGGTCGGCGGCCTCGCCAAGTACGGGCTCGACTATGCCGCGCTGAAGAAGGTCAATCCGCGCCTCGTCTATTGCTCGATCACCGGCTTCGGCCAGGACGGGCCCTACGCGCCGCGCGCCGGCTACGATTTTCTCGTGCAGGGCATGGGCGGGGCGATGAGTCTGACCGGCCAGGCCGACGGCCCGCCCAACAAGGTCGGCTTCGCCATCGCCGACATTTTTTGCGGCCTCTACGCCGCCAATGCGATTCAGGCCGCGCTTCTGCGCCGGCAGGCGACGGGCGAGGGCGCCTTCGTCGATTGCTCGCTGCTCGACGCGCAGGTCGCCGTGCTCGGCTACCAGGCGATCAACTATTTCGTCTCCGGCGTGCCGCCGCGCCGCATGGGCAACGGCCATCCCAATCTCGTTCCTTACGACGTCTTTCCCGTCGCCGACGGCGACGTGATCCTCGCCACCGGCAATGACGGCCAGTTCCGCAAACTCTGCGACATTCTCGGCGCGCCCGAGATCGGCGACGATCCCGACTTCGCCACCATGAAGGATCGCACGAAGAACCGCGCCGCGCTGACCGCGAAACTCGCCGCCGCGACGCGCCGCTTCAAACGCGCCGATCTGTTGCCGAAGCTCGACGCCGCCGCCGTGCCGGCCGGGCCGATCAACACCGTCGCCGACGTCTTCGAGGATCCGCAGGTGATCCATCGCGGCCTCAGGATCGACGTCGACAACCCGCTCGCCGCGGGCGGCGCGACGCCGGGCCTGCGCGCCGCCATCGTCATCGACGGCGCCCCCGCCGCCAGCCCGCGCCCCGCCCCGGCGCTCGGCCAGCACAGCGCCGAAATCCTCGCCGACCCCGCCTGGGGCGGCGGCTCGTGACCTTTCGACAGGACGGACCTTTCGCATGACGACAGCGGCGCTCCGCACCGGCGGGAAAATTCTCGTCGACCAGCTCGTCGCCCAGGGCGTCGGGCACGTCTTCTGCGTGCCGGGCGAATCCTATCTCGCCGTGCTCGACGCGCTGCACGACGCGCGCGTCGAGGTGACGATCTGCCGGCAGGAGGGCGGGGCGGCGATGATGGCGGACGCGACCGGGCGCCTGACCGGCCGTCCCGGAGTCGCCTTCGTCACGCGCGGCCCCGGCGCCACCAACGCTTCGCCCGGCATTCACATCGCCGATCACGATTCCTCGCCGATGATCCTGTTCATCGGCCAGATCGATCGCGCCATGCGCGGCCGCGGCGCCTTTCAGGAGATGGACTATCGCGCCGTCTTCGGCTCCTTCGCCAAATGGGTGACGGAGATCGACGATCCCGCCCGCATCCCCGAGATCGTCTCGCGCGCCTTTCATGTCGCCATGCAGGGCCGCCCCGGCCCCGTGGTGATCGCGCTGCCCGAGGACATGCTGACCGGCGAGGCGGCGGTCGCCGACGCCCCGCGCGTCGAGCCGGCGCCGATCTGGCCGGGCCTGACCCAGATGGCCGAGCTGCAGAAGATGCTGTGGGCCGCCGAGCGCCCGGTCGCCATTCTCGGCGGCGGCGGTTGGACGCCGCGCGCGATCGAGGCGTTCCAGCGCTTCGCCGAGCGCTTCGATCTGCCGGTCGCGACCTCGTTCCGCCGCGCCATGCTGTTCTCCGGCGATCATCCGAACTACGCCGGCGAGATCGGCATCGGCCCCAATCCGAAGCTGAAGGCGCGCATCGACGAGGCCGATCTCGTGCTGCTGATCGGCGGGCGCATGTCGGAAATGCCCTCGCAGTCCTACACGCTGTTCGACATTCCAAAGCCGAAGCAGCGCTTCGTGCATGTCCACGCCGACGCCGGCGAGCTCGGCCGCGTCTATCATCCGACCCTCGGCATCCTTGCCTCGCCGCCCGCCTTCTGCGCCCAGCTCGAGAGCCTGCAGCCGCCGAACGCGATCCTCTGGAGCGAGCGCACCCGCGCCGCGCGCGAAGACTATCTCGGCTGGACCGAACAGGCGCCCGCCAATCCCGGCCCGGTGCAGCTCGGCGAGATCATGCTGTGGCTGCGCCGCCGCCTGCCGGAGGACGCCATCATCTGCAACGGCGCCGGCAATTACGCGATCTGGCCGCAGCGCTTCCTGCGCTATCGCCGCTTCGGCGCGCAGCTCGCGCCGACCTCGGGCTCGATGGGCTTCGGCGTGCCCGCCGCCGTCGGCGCGAAACGCCTGCAACCGGAACGCACGGTCGTCGCCTTCGCCGGCGACGGCTGCTTCCTGATGAACGGCCAGGAATTCGCCACCGCCGTGCAATACGGTCTGCCGATCCTCGTCGTCGTTGTCGACAATGCGATGTACGGCACGATCCGCGCCCATCAGGAGCGCGAATATCCCGGCCGCGTCAGCGGCACCGAGCTGCGCAATCCCGATTTCGCCGCCTATGCCCGCGCCTTCGGCGGCCATGGCGAGAGCGTGGCGACGACCGCCGATTTCGCTCCCGCCTTCGAGCGCGCGCTCGCCTCGGGCAAGCCGGCGATCCTGCATGTGAAGATCGATCCCGAAGCGATCTCGCCGACGACGACGCTGTCGCAGATCAGGTCGAAAGCGCAGGCCGCGAAAGCCTGAGCCGCGCTCAGGCGATGCGCGGTCGCAGCGCCGCCTCGTCCTTGCCGAGCGCCTCGAGCGCCTTGCCGACGATCGCCTTCGCGTCGAGGCCGGCGCGCGCATAGAGCCGCTCCGGCTTGTCGTGATCGAGGAAGAGATCGGGCAGCGTCATCGTCCTCACGCGCAATCCGCGGTCGAGCAGCCCGTCCTCGGCGAGCGCCGTCAGACACAGCGCGCCGAAGCCGCCGGTCGAGCCTTCCTCTATCGTGATCAGCACGTCATGCGACTGCGCAAGACGGCGCAGCAGATCGCGGTCGATCGGCTTGGCGAAGCGCGCGTCGGCGACTGTCGCCGACAGGCCGAGCGCCTTGAGATCCTCGGCCGCCTTCAGACATTCGGCGAGCCGCGTGCCGAGCGACAGCAGCGCCACGCGCGCGCCTTCGACGAGGATGCGGCCCTTGCCGATCTCGAGAATGTCGCCGCGCTGCGGCATCTCGAGGCCGACGCCCTCGCCGCGCGGATAGCGGAAGGCGATCGGCCCGCTGTCATGCGCCGCGGCGGTCGCCACCATGTGCACGAGCTCGGCCTCGTCGGCGGCGGCCATCACCACCATGTTGGGCAGGCAGGCGAGATTGGCGATGTCGAACGAACCGGCATGCGTCGCCCCGTCGGCGCCGACGAGGCCGGCGCGGTCGATGGCGAAACGCACCGGGAGATTCTGGATCGCGACGTCATGCACGACCTGGTCATAGCCGCGCTGCAGGAAGGTCGAGTAGATCGCGCAGAACGGCTTGTAGCCCTCGCAGGCGAGTCCCGCCGCGAAGGTGACGGCATGCTGCTCGGCGATGCCGACGTCGAAGCAGCGCGCGGGATGCGCCTTGGCGAAGACGTCGAGCCCCGTGCCCGAGGGCATGGCGGCGGTGATGGCGACGATCTTCTCGTCGCGCTCCGCCTCGCGCGTCAGCGCGTCGGCGAAGACGCGCGTGTAGCTCGGCGCGTTCGCCTTGGGCTTGGCCTGCGCCCCGGTGACGACGTCGAAGGCGTTGACGCCGTGATACTTGTCGGCCGCCGCCTCGGCCGGCGGATAGCCCTTGCCCTTCTGCGTGACGACATGCACGAGCACCGGCCCGTGCGTCATGTCGCGCACATTCTTCAGCACCGGCAGGAGGTGATCGAGATTGTGTCCGTCGATCGGCCCGACATAGTAGAAGCCGAGTTCCTCGAACAGCGTGCCGCCGGTGACGTAACCGCGCGCATGTTCGACGGCGCGGGTGATGGCGCGGTCGACGCTCTTGGGCAGGCGCTTCGTCAGCTGCTTGCCGAAATCTCGCAGCTTGAGATAGGTGCGGCCCGAACCCAGCCGCGCGAGATAGGCCGACATCGCTCCCGTCGGCGGGGCGATCGACATGTCGTTGTCGTTGAGGATGACGATCAGCCGCGAATGCATCGCGCCGGCGTTGTTCATCGCCTCATAGGCCATGCCCGCCGACATCGCCCCGTCGCCGATCACGGCGACGACATTGTTGCGTCCGCCCGAAAGGTCGCGCGCCACCGCCATGCCGAGACCGGCCGAGATCGAGGTCGAGGAATGCGCCGCGCCGAACGGATCGTAGTCGCTCTCGGTCCGCTTCGTGAAGCCGGATAACCCGCCGCCCTGGCGCAGCGTGCGGATGCGGTCGCGCCGTCCGGTCAGACTCTTGTGCGGATAGGCCTGATGGCCGACGTCCCAGATCAGCCGGTCGACCGGCGTGTCGAACACATAGTGGAGGGCCACCGTCAGCTCGACGACGCCGAGCCCCGCCCCGAGATGCCCGCCGGTCACCGAGACGGCCGAGATCGTCTCGGCCCTCAGTTCGTCGGCGAGCTGGCGCAGCTGGCCTTCCTCGAGGCGCCTGAGATCGGCCGGAACCGTCACCGTGTCGAGCAGGGGCGTTGACAGGGGCAAAGACTGATTTCCTAGAGGCGGACCCCGCGCAGCGGCGGACATATGACGAAACGATGTAGCGCGGCGCGCCGGCCCCGGCAATGCGCGCCAGGCGCGCAGGTCCGGCGACGATTGTCGCGGCCCCGCGGGACTGGCATGAGGGGCGCCATGAACGCCCACGATCCCGAACTCGAGTCGCTGGCGCGGCATTGGGAGATCTTCGACTGGCGCAATGGCCTGGCGGTCCTGCGCCATGTCCACGCCGCGGAATGGCGGGAGATGTTCGGCGTGATCTCGGCCTTTCGGCTGAAGCATGCCGACATCGCCATGCAGGGCCGCGGCAACAAGAGCGAAATGGCCGGCGTGCTCGACCACGGCCTCTACGCGCTCGGCTGGCGCGAGCGGCAGTTCGCCACCGGCGTCGTCGTCGACGGCGTCGCCCGCGAGACCCCGACGCACAAGGTCGACTGCTTCAAGGGCAAGGTCGCCCTCGAGGTCGAGTGGAACAACAAGGACCCGTTCTTCGACCGGGATCTGAACAATTTCCGCCTGCTGTTCGATCTCGGGGTGGTCGACGTCGGCGTCATCGTCACCCGCACCACCGACCTGCAGGGCTGGCTGCACGCCAACTACCAGCTGTTCGGCAAGCAGCGCGGCACCTATGGGTCATCGACGACGCACAGCGAAAAGCTGTATCCTCGAATCCGCGGCGGCGGGGCGGGCGGCTGTCCGGTGGTCGTTTTCGCGCTGCGCAAGGAAGCCTATCTCGATGACCGCGCCTCCGCTCGAGACGATCATTGACCTGGCGAAGACGCTGCGCGGCCGGCGCTTCCACACCGTTCTGGCCGATCCGCCCTGGCGCTTCCTCAACCGCACCGGCAAGGTCGCCCCCGAGCATCGCCGGCTGGCGCGCTATGCGACGATGCCGACCGAGCAGATCTGCGCGCTGCCCGTCGCCGACATCGTCGTCGAGCCGGCCCATCTCTATCTCTGGGTGCCCAACGCGCTGCTGCCCGACGGCCTGAAGGTGATGCAGGCCTGGGGCTTCGAGTACAAGTCGAACATCGTCTGGCACAAGGTGCGCAAGGACGGCGGATCGGACGGGCGGGGCGTCGGCTTCTACTTCCGCAACGTGACCGAGATCCTGCTGTTCGGCGTGCGCGGCAAGCAGGCCCGGACGCTCGCGCCGGGCCGCAGCCAGGTCAATTACATGGCCTCACGCAAGCAGGAGCACAGCCGCAAGCCGGACGAGCAGTATCGCATCATCGAATCCTGCTCGCGCGGGCCCTATCTCGAGATGTTCGCCCGCGGCGCGCGCAAGGGCTGGACCTACTGGGGAAATCAGGCGCACGCCGACTACGCGCCGGACTGGGACACCTACGCCCACAATTCGGCGCGCGCGCGCGCCGCCGAATAGCTCACTCCGGCGCCGGGATGAACTCGCTCTCGCCCGGCACGGCGGCGAAGCGGCCGGCCTTCCAGTCCGCCTTCGCCGCGGCGATGCGGTCCTTCGAGGACGACACGAAGTTCCACCAGATGTGGCGCGGCCCGTCCATCGGCTCGCCGCCCATCAGCATCAGTCTGGATTGCGCGATCGCCAGCGCCGACAGCCGGTCGCCGGGGCGCAGCACCAGCAGGCGGCCGGCGCCGAAGCTGCGTCCGGCGATGTCGATCTCTCCGGCGGCGACATAGATCGCCCGCTCCTCGTGATCGGCGTCGAGCGGCAGCACGGCGCCCGGCGCAAGCACCGCCTCGGCGTAGAAGCAGTCGGACGGGGTCGCGACCGGCGAGGTTCGCCCGTAGAGCGAGCCGAGGATCAGCCGCACCCGCTTGCCCTCGCCGGCGATGCGCGGCAGATCGTCCATGCCGGCATGGACGAAGGCGGGTTCGCATTCCTCCAGCGCCTTCGGCAGCGCCATCCAGGTCTGGATGCCGTAGAGCCGCGGCCCGGCCGCCCGCGCCGCCGCCGGGCTGCGCTCGGAATGGGCGACGCCGCGGCCCGCCGTCATCAGATTGACCTCGCCCGGCCGGATCACCTGCTCGACGCCGAGCGAATCGCGATGCGTGATCTCGCCGTCGAACAGATAGGTGACGGTCGCAAGGCCGATATGGGGATGCGGCCTGACGTCGAGTCCGGCGCCGACCTGCAGCTCCGCCGGGCCCATCTGGTCGAAGAAGATGAACGGCCCGATCATCTGCCGTCCGACTGCCGGCAGCGCCCGCCGCACCTCGAAGCCGCCGAGATCGCGCGCCCGCGGCACGATCACCTGCTCGATCGCCGCGCAGCCCTTGTCGTCGCCGGGCAGGGGGTCGTGATCGGGCAGGCTCGACATCGCCTCATCCCCCGTCGAGCGGGACGACGCCGGCCGGCTTGCCGTCCGCGCCCTGGCGGATGCGCTCGATGCGCGCCTCGGCCGTCTTCAGCAGCGTCTCGCAGCGCTCCTTCAGCGCCGCGCCGCGTTCGTAGAGGGTGATCGATTCCTCGAGCGCCGCCTCGCCTTTTTCGAGCCGCGACACGATGGCGTCGAGCTCCTTCATGGCGTCCTCGAAGTTGAGTTTGGCGACGGGAGTCGGAACGGACACGGCAAACCTCCGATGATCGACCGCCTATAGCACGGGCGTGGCCGCTTTACGGCGCCTCTTGAGCCGGCTGCGGCGGCGCGGCGGGCCGGGCGAAGACCAGCTTCTGGTAGACCCGGCCGATGCCGATCAGCACGACGCCGAGGCCGATGAAGGAGAAGGCGCGCAGCGGGCCGGTCAGGCCGGCGAAATCGTAGAGGAAGATCTTCAGCGTCGCCATCAGCACGAAGACCGCCGAGCCGAGCCGCGCCTCGCGCGAGCCGCGCACGACGCCCCAGGCGAGAGTGATCAGGCCGAGCGCCAGCCAGACCGCCGAATAGGCGGTGATCTCGGCTTCCGAAGCGCCGCGGGCGAGGCCGATCGAAGGGCCCTCGAACAGCCGCCGCGTCTCCAGCGTCGCATAGGCGAAGACGAGACCGAGCGCGACGGCGGCGGCGGCAATGCGGAACCAGCTCTCCCGCCGCCCGCGCGCGACGATGGCGAGGCCGATCGCCGCCGCCGCCGGCAGGCCGTAGCCGACAGCGAGCTCGTTGAAGATCGGTCCGCCCGCCAGCCGGTCGTCGGTGAACAGCGGATTGGCGAGGAGGCCGAGGCCGAGGAGCGCCGCCCCGCCCGAAATGGCCCCGGCGATCGTCGTCGCCCAGCGATAGACCGGCGAGGGCTCGCGCCCGCCGACGATCATCGTCGCCATGCCGAAGGCGAGCGCCGCGAAGGTCTGCAGCCCCGCCTCCATCAGACGCGTCGCCGGCGCGTAGAGATCGCCGTCGTTCAGCGCGTGCCGGATCTGGAAGAAGATCAGGAACGCCGCGAACAACAGCGACAGCGCCTGCGCGATCAGCGTCGGCGCGTCGTCGCGCTCGCGCCGGATCAGCCGCGCCGCGAGTCCGAAGGCGAGGGCCGGGACGCCGTAGCCGAACAGCAGCCAGTTGAACACCGGCGTCGTCCCGAGGTCGCCGACGACGCGCGGCTCGTAAGCGAGCCGCGCCGCAACGATCAGCCCGAGGGCGGCGACGCACCAGCGCAAGGCGCCGATGTCGAGCCGCTGCGCCACGTAAGCCGCGCCGAGCGCCGCCAGCGCCAGCGCCACGGTGAGCGTGCCGCCCGCCAGCATGAAGACGAAGCCCATGGCGATCGCGCCGATGGCGCCGGCCGCCGCGAAGCCGAGCGCCAGCCGCGCCGTCTCGTCGCGCCCGGCCCTGTCGCGGAACAGCCCGGCCGCGGCGACGAAGCCGAGCGCCAGCAGGCCCGCCGCGGCGCCGAAGGGAAAGCTGATCTCCCAGCCGCCGATGCGCGCATAGGCGAGCGCCAGACCCGCCAGCGGCGCGCCGGCCGCCGTCGCCGCGTAGATCGTCGCGGCCAATTGCGGCGGCGCGTCATCGTCGCGCAGTCGCTGGAGCAGCGCCGCCGCGAGGCCGAGCGTCGCCGCGCATGCAAAGGCGACGAACCAGGAGAGTTCGACCGGCGGGCGCAGGAACAGCAGCCAGTCGAGATCGGCCCGCGGCGCGATCTCGCGCGGGTCGATCGACGGCCACAGCCGCATCGCCGCCAGCGCGGCGATCGCCGCGGCGGGGGCGAGCAGGGCGGCGGCCGACGCGATGCGCGAGGCGGCCGCGAGCAGCGCCACGAGCGCCAGCGCGCCGGCGACCCAGAGCAGCCCGAACCGCGCCGCCGGCGCCGCCGTCAGCGACAGCAGAACCAGCCCCGCCATCGCCGCCGGCGCGGCGTTGGCGAGCCGATCGGGCCTGTCCTGCATCGCCTGCCGCATCGGCCAGACGAAGACGGCGACGGCGAGCGCGGTCTGCGCCAGACCGTGCAGCAGCCCGGCGGCGAACACATCGGCCCGCCGCGCCCCGCCGACCGCCATCAGGAATTGCCAGAAGCCGGCCCCGGCCAGCGCGGCGAGCGCCAGCCACAGCCAGCGCCTGAGCCGCGCCAGCCCCGCCGCCGTCGCCGCGACGATCAGCACATAGATCGCCAGCGGCCAGGGACTGGGGTCCTTGCTCGACACCAGCGCCGGCGCCGCCAGCGCGCCGATCAGGCCGACGCCGGCGAGGCCCGGCCCGTGCAGCGCCGCCGCCAGCATC
>JAEULW010000065.1 GCA_016793505.1 Methylobacteriaceae bacterium | reverse complement strand
GCGCGATAGCGGCGCAACGGCGCCAGCGTCGAACGGTCGAGCCGGCCGTCGATGCGGCGCGGCCTGTGGCGACGCTGAAAGGCGCGCAGCGCGGCGCGCAGCGCCGGGTCCGGCCCGCCCGCGCCCGCAACGTCGAAGCCGATCGCGGCGAGCGCGGCGCGCGCCTCGGCGAAAGCGGGGCCGTCGAGCTCGGTTCCGTCGCGGATCGGGGCGGGGCGCACGGCGCGGCAGAGGCCGGCGGCGGCGAGCCGGCGCCAGGGGAAGCGCTCGCCCGGGTCGTCCTTGCGCTCGGGCGCGATGTCGGAATGGGCGAGCAGGCGTTCGGGCGTCACGGCGCGGCGCGCGACGATGTCGGCGCAGAGGTCGATCACGGCGTCGATCTGGCGCGCGGGGTAGGGCGGCAGGCCGAAGTCGTGCCCGCCATTGACGATCTCGACGCCGATCGAGCTGGAGTTGAGATCGCGCTCGCCGGCCCAGAAGGCGCGGCCGGCATGCCAGGCGCGGCGCGCCTCGGGCACGAGCTGGAGAATCGTCCCGTCGCGCTCGACGACGTAGTGGGCCGACACTTCGGCCGCCGGATCGCAGAGCCGGGCGATCGCCGCCGCGCCGCTGGCCATGCCGGTGTAATGCAGAACGATCGCGTCGACGGGTCCGCCGACGCGATCGCCATGATTGGGAGAGGGGACGACGCGCGAAACGCAGCGCGAATCGGGCGCGAAATCCTCCGGCGCTACAGACCGTCGCTCAATAATAGGCGACGCAGACGTAGTTGCCGTAATAGTCGTAGCCGTACTGGGCGCAGCCGCGCGCCGGGGCCGTGCCGGCGCCGACCAGCGCGCCCGCGGTGCCGCCGATCGCCGCGCCGGCCAGCGTCGCGCCGGGGCGTCCGCCGGACACCGCCGCGCCGAGCAGCGCGCCCGCGCCCGCGCCGAGGACGGCGCCGCCGGCGGCGCGCTCGCCCGGCGTGTTGCAGCCGGCCAGCGCCAGCGCCGAGGCGAGGGCGGTCGTCGCCAGGATGGTCTTCTTCATTCTGTCCTCCGGTCTGGGCTCGGCCCGGTCGGGGCGTCGCGCCGATCGAATCCTCGAGTGCGCCCGTCAGGTCGCATCGCCCCATGAAACCACGAGCGGCCAAATGAGTCATCACGGCCGTGGCGAAATCATGAACATCGTCCGTGACGCGACAACGCGCCGCTGGGCGCGCGGTTCCGGGGCGCGCCGCATTTGCAAATGCGGCGCAGCCGCCGTAAGCCGGCGGCGCCAGTCGGCCGGACGGCCGCTCCCTCGGGAGAGGAAAGTCCGGGCTCCACGGAGACACGGCGCCGGATAACGTCCGGCGGGGGCGACCCCAGGGACAGCGCCACAGAAAGCAAACCGCCCGGCTCGTCCGGGTCAGGGTGAAAGGGTGCGGTAAGAGCGCACCGCGCCGGCGGCGACGCAGGCGGCATGGCAAGCCCCGCCGGGAGCAAGACCGAATAGGGACGGCAGGGGGAAACCCCGGATCCTGTCTCCGGATCGCCGTCCGGGTTGGTTGCTCGAGGCGTCGCGCAAGCGCCGCCCCAGAGGAATGGCCGTCACGTCCCGGCGCGAGCCGGGGCCCTACAGAACCCGGCTTACAGGCCGACTGGCGTTATTTTCAAACTGTGCATTATCTGGGGTGTTGGGCTTAGGAGCAGTTCCGGGATCGAAAGTCGTGTTTCTATGTGGAATCAAATAGGATGGCCAACATGGCGAGCAAATTGTCTCTTGAGGATTTTGCAGCAAATCTCAATATTACGACATTTTGGCAAGAATTTACATTTCATCAGACGCGATTTCGCCCGCGTCCGGCAGAGCAAGTCGAACTTGCTGACGGCATTGTTAAGTTCGGTTCTTTTGCAATAATATTTCAGATGAAGGAACGTACGCAAGAGACAAATGATCCCGAGGTGGAACGTCGGTGGTTTCAAAGAAAAGTTTTAAGAAAAGCAAAAGATCAAATTAAGTCAACGCTCAGTTATTTGTCAAAAAATAGCAATATAACAATTGATAATGACAGAGGCCATAGTATTACACTAGATTTTTCGAATGTTAGTATAGTAAGAAAGATAATACTTTTTAAGGGCGGTCGACATTTGCCTCGTTATTGTTTTATGAAAAAAAGAATTGTATCAGCAGAAGCGAAATTTATTCATATTCTTGAAATTGAAGACTATTTTGGCATTATTGAAAAACTGCGTGTTCCTTATGATGTTATAGAATATCTTGAATATCGCGAAAAGATTATTTCTTTTTCCAAGGGTGATTTGATTTGCGATGAGGCTGATATTATGGCCGGGTTTCTTTCTGATATGGAAATGCCCCAGCCTAATTCTAAAGAAAAGCTACGAAATTTTGTTCAAGACATTCAATCTTTTGATATTTCTGGTATTATTCGAAATCTGCATGATCATATTGTTGTTGCGGGCGCTGATACATCATATTATCGAATATTAGAGCAGTTCGCTTGTGTCCCAAGATCGATTTGGCGAGAATTTAAGACTCGTCTTGTAATTTGTATCGATGCCTGCAAGGCAAGGCAAGCGCGAATGCCATTCATCGTTGGATTTCCGCAGACCGACTGCACCTTCATGATCGCTAGTATGGATCCTGAATGGCCTGTTCTTGGAGAAGGGGGCACAACTTTGCGCCTCGCGGCACTAAATATGTTCACTGAGGCGGCAAAATATCACTTGAAGACTAGGGTTGGCGTTGGTCTTTTGATTTCGTTAGAGGACCAATATTTCAACTTAGATTGGTGTCAAATTGATCGAGCGTGGGTATATAATTCTAAGTTGGAAAGTATTATATCTGATATTGGGTTATTTAAAACTACAAAGTCTCAATCAATAAACAAATTCTTTTTTCGTTAAATTCAATTTTTTGCAATATTTGTAATATGTAAGGTTTACTACTGATTTTGCGATTTATTGGTTCGTCTGTACGGAATAATCGTTGGTGCTGCGGCGCTGCTCTATTCTGCTCCGCGTCGCGGCTCCGCCGCCCGCCACCTCGAAGCGCCGGACGCCCGGGCGGGCGAGTCCTAACCCTTCTTTAAGGTTAACGAGACCTAATGGGCGGGAGTCGCGGCGTGCGCCATTTCGACTCACCAGCTTCGTTGACGCCCATACAGTCCCATGCTATCCCAAACCATCCCGTTCAGCGTAACTCCGACGAGGTCGTTTCCGCCGCGCCGCGCAGGCGAGGCGCTGTCGATTGCGTGCGGTTTTCGCCCCGTTTCGGGCTCGATTTCGTCGGCCGCGCCGGCGCCCTGGTTTGCATCTGGCTTCGGGTCGTCCTTTGGACCGTTACACCTCGCACTACACCAACCGGCTGGACGCCAAGGGACGCGTGTCGATCCCGGCGCCGTTCCGCGCCGTGCTGGCGAAGGACGGGTTCGAGGGCCTCTACGCCTATCCCTCGCTCGACGCGCAGGCGCTGGATTGCGGCGGCCATGCGCTGCGCCGGGAGATCGAGGCGCTGCTCGACTCGCAGCCCGTCTTCTCGGAGGAGCGGCACCTGTTCTCGACGGCGCTGAACGGCGCCTCGGAGATCCTCAAGGTCGACCCGGAGGGCCGGGTCATCCTCACCGACACGCTGAAGAGCTTCGCCGGGGTGACCACGGAGGTCACCTTCGTCGGGCAGGGCAATCTGTTCCAGATCTGGGAGCCGCAACGCTTCCGCGCGCATCTCGAGGAGGCCAGAAATCGGGTGCGCGCGCTTCGCAGGCAGTTGGGCGCCAGAGCAGCGGGGCCGCCGGCCCCGCAAGCGGCAGGAGCGCGGGAATGACGACGGACCGCGGCGAGGGCGCGCCCCTCTCCGCAGGCGGACCGGTCCGTCACATTCCCGTGCTCCTCGCCGAGGCGATCGCGGCGCTGCGCCTGAAAGCGGGCGGCGTCTATCTCGACGGAACATTCGGCGCCGGCGGCTATACGCGCGCCATCCTGGCGCATGAAGGAACGCGCGTGATCGCGCTCGACCGCGATCCGCGCGCCATCGCCGGCGGCTTCGATCTGGTGCGCGCCGCGCAGGGCCGGCTGACGCTGGTCGAGGCGCGCTTCGGCCGGCTCGACGCGCAAGCGCGGGCGCTCGGCCATGACGCGCTCGACGGCGTCGCGCTCGACATCGGCGTCTCGTCGATGCAGTTCGACGAGGGCGAGCGCGGCTTCTCCTTCCGCTTCGACGGGCCGCTCGACATGCGCATGTCGGGCGAGGGCCGCAGCGCCGCCGACATCGTCAACGGCGCGGACGAGGAGGAGATCGCCGACATCCTCTTCCATTACGGCGAGGAGCGCGCGGCCCGGCGCATCGCGCGGGCGATCGTCCACGACCGGCGCATCGCGCCGTTCCGAACGACGCAGGCGCTGGCGGCGATGATCGCGCGCGTCGTTCCGGGCAAGCCGCGCGACATCCATCCCGCGACGCGCGCCTTCCAGGGCCTGCGCATCGCGGTGAACGAGGAACTGCGCGAGCTGGTCGACGGGCTCGCGGCGGCCGAGCGCATCCTGAAGCCGGGCGGACGGCTCGTCGTCGTCAGCTTCCATTCGCTCGAGGACCGGATCGTCAAGCAGTTCCTCGCCGCGCGCTCCGGGCGCGGGGCGGCGCGCTCGCGGCTGCTGCCGGGCGAGATCGCGCCCGAGGCGCCGAGCTTCGAGAGCGATCCGCGCCAGCCTGTCTCGCCCTCCGACGCCGAGATCGCCGCCAATCCGCGGGCGCGCTCGGCGCGGCTGCGCGCCGCCACGCGCACGCAGGCGCCGGCGCATGCCGCCGACGCGGCGCTGGCGCGCCTTGCCGCCCTGCCCGACCGTTCGCCCGGGAGACGATGATGTTCCTGCGTATCGTCCACGCCCTCGCCATCGCCGGCATCGTCGGCTCGGCGATCTACGCCTACACGATCAAATACGAGACGATCTGGCATGGCGAACAGGTCGCCAAGCTGCGCCACAGCATCGAGCGCGAGAAGGACGGCATCGCCGTGTTGCGCGCGGAATGGGCGCATCTGTCGCGGCCCGCGCGCATCCAGGCGCTGGCCGACAAGCATTTGCCCGAATTGCAGCCGATGGCGCTGACGCAGATCGCGCGTTTCGCCGATCTGCCCGAGCGCGCCCCCAAGGTGGACGCGATCGGCCGCAAGCTCGAACTGCTCGGCCTCGCCGAGCCGACCAACACGCCCGGCCAGGCCGGCGCGGCGCCGGCCCCGCCGTCGCCGACGAAACCCTGAACGGGACGCGGCGCGCGATGAGCGATCTTTCCGCCCCGGGCCTCGACGCCGCGCCGCCGC
>JAEULW010000060.1 GCA_016793505.1 Methylobacteriaceae bacterium | reverse complement strand
CGGGCCGGGCGCATCCTCGATTTCTTCCTGCGCCGCATGGCGCCCGCGCATGGCTGGCGCCTGCCCGAGCATTATCGCGAGGACTGGAGCGTCGATCCCGATTACCGCGGCAATCCGATGTTTCGACCCGCCGGCACGACGCCCGGCCATTCGCTGGAGTTCGCCCGGCTCGCTCTGCAGCATTGGGACCTGTGTGGCCGCCCCGACGACGGGGCGTCGCAGCGGGCGCGGGCGCTGATCGAACGGGCGCTGGGCGATGGCTGGGCCGAGCAGGGCGGCCTCGTCTACACGCTGGGGGAGGGCGGCGCCGTCGCCATCGCCGATCGCTACTGGTGGCCGGTGACAGAGGCGATCGGCGCTGTGGCGTCGCTGCTCAAGCTCGACCGGCGCCGCGCCGACGAGGACTGGTATCGCCGGCTCTGGCGCTTCGCCGCCGAGCGGCTGATCGACCCCGTGCATGGCGGCTGGTTCCCCGAGCTCGACGCAGCGGGCGCGCCGGCGGGCCGGCAGTTCATCGGCAAGCCGGACATCTATCACGCGGTGCAGGCCGCGCTGATCCCGCTCGATCCCGGCCTGTCGCGCCTCGGCGCCGGAGCAGGCGGCTGACGCCGGCCTCGTGAGCGGATTACGCGCTCGCGCGCGCGTTCGGCGCGTCGTCATGCTAGGCTGCGCCGGCCGGAACGGCGCGCCGGGCCGCAAATGCGCGTCTTTCGCTCTGGCGCCGACCTTGCGTGCAAGCACCTGGAAGAACAGGGGAGGACAGGCATGAGATCGCTTTGGGCAGGCGCCGCCGCGCTCGCAATCGCCGCGACGCTGGCGACGGCCGCGACGGCCGCCGAAATCCGCGTCGGATTCAGCCAGGACGCGCAGACGCTCGATCCCGGCAATCATCGCAACCGCGAGACCGAGACGATCATCCGCAATCTCTGCGACGGGCTGCTGACGCGCGACGCCGCGATGAAGATCGTGCCGGAGATCGCCGAATCCTATCGCCAGGTCGATCCGACGACCTGGGAGTTCAAGATCGCCAGGGGCCTGAAGACGCATTCCGGCGCGGCCTTCGATGCGCGCGACGTCGCCTTCACGCTCGAGCGGCTGACGAAGGACAACGCCCTCGGCGGGCAGACCAGCCCGCGCAAGAGCCTGCTCGGGCCGCTCGTCTCGGCCGCGGCGCCTGACGAGGCGACGGTGATCGTCAAGCTTTCCGCGCCCTGGCCGATCCTGCCCGCCATGCTGCCCTTCCAGGAAATGCTGTCGGCGGCGCATGTGAAGAAGGTCGGCGACGCCGCCGTGGCGACGCAGGTCGATTGCGTCGGCCCGTTCAAGCTCGTCGAATGGCGGCGCGGCGATGCGATCATCATGCAGCGCGATCCGAACTATTTCGGCGGCGCGAAGGACATTCCGCCGGTCGGACCGGCCAAGGCCGATCGAGTCATCTTCAAGATCATTCCGGAGAACGCCACGCGCGTCGCTGCGCTGCTCGCCGGCGAGGTCGACATCATCAATGAACTGCCGCCCTCGGCGCTGAAGCAGGTGGAGGCCTCCGACAAGGCCGCCGTCGCCGCGGTCAACGGCACGCGCACCTTCTTCGTCGCCATCAACATGGCCAAGAAGCCGTTCGACGATCCGCGCGTGCGCAAGGCGCTCAACCATGCGGTCGACCGCAAGCTGATCATCGAGCGCATCCTCAATGGCCGCGCCACCGCGCTGAACGGCGTGATGAGCCCGGACGCCTTCGCCTTCAACGCCGATCTGCCGGAATACAAGTATGATCCGGCGCTGGCGAAGCAGCTGCTGGCCGAGGCGGGCCACCCCAACGGAATCGAACTGACGATCGACGTCGTCGGCGCCTTCAAGCCGACGGCCGAAGCGATCGCCGCGCTGATGGCGCGCGCCGGGATCAAGGCGAACGTGCAGGTGTGGGAAGGCGCGGTGCTCTCGCCGATGTGGAACGCGGCGGACAAGCGCAAGGATCGCGATCTCTATCTCACCTCCTGGGGCAACGGCGCGCTCGACCCGTCCGACATCATGGTCCCGACGCTGCGCAGCGGCGGACGCGGCAATGCGGCGGGCTACGCCAATCCGAAGGTCGACGCGCTGCTCGACGCGGCCGAGACCGAAGCCGATCAGGCCAAGCGCGCGCAGATGTACAAGGAGGCGCAGGCCATGGTGAACGCCGACGCGCCGTGGGTCTTCCTGTGGCTGCCGCAGGATCTCTATGGCGTGTCGAAGCGGCTCAAGGGCTGGAAGCCGCAGGCCGATTCGCGCATCAATCTGCACGACGCCAGCGTCGACTGACGCGGCGACGCCGGAACCATGTCGCTGTCGCGATTCCTCGAGCGGCTCGCCGGCCTCGCGCCGGTTCTGCTCGGCGTCAGTCTGATCGTCTTCCTGATGATCGCGCTGACGCCGGGCGATCCGGTCGAGATCATGCTCGGGGATTCGCGCGCCGACGCGGCGCAGATCGAGGCGCTGCGCCGCGACATGGGGCTCGACCAGCCGGCCTGGCGGCGCTTCTTCATCTTTCTCGGCAATGCGCTGACCGGCGATTTCGGCCTCTCGTTCTTTCATCGCCGGCCGGTGATCGAGGTGATCGGCGAACGTTTGCCGGCGACGATCGAACTGACTCTGGTCGCGCTGCTGCTGGCGCTGGTCATCGCCATTCCGCTCGGCGTCGTCGCGGCGGTGAAGCGCAACGGCGTGTTCGATCGCATCGCCTCGGTCGCCGGACTCGTCGGCGTCTCGGCGCCGGGCTTCTGGCTCGGCATCCTGTTCATTCTGCTGTTCGCCGTGAAGCTCGGCTGGCTGCCGTCGTCGGGGCGCATCGGCTTCTCGATGGAGGCGCCACGCGTCACCGGGCTGCTTCTCGTCGATACGCTGCTGGCGCGCCGACCCGACGCGTTCCTCGAGGCCGCGCGCCATCTCCTGTTGCCGGCGCTGACGCTGGCGCTGCCCATGGCCGCGCTGCTGATGCGCGTCACGCGCTCCTCGATGATCGAGGTGCTGAAGGCCGACTACGTGCTCTTCGCCGATGCCAAGGGCCTGTCGCGCGCCCGGGTGATCGGCCTGCACGCGCTGAAGAACGCGCTGATCCCGACCGTCACCGTGGCGGCGATCGAGACCGGTTCGCTGCTCGGCGGCAACATGATCGTCGAGACCGTGTTCGGCTGGCCGGGCCTCGGGCGCCTCGTCGTCGAGGCGATCTTCGCGCGCAACTATCCGCTGGTGCAGGCCGCCGTGCTGCTCTACGCGGTCACCTACGTGCTCTTGAATTTCTGCGCAGATCTTCTCTACACCGTGCTCAATCCGCGGGTGCGGCTGTGAGCGCCGTCGCTGTCGGGCATGGCGAATCGCCTTTCGCGCTCGGCGCGGCGCGCTTCCGCGAGAACCGCCTCGCCTTCGCCGCGCTGCTGGTCGTCGCGCTGTTCGTCATTCTGGCGATCGCCGCCCCGCTCGTCGCGCCGCATGATCCGAACGAGGCCGACCTGTTCCGCCGCCTGCAGCCGCCGGGCTGGATGGAAGGCGGCGAGTGGGCCTTTCCGCTGGGCTGCGACGGCCTCGGCCGCGACATCCTCTCGCGACTCATCTACGGGGCGCGGATCTCGATCCTCGTCGGCGTCGTCGTCATCGCGCTCGCCACCATCGTCGGCGTCGTGCTCGGCCTCCTCGCCGGCTCTGTCGGCGGTCTCGTCGACCGGGCGATCAGCGGCGTCGTCGACATCCTGCTCGGCTTTCCCTACCTGATCTTCGCCATCGGCCTGATGGCGATGATGGGGCCGGGCCTGCAGAACGTCATCCTGGCGCTCGTCTACAAGGAGTGGGTGACGCCCTGCCGCGTCACGCGCGGCGAGACGCTGGCGGCGCGCGAGCTCGAATATGTCGAGGCGGCGCGCGCGCTCGGCGCCTCGCGATGGCATGTCATGCTGAAGGAGATCCTGCCCAACATCCTGTCGCCGGTGCTGGTGGTCGGCACGGTGCGCATGGCGCAGGTGATCATCCTCGAGGCGAGTCTGTCCTTCCTCGGCCTCGGCGTGCAGCCGCCGACCGCCTCCTGGGGATCGATGGTCGCCGACGGCCGCGAATTCCTGATCGACGCCTGGTGGGTCTCCTCGCTGCCGGGCGTGGCGATCCTGTTGCTGGTGCTGTCGATCAACATCGTCAGCCAGGCGTTGCGCGACGCCTTCGACCCGCGGATTCAGTCATGAGCGCCGCGCCGCTGCTCGAGGTCGAGGGGCTGACCACGGTCT
>JAEULW010000051.1 GCA_016793505.1 Methylobacteriaceae bacterium | reverse complement strand
CTGACGGCGGCGGGGCCGGCTCGGGCAGCAGCATGGCCCGCGCTTCTCCGCGGTTCAAGGCGGCGTCTGGCCTTCGCCGGCGGCGGCGCTTTATGCTGCGCGCCGCAGACGGAGACACGACATGTCGGCCATCGCCTTTCCCGAGCCCGATCCGGCGATCCTGGCGCGGCGCGACGCCATTCTCGCCGGGCTGGCGCGAATTCTGCCCGCCGATTGTCTCGTCGCCAGCGAAGCCGAGCGGCGCGCCTACGAGACCGACGCGCTGACCGCCTATCGCCGTCTGCCGATGGCGGTCGCCCTGCCCCGTTCGACGCGCGAAACGGCCGATGTGCTGCGCTTCTGCCGCGACGCGGGCGTCAAGGTCGTGGCGCGCGGCGCCGGCACGTCGCTCGCCGGCGGCGCCATTCCGCAGGAAGACGCGATCGTCGTCGGCGTCAGCAAGATGGCGCGGGTGCTCGACGTCAATCTGGCGGACCGGACGATCCGCGTCGAGGCCGGCGTCACCAATCTGGCCGTCACCGCGGCGGTGGCCGAGCACGGCTTCTTCTACGCGCCCGACCCGTCCTCGCAACTCGCCTGCACGATCGCCGGCAACATCGCGATGAATTCCGGCGGCGCGCACTGCCTGAAATACGGCGTCACCTCCAATCATGTGCTGGGCGTGACGATGGCGACGATCGACGGCGAGATCGTCGAGATCGGCGGCGACTGGATGGAGCCGGGCGGGCTCGACCTGCTCGGCCTCATCACCGGCTCGGAAGGCCAGCTCGGCATCGTCACCGAGGCGCGGCTGCGCATCCTGCGCGCGGCGGAAGGGGCGCGGCCGGTGCTGTTCGGCTTCGACTCGAGCGAGGCGGCGGGCGCCTGCACCGCGGCGATCATCGGCGCCGGACTCGTGCCGGTCGCCATCGAATTCATGGACAAGCCGGCGATCGAGATCTGCGAAGCCTTCGCCAAGGCGGGCTATCCGCTCGACGTCGAGGCGCTGCTGATCGTCGAGGTGGAGGGCTCGGAGGCCGAGATCGAGACGCAGCTGGCGCGGATCGTCGAGATCGCGCGCCGCCACGACGTGAAGGTCGTCAAGGAATCGCGCTCGGCGATGGAGACGGCGGCGATCTGGAAGGGCCGCAAATCCGCCTTCGGGGCGACCGGCCGCGTCGCCGACTACATCTGCATGGACGGCACGGTGCCGACCGGGCAGTTGCCCTATGTGCTGAAGCGGTCGGGCGAGATCGTCGCCTCCTACGGGCTGCGCGTCGCCAATGTGTTCCACGCCGGCGACGGCAACATGCATCCGCTGATCCTCTACAACTGCAACGATCCGGCCGAGCAGGCGAAGGCCGAGGCGGCGGGCAACGACATCCTCAAACTCTGCGTCGAGGCGGGCGGCTGCCTGACCGGCGAGCACGGCGTCGGCATCGAGAAGCGCGACCTGATGCGCCATCAGTTCAGCGCCGCCGATCTCGCGCAGCAGATGCGCGTGCGCGCCGTCTTCGATCCGCAATGGCTGCTCAATCCGGCCAAGGTGTTCCCGCTCGACGGACGGAGCGCGGCGTGAGCGTCTTCGCGCCGACCACCGAGAGCGAGACAGTCGAGATCGTGCGCACGGCGCGCGCCGCGGCGACGCCGCTGGCGATCGAGGGCGGCGGCACGCGCGCCGGACTCGGGCGCCCGGCGCAGGCCGGCGCGACGCTGTCGATGCGCGCGCTTTCCGGAATCACGCTCTACAATCCGGCCGAGATGACGATCGTCGCGAAGGCGGGAACGAGCGTCGCCGGGATCGAGGCGGCGCTCGCCGAAAACGGCCAGATGCTGCCGTTCGAGCCGGTCGATCCGCGCCCGCTCTACGGCGCGACGGGCGAACCGACGCTGGGCGGACTCGTGGCGAGCGCGCTCGCCGGGCCGCGGCGCGTGCAGGCAGGCGGCGTGCGCGACTGCCTGATCGGCGCGCGCTTCGTCAACGGCCGCGGCGAGGCGATCAAATCGGGCGGGCGGGTGATGAAGAACGTCACCGGGCTCGATCTCGTCAAGCTGCAATGCGGCGCGATGGGCACGCTCGGCGTGATGACCGAGCTTTCGTTCAAGCTTGCGCCGAAGCCGCAGGACAGCGCGACGCTGACGATCGAGGGGCTCGACGACGCGCGCGCCGTCGCGGCGCTGTCGGCGGCGCTGGGCTCGCCCTTCGAGGCGAGCGGAGCGGCGCATCTGCCGGCCGGCGCCGGCGCGCCGGCGCGCACGCTGATCCGGCTCGAGAATCTGGCCGAATCCGTCGCCTATCGCGCCACGGAA
>JAEULW010000169.1 GCA_016793505.1 Methylobacteriaceae bacterium | reverse complement strand
GGATCGCCTGATATTCGTCGAAGATGCGGTCGCGCAGCCGTTCGACCGGGCCGCCGCCGACGATGGCGAGCGCCGCGGCGGCCGCCGCCGGCGCCGCCCACAGGACGAAGGCCGCCAGCCGCCCGAGCGTGCGCCGGCGTCCGGCGCGCGGCGTCATGCGAGGTCGATCCGCACGGGGATGTGGTCGGACGGCTTGTCCCAACCGCGCACATGCCGGTCGACCGCGGCGTCAGACAGACGATCGGCCGCTTCGGGCGACAGCATCAGATGATCGATGCGGATGCCGTTGTCCTTCTGCCAGGCGCCGGCCTGATAGTCCCAGAAGGTGTAAAGGCCCGCCTCGGGGCGCAGCGCACGCAGCGCGTCGACGAGGCCGAGGTTCGACAGGGCGCGGAAGGCGGCGACGCTTTCGGGCTGGAACAGGGCGTCGCCCGTCCAGTCCTGCGGGCGCTTCGCGTCGAGCGGGGTCGGGATGATGTTGTAGTCGCCGGCGAGCACGAAGCGCTCCTCGAGCGCCAGCAGCTCGCGGGCATGGGCGATCAGGCGCTCGAGAAAGGCGAGCTTGTAGGCGAATTTCTCTGTGCCGACAGGATTGCCGTTCGGCGCGTAGATCGAGGCGACGCGCAGCGCGCCGCCGGCGCCGTCGTCGATCACCGCCTCGATGTAGCGGGCCTGTTCGTCGCGCTCGTCGCCGGGCAGGCCGCGCGCGATCTGCATCGGACGCCTGGACAGGATGGCGACGCCGTTGAAGGTCTTCTGGCCGTGCGTCTCGACATTGTAGCCGGCCGCCTCGATCTCGGCGCGCGGAAAGGCCTCGTCGAGGCACTTGATCTCCTGCAGGCAGAGCACGTCCGGCGCCGCCTCGCGCAGATAGCGCAGCAGGTGATCGAGGCGCTGGCGCACCGAATTGACGTTCCAGGTGGCGATGCGCACGGCCGCGAGCACTCCGAATGGCAGGCGGGGCGCACTCAAGCATGCGCGCCGGGCGCCGTCATCCCCAGCGCCGGTGCGCCCACATCCACTGGTCGGGGGCGGCGCGGACATAGCGCTCGAAGGCGGCGTGCAAGGCCTGCGTCGCCGCCGCGACGTCGGCCTTGCGGTCCTCGCCGCGCGGCACCGGCACCTCCTCGACGAAGAGGCGGAAGCGGGCGCCCGGCTCGCGCAGCACGCGCACGGCGTAGAGCGGCAGGTCGAGCGTGCGGGCGAGATAGGCAGGGAACTGGCTGGTCGGCGCGGGACGGCCGAAGAACAGCGTCGGCTCGCCCTTGCGCTCGCGCAGGTCGGCCAGCATCGCCACTGCGCCGCCCTTGCGGGCGTGGCGCATCAGAGCGGCGGCGGTGTCGGCCGCCTTGGCGTAGAGGCCGCCTGGATAGAGCGGGGCGCGCTGGCGCGTGACGAAGGCGTCGACGTAGGGGTTCTTGATCTTCTGGTAGACGCCGGCGACGTTGAGGCCGGCCCTGAGGCCGCCGACCGCCGCGAGCTCCCAGTTGCCGGCGTGCAACGAACAGAACACCGCGCCGCCGGGGCGGGCGGCCAACGCCTGCAGAGCCGCCTCGTCGTCGATCGTCACGCGATCGCCGCGGGCGTATTCGTCGAGGTGGAAGGCTTCGGCGAAGGTGCGGCCGAGATTGGCCCACATGGCGCGGGCGATCGCCTCGATCTCGGCGCGCGAGCGGTCCGGAAATGCGGCGGCCAGATGCATCACGGCGCGCCGGTGCCGCGACAGGAAGGGCGCGAAGGCCCGCCAGACGCCGCCGGAAGCGGCGGAGGCCGCCTCGACCGGCAACAGGCGGATCAGTCCGGCGATCAGTCTGAACACGCCGTATTCGACCGCGTAGCGCAGCTTCTTGGTGGTCGACAACATCGGCTGGCGCGGCACCCGGCGACGGCGGCGCAGCCGCCCGGCGCCTGCTTGCCGCCCGCTGGGCGACGCGTCAAGTGCGGTCGAGGGAAAGGCCGCGGGCGATCAGGCTCATCAGCAGGCGGATCTGCGCCTCGATCTCCTCGCGCGAACGGGCGCCGAGGCGACCGTCGAGGCCGCTCGCCACGACGCCGTGAACCGCCGCCCAGATGGTGCGGGCGGTGCGCAGCGCGGTTTCGCGCGCGGCGGGGGAGGAGGGGGGCGGCAGCGCCTCGTCGAGCACGCCCAGCGCCTCGGCCTGAATGGCGTGATACCAGTCCGGATAAGGCTTCTTGTAGGTCAGGCGGTAGTCGAACAGCGAGCGCCAGGCCGTCTCCTCGCGGAAGGCGTAGTCGACATAGGCCAGCGCCAGAGCCAGCATCCGCTCGGCGCGCGGCGTGTCCGCCGGCAGCGCGGCCAGGGCGGCGCGCTCGTGATCCTTCATGCGCAGCAGCGTGCGGGCGTTGCCGCGCAGGATCAGTTCGTCGAGATCGGGAAAGACGTTGTAGATCGCCCCGACCGAACAGCCGGCGAGCTGGGCGACGCGGCGCGCCTGCATCGCGCCGAGGCCCTCGGTCGACAGCAGCTGATAGGCGTGGTCGACGAGCGCCTCGCGCAGCCGCGTGCGGCGATCCTCGATGCGCGGTTCGGCCCCTGGGCGCGCCGCCGCCTCGTCCGTCTCGGCCCGGTCCGTCATGGCGGCAGGTTGGCACATCCGGACGATGCGTCAATCCGCCATACGTTGGCGCCAGTTCAGCCGCCGGCGCAGGCCTTGTCGCGCTCGGGCAGGCGATAGGCCGGCTCGGCGACGCCGAAGAAGGTGCCCCAGTAGGATTCGGTCGCCAGCTGGTCGCGGATCGACAGGGCGCGCTCGAAGATCAGGCAGCGCAACAACTCATTGCTGCGATAGATGTGATCGAGCTGGCGGAAGGCGAGATTGACGGCGCTGGTGCGGGCGACGCCGTCGAGCGGCCGGCCGGCGGCGCGGTCGTCGAGCAGGGGCTGCAGGGTGTCCTTCACCTGCGCCTGGCAATGATTGATCACTTCCAGCGCGAGGCGCGCGGAGCGGGCGTCGATCCGCGGGCCGGCGGCGGCGGCGTATGGATTGTCGGCGCAGGTCAGCGCGTAGACGCGCGTGATCGAGGCCGTCGGGTCGACGCCGAAGGGCGTGTCGACATAGAACTCGACCTCGCGGGCGACGTTGGTGAAGCGCAAGGTCCAGTCTCGATCGGCCTGCGCGAAGGCGTCGACGGCGTATTTCCACGTCGCGGTGGCCTCGCCCGCCGCGGCGAGCGGCTCGCGCTCCAGCGCCCGCGCCATCTGGTAGCTCGCCAGCCAGCGCGCGTTGACCAGTTCGGCGGCGGACCGATACGTCGTCATGACGTTCTGGGTGTCCTTCTCGATCTTGGCGACGCGGTTCTGCCAGGCCCAGCCGCGCTGCTGGATCCAGGTCGTCACCATGGTGCCGAGCACGCCGGTCAGCAGGAACCCGGCGAGCGTGATCATCGCCTTCTCGCTGATCGAGGCGAGCGCCGCGCGCCGACCCGGCGCTGCGGCGGATTCGGCGGGCGCGGCCGTCTCGGGACGGGCGCGCGGCTCGGCGGCGTCGGGCATTCAGAACTCCGGCTAGGCGAGGGCGAGGCGACGTGCGACACAGCGGGTCGATCCCGGTCTGTCGCCGGGAATTGGGGAGTTTTCAAGATGGCCGGCGATGCGCTGACGACGCGGTTCCTGACGGCGCAGGCGATTGCGCGCGAGGCCGGGCAGACGATGCGCCGCCGCTTCCTCGACCGCGGCTCGTTCACGACGAAGTTCAAGGGCCGGCAGGACTATCTGACCGAGGTCGACGGCGAAATCGAGCGCTTCGTGCAGACGCGATTCGCCGAGGCCTTTCCCGAC
>JAEULW010000163.1 GCA_016793505.1 Methylobacteriaceae bacterium | reverse complement strand
CCGATCGCCCCGGCCCGCCAGCCGAAGCGCGAACGCGCCAGCTTCAGATGCGCGCGCATATGCGGCATCACGCGCGGCGGCAGATCACCGGCGAGCCGCTGCAACAGCGACTCCGGCGCCTCGCCGAGATGGCCGCCGAAGACGATCAGATCGGGCGCGAGCAGATTGACGGCGCTGGCGAGGCCGGTGGTGAGATGGCCGGCGACGCGCTCGAACGCCTCGCCATGCGCCGCCACGCGCGCCAGCAGGGGCTCGCCGGGCGCGGCGTCGAGCCCGGCCGCCTCCATCAGCGCCCGCTCGCACACGAAGGCTTCGAGACAGCCCGTATTGCCGCAGGCGCAGCGCGGTCCGCTGCGGTCGATCTGGATATGGCCGAGTTCGACCGCTCCGTGCCCGCCCGGCCGGAACGGCGAGCCGTCGACGACCAGACCGGCGCCGAGGCCGGCGCGCAGATACACGTAGAGCAGCGCCGCGACGTTGCGGCCGACGCCGAACCGGCTCTCCGCCAACGCCATAGCTGTGACATTGTGCTCGAGCGCGCAGCGCACGCCGAGCGCGTCCTCGAAGCGCGCGGCCAGATCAGCGTCGCGGAAGCCGAGATTGATCGAGGCGAGCGCGCCGCGCCGCGCCGCGTCGACCGGTCCGGGAAATCCGACGCCGACGCCGATCAGCTTGCGCGCGTCGATCTGGATTTCGGCGCAAAGATCGCGCACGGTCTGCATGACGCGCGCGACGAGCGCCTGCGGCTCGGCCGCAGCGGCGTCGAATTCGAACTGGGCGAAGGCCCTCGGCTCGGCCCTCAGATCCGTGATCGCGATCTGCGCGGCGCCGGCGCCGATATGCACGCCGGCGATCTGGCGGGAGTCCTGCGCCAGCGCAAGCGCATGGCCGGGACGGCCGAGCCCGGCCTGAGCCGGACCGCGCCCGATCACCGCGCCGTCGCGGATGAGGCGAGCCGTGACATGCGTCAGCGTCGTCGCCGACAGCGCGCTGCGCCGCGCGAGCTCGGCGCGCGACAGCGGACCCGCATCGCGCAGGATGCGCAGGATGTGCCCGTGATGCGCCCCCAGCGCTCCCTCCCATTAATTTCTAAAACTTGGAAAATAATGGGAGGGAGTCAAGCGCGAGTTGGCGAGCGTCCGGATGACTGCAGCGTGCGGCGCGTTGCGGTCCCGGCGCGGAAGGCTGCACGCGCCGCCGCATCCGACCTGCGGCGCCGGTCGACGCAGGCTCGATGGGTCGACAGCTAGAGCCGCAGGACGATTTTCGGCGACTCGGCGGCGCCGGAATCGATATCGGCGAAAGCCGACGCGCCTTCGCGCAGGGGCCGCTCCGAGAACCATGCGAGATCGCCCAGATGGCCGGCGACGAGCGCATCGACAGTCTGGAGGAAGTCCGTCGGCGTGTAGCAGTAGGTTCCCGTGACAGTCACTTCCTGAATGGTGATCTTGCGCAGATCGAGACCATCGACGCCGGGCAGAAGACCGGCGTGGACGATCACGCCGCCGGGCCGGATCATGACGCAGGCCGCCGCGCGCGTCGCCGCGGCGCCGACGGCGTCGATGACGAGGTCGATCGTATTGGCCGCCGGGTCGCCCGGGCCGCCCGGCGCGTAGACGTCGATCCCCTGACGATCGGCGATGAATCTGGCGCGCAGCCGGTTGGTCTCTGCGATGCGGATCTGCCGGGCGCCGAAATGCCGCGCGACGATGGCCGCCGCCAGCCCGATCGCGCCGCCGCCGAGCACGGCGACCTGGCAGGCGGCCAGCGGCTGGTGCAGTCTTTCCATGCCGAGCCGCACGGCGTGCCAGGCGACCGCGATCGGTTCGGCCAGCGCCGCATGGGCGATCGGCGTCGTCTCCGGGATGGGCACGACATTGCGCTCCGGGATACGCACATAGTCGGCGAAAGCGCCCTGCCGCGGCGGCATCGAGATGATCTGCCGCGTCGGCGACAGATGCCCGCGCCCCTCGATGGCGTAGGGACAGGCCGGGTCGACCACCAGAGGATTGATGGTCACGCGCTCGCCGTCGCGCGGCCCGCCGACGATCCGTCCCGCCGCCTCATGACCGAGGATCAGCGGCGCCGGCCGGCGACTGTCATGCCCGTGAAAGGCGTGCATGTCCGACCCGCAGATGCCGACCGCCTCGACCCGCACCAGCGCCTCGCCCGCCTCCGGCGTCGGATCGGGCGCGTCGCCATAGGCGATGCTGTGGGGGCCAGTGTAGATGAGCGCCTTCATGGGCTGGTCCTATTTCGCGCTGAAGCCGCCATCGACGGCCAGCGTCTGGCCGGTGACGTAGGCCGAGGCGTTCGACGCCAGGAACACGGCGGCGCCGGTCAGATCGTCGAGTTCGCCGTTGCGGCCGATCGCGGTCTGCGCCGCGTTCTTCGCCGCCCGTTGCGGATCGGCGAACACCGGCGCCGTCAGCGCCGTCGGGAAGAAGCCGGGCGCGATCGCATTGCAGGTGACGCCGTGGCGCGACCATTCCTCGGCGATGGCG
This sequence comes from Methylobacteriaceae bacterium, assembly GCA_016793505.1. Lineage (GTDB taxonomy): Bacteria > Pseudomonadota > Alphaproteobacteria > Rhizobiales > Beijerinckiaceae. The sequence goes on along the minus strand of JAEULW010000163.1, from coordinate 9,191 downwards.
CGCGTCAGCTGCACCACGCCGCCCTTGCCCGCGCCATAGGGCGCGCTGTCGGCAAAGGCGCGGAAGCTCTGCAGAGAGGCGATGTTGATGATCCGCCCCCAGCGCCGGCGCGCCATCGCCGGCGCCAGCGCCTGCGTCAGCAGAAACGGCGCGCGCAGATGCAAGGCCATGTGCAGATCGAACGCCTCGGCCGTCACCTCGCCGAATGGCTGGCGCAGATTGACTCCCGCGGCGTTGACCAGAATGTCGATCGTCCGGCCGCGCGCCGCGAGCTGTTCGCCGATCGTCGCGGCGCAGGCCCTGTCCGCCAGATCGACGACGATGGCTGAGGCGTCGATCCCCTCCCCGCCGAGCGCGCCGGCCGCCTCGCCGAGTTGTCTCTCGCGGCGCGCCGCCAGAACGACCGCTGCGCCGGCAAGGCCGAGCGCCCGCGCCATGGCGAGGCCGATGCCGCTGTTGCCGCCCGTCACCAGAGCGGTCCGCCCACTCAGATCGAACAGCGCTGTGAGGCGGAACGTCACTCAGAGCTCCACCGGCCGACCGAGATCGACATTGGCGCCGGGCGCATATTTCGCCATGCGCACGTCGCTGGTGCGCGCATGCGCCTCCATGCCCTCGAGCCGCGAGATGCGGGCCGAGACCGGCGCCAGCGTCGTGCAGGCCTCGCGGCTCATCCGCTGCCAGGTCAGCGGCTTGAGGAATTTGTGTACGGAAAGTCCGGCCGAATAGCGCGCCGCGAATTTGGTCGGAAGGATGTGGTTCGGCCCGGACACCTTGTCGCCGAACGCCACATTGGTTTCCTCGCCGAGAAACAGCGAACCATAATTGGTCAGGTTCTGATGCCACCAGTCGAGATCGGCGCAGTGAACCTCGAGATGCTCGCAGGCGTAGCGGTCGGACGCCGCCGCCATCTCTTCCCGCGTGTCGCAGATCACCACCTCGCCATAGTCGCGCCAGGCCGCGCCCGCCGCATCCCGCGCCGTCGGCGGCAACGCCTCGATCAGGCTCGGCGTCAGCCGCAGGACGGCCTCCGCCAGCTCGCGCGAACTGGTGATCAGCCAGGCCGGACTCTCATGGCCGTGCTCGGCCTGACCGACCAGATCGGTGGCGACGATCAGCGGATCGGCTGTCGCATCGGCGATGACCGCGACCTCCGACGGTCCGGCGAAGACGTCGATGCCGACCTTGCCGAACAGCATGCGCTTGGCTTCCGCCACGAACTTGTTGCCTGGGCCGACGATGATGTCGGCCGGCCTGCCGGTGAAGAGACCATTGGCCATGGCGGCGATCGCCTGCACGCCGCCGAGGCACATGATCACGTCGGCGCCCGCCACGGTCATCGCATAGAGCACATGCGGATGAATGCCGGCGCCCCGGAACGGCGCCGAACAGGCGACGACGGTTTTCACGCCCGCCGCCTTCGCCGTCGCGATCGACATGTAGGCCGAGGCGATATGCGCATAGCGTCCGGTCGGCACATAGCAGCCGGCGGTGTTGACCGGCACCATTTTCTGGCCGAGATGCAGGCCCGGCGACAGCTCGACGGAGAAATCGCCGCACGAGGCCTTCTGCGCTTCGGCGAAACGGCGCACCTGCCCGCAGGCGAGGCGAATGTCGTCCTTGACCGACTCCGGAACATCCTTGATCCGCTCGGCGATCATGGCCTGATTCATGACGATCGGACCCGACCACTTGTCGAGCGCGAGCGCGTAGTCCTTCACCGCCGCCTCGCCGCCCGTCTCGATGGCGGCCAGCATCTCGGTGACGACCTTGCGCGCAGCGTCGGTCTCCGTCTCGGGCGTCTTGCTCGCCCTCTTCAGATAGGTGATCGCCATCGTCCTCGCCTCGTTGCCGAAAGGATCGCGGCGCGCGCCAGCCCCGCCCGCGCCGCGTCGCCGCTCACTTCTTGTCGAATTCGGTCGCGAAGGCCTTGAGCTTGGGATCGGCTGCGACCTTCTTCATGAATTCGTCGGTGATGTAGTTCTTGGCCTCGGGGTTGGCCGGAATCGTGCCGACGTCGGTGATGAACTTGCCGATCTCGGTGAACCAGCCGTCCATGGTCGAGGCGCCGCTGGCGCGGGCCATCAGCTTGAGCTGTTCGTCGAGGCCGAAGGTCGGCCGCAGCTCGAACTCCTGATCCATGGCGCGCGGCGTCACCTCGAGGCCGCCCTGCTTGTAGAAGTCGAGCGCCAGCGTCCGCGCCTCTTGCGGATTGGCCTTCGCCCAGGACCAGCCGCGCAGGAACACCGCGAGGAACTTCGCCACGTCGTCGGGCCGCTCCTTGGCGAAGTCGGCCCGCACGATCAGCGCGCCCGGGACGATCGCCCCGGCGTCGGCGCCCGAGCACAGATATTTTGCGCCGGCCCGGTCCTCCAGCGTGTAGGTGTTCGGCGCCCAGACGCCGGCGATGTCGCCATTGTTCGAGGTCAGCGCGGTGATGATCTGCGCCTGGCCGAGATTGACGAACTGCATGTCGTTGGCCGCAAGGCCCATCTTCACGAGGCACTTGCGCGAGGCGTAGTCGACCGTCGAGTTGGTCGTCAGCAGCAGCCGCTGCCCCTTGAGGCTCGCCGGGCTGGCCTTGATCGCGTCGAACTTGTCGCCGCGAACCATCATCGCGTTGGTCTTGGACTCGTCGTTGGTGACGCCGATGGTCAGGATGTTGAACCGCACCGCGCCGAGCACGGCCGGCACGGAGCCGGTGCCGCCCACATCCCACGATTTCGACGGCGCGGCCGCGATCTGCGGCGCGCCGGCCGGGAAGGTCGAGAAGTTCGGCGCCAGACCGACATCCTTCCACCAGCCCTTCACATTGGCGTAGTGGAACGGCAGCGCCCAGTAGAGCGAGGGCTGATAGCTGACGCCGATCGGCGTCTGCGCGCCCGCGCCCATCGGCGCGGCCGTCAGCATGGCGGCCAGAGCCAATCCTCCGAGAAGTCGTTTCATGTGAGCCCTCCCTGTGCTTGTCATGAAAGCTGCGTATGCGGCGAACCTGTCGGGCTCGCCTTCGTCGCCGCCTTGCCTGCGGCGATCGCTTCGATCGACTCCCGCACGATCGCGGCGACGAGGTCGCATTCCTCGTCCGTGAGCGCGACGGGCGTCCGGATGTCGCAAAGCCCGGCGAGGACATCGTGCGTCCGCGCCAGTGCGCCTTGATCGCCGGCATAGCGCCAATGCCGCGGCGCGCTGGTGAAGCCGACCTGCTGATTGGCGCCGAACCACTTGATCGGCAGACCGCGCGCCTTGGCCAGCGCGAGGAACGCCTCGATCTCGTCATAAGCGAGACCGACGACCGAGAACTGCACCGAGGTGGCGGAAAATGCCTGGCCGCCGCCGCGTTCGGGCACGTAAAGGTGCTGGCTCCTGCGCCTCAGGCCCGCGGCGATGCGTTCATGGATATCGTTCCAGCGCGCCGCCCGGCGCGGCAACTCGGCGAGCTGGGGGCGCAGCATCGCGGCGGCCAGCGCCGTCATTCGCATGCTGAAATTCGGCGCCTGTTCCCCGACCGCGGCCAGCGCCTGCGGTCCGGGCGAGCTCAGATGCTGGCCGTGCAGCATGTAGCTGCCGGACAGGATGATGGCGCGCGCCGCCATCGCCTCGTCGTCGGTGACGAGGAAGCCGCCTTCGCCGGCATTGAGATGTTTGTACGTCTGCGCGCTGAACGCCGCCGCCGCGCCGAACGTGCCGATCGTCCGACCGTTCCAGGAGGCGCACATGGCGTGCGCGCAATCCTCGATGACCGACAGCCCGCAGGCGTCGGCGACGCGCATCACCGCATCCATGTCGGCGAGGTGGCCGCGCATGTGCGACAGCAGCAGCGTCCTCGCGCCCGACGCGGCGGCCTTGGCGGCGAGGTCGTCGGGATCGATCACATAGTCGCGCCCGATCTCGACGATCACCGGCCGCGCCGCCGCATGCAGGATCGCGCCCGGCACAGGCGCGAGCGTGAAGCCGTTGACCAGCACCGGATCGCCCGGCTGCACGCCGAGCGCCTTCAGCGCCAGGAACAGCGCTCCGCCGCCGGAATTCACCGCCACGCAGAACCGCCGCCCGACGAAGGCGGCGAATTCCTGTTCGAGCAGAGAGGCGTCGAGCTGGTCGGCGCCCATCTCGCCATAGCGGAACAGCCGGCCCGATCGCATCAGCTCGACCGCGCGGGCGATGCCGGCCTCCGGGATCGGCTCGGGCTCCGTCAGGTCGCGGGTCAGCCGGCGCGGCTCAGACATCCCTGAAGCCCTTTTCCTCGCGCAGCGACTTCCAGATGTGAGTCCTCAGATGCACGAAGGATTCGAGGTCCATCACATCCTCGATCTTCGGATGGCTGTCCCAGTTCTCGCTCTGGCGCACGGTCCTGATGTCGAGCACCTCCTTGATGCGCCCGGGCCGGCGCGTCATGATCGCCACGCGGTCGGCGAGATAGACCGCCTCCTCCACCGCATGAGTGATGAACAGCACCGTGCGCGGGTTGCGGCGCGCCAGACGCACGAGCTCCTCCTGCATCACGACGCGCGTCTGCGCATCGAGCGCGCCGAACGGCTCGTCCATCAGCAGCACGACCGGATCGAGCACATAGGCGCGCGCGATCGCGACGCGCTGCTGCATGCCGCCCGACAGCTGATGCGGAAAGGCGTCGGCATGGCTCTCGAGGCTCATCAGCCTCAGCGCTCCGGCGATCGCCTCCTCGCGCGCGGCGGCGGGCAGGTTCTTGTTCCTGAGGCCGAGATCGATGTTTTCGCGCACCGTCTTCCATGGGAACAGCGCGAACTGCTGGAACACCACCGCGCGGTCGGGGCCCGGCGCCGTCACCGCCTTGCCGTTGACCAGCACATCGCCGGAGGACGCCGCCTCGAAGCCGGCGACCATTCTGAGGCAGGTGGTCTTGCCGCAGCCCGATGGCCCGACGATCGCCACGAATTCCTTGTCGGCGATCTCCAGATTGATGCCCTCGAGCGCCTTGATCGCGCCGGCGCCGAAGGTCTTGTCGACATTCCTGAAGCTGATCGAGCCCATCGCCGCCTTCCCCTCAAGCCTCGAGCCCGCGCCGGCGCCGCAGCCAGGCTTCCGCCCGTCGCAGCAGCACGTCGATCAGCATGCCGATGATCCCGATGGCGATCATGCCGGCCATCACCGTCGTGGTCTGCACCGAACCCTGGGCCTGCACCATCATGAAGCCGACGCCCGCGGCCGCGACGATCAGCTCCGCGCCGACGAGGCTCTGCCAGCCGAGCCCCGCCGAGACTCTCAGTCCGGCGATGATCGACGGCGCGGCCGCCGGCAGCAGCACCTCGAGGATCATCCGCAGGTTCGGCGTGCCGAGCATCCTGCCGGCCTCGATCAGCCGCGGCTCGACGAAGCGCGCGCCGCGATAGGCGTTGATCAGACAGGGCGGAAACGCGCCGGCGAAGATGATCATCACCGGCCCGCCGGCGCCCGTGCCGAACCACAAGGCGGCGAACGGCACCCAGGCGATCGGCGCGATGAACCGCAGCCCGTCGAAAATCGGCGTCACGATGTCGTCGAGCAGACGGAACCAGCCCATCAGCAGGCCGAGCGGAATGCCGATCACGGCCGCCAGCACCACGCCATAGGCGTAGCGCTGGAAGCTCGAGGCGACATGCATCGGCAATGTCGCGCCGGCGAAAGGCGTCGTGAACAGTTGGAAGAAGCGGCTCGCCACATCGAGCGGCGTCGGCAGGAACTGCCGCGGCACGATCCCGGTCGTTGAGAGCAGGCTCCACAGGCCGATGAAGGCCGCAAGACCGCCGGCGCCCAGCAGGACGGCTTCGCGCAGCGTCAGGGGGCGATCGGTCATCGCTTCAGTCCCTCGCCGCGACGTTCCAGGCCAGCGCCCGGCGCTCGATCCACGCCAGAATCACCGTCGTCGCCCAGCCGAGGACGCCGACGGTCAGCATTCCGACGAGGATCATGCCCGGATAGATGTCCTGCTGCGCCATGTTGAGGACGAAGCCGACGCCGACCAGCGCGCCGACGAGTTCGGCCGCCACCAGCGTCGTCCAGCTCGCCTGCAGCGAGAGCCTCAGGCCGGTGAAGATCATCGGCGAGGCGGCCGGCGCGATCACCTCGCGCACCATGCGCCAGCGCGGCGTGCCGAGCATGCGCGCGGCCTCGAGCACCGGCCTGTCGATATTGCGCACGCCGGTGAAGGCGTTGATCACCGAAGGCACGAAGGCCGAGAACCAGATCACCATGATCTTGGCCGCGTCGCCGAGCCCCAGCCACAGGATCGCCAGCGGAATCCAGGCCAGCGGCGGGATCGGCCGGATGATCAGGAAAACCGGATTGACGAACGCCTCGACGCGTCGGCTCCAGCCCATCCAGAGCCCGAGCGGAACGCCGGTGAGGACGGCGACCGCAAAGCCCATCGCCACGAGCTTCAGACTGTGCAGCGCATGGCTGAGCAGCGTCGCCCCGGCATAGCCGCGCCCGCTGATCTGGCTGAGCGACGTCCAGAATTCGGCCGGCGACGGAAACCGCGCGCCGCTCACGAGGCCCGTGACGGCGGTCGTCAGGAACCACAGCGCGATCACGCCGCCGAGCGTCGTCAGACCGATCACGGCCTTGCGTTTTCCCGCCAGCGTCATGCGGCGCGCGCCTCCCCGGCGTGAGAGCGCGTTTGAAAGCGCTTTCAGAAAGACTGCCGGGCGCAATCGCGGCTGTCAATCGCACGCCGCGATGAAAGATTCTTTCAGATCGCTTGCCTGTCGAAGCGGCGCGGGCCAGTGTCGGCGATGAAAGAATTTTCAGTCGAGCCAGCAGGCAGGCCAGCATGAGCCGCAACCGCGTCCGCCTCGCCGATGTCGCCAGACACGCCGGCGTCTCGCCCGCGACGGTGTCGCGCGCCATCAGCCAGCCCGATCTCCTGTCGCCCGAAACCCTCGTGCGCGTGCGGCGCGCAGCCGAGACGCTCGGCTATCGCCCGGACGCGGCGGCGCGCGCGCTCGCCTCGGGTCGATCGATGACCGTCGGCGCCGTCATGCCGACCCTGGAGAACGCCATCTTCTCCAAGGCCCTTCAGGCGATGCATCGCACGCTCGCCGCCGAGGGCTACCAGCTGCTCGTCGCCTCGCACGACTACAACCCGTCGGCCGAGGTCGAGGCGATCCGCACGCTGCTCGCGCGCGGCGTCGACGGGCTGATCCTCGTCGGCGCCGCGCGCGCGCCGGAGGCGACCGCCCTGCTCGCCGTCGCCGCGGCGCCCGTGGTGTTCACCTGGTGCGCGCCGCCCGGCGCGGCGGGCGTCGTCGTCGACAACGCGCTGGCGGGCGCCATGGCGGCGCGTCACCTGATCGAACTCGGCCACCGCCGCATCGGCGTGATCACCGGCAGCGTGCGCTTCAACGACCGCCAACGGGCGCGTCTGGCCGGCGTCAGGGCCGGCCTCGCCGAAGCTGGCCTGTCGCTGCCCGCCTCGCTCGCCTGCGAACAGGCGACCAGCGTCGCCGGCGGGCGCATGGGCTGCGCCAGCCTGTTCGAACTGGCCGAGCCGCCGACCGCGATCATCGGCGGCATCGATCTCGTCGCCATCGGCTGCATCGTCGAGGCGCAGGCGCGCGGTCTGTCCGTCCCCGGCGATCTGTCGGTCGCCAGCATCGACGATCTGGACATGTCCGCCCACATCGCGCCCTCGCTCACCACGGTGCACATTCCCACCACCCGGATCGGCGCCGACGCCGCCTCCAAGATCGTCGCGATGCTGCGCGGCGAAGCCGGCCCGTCGATCGATTGCCTGCCGATCGAACTGATCATTCGCCGATCGAGCGGACGGATCGCGCCTTGAGCGCGTCAGCCGACGCGGCGAGCGGCGCGGTCTCCACCGCGCGCGATCCGCACGCCGCGCCCGCAATTCTCTCATTTTTCGGAAATGGCGCGCCCAAGGGGACTCGAACCCCTGTTTTCGCCGTGAAAGGGCGACGTCCTGGACCGCTAGACGATGGGCGCCTGTCGCGCGGGCCGGCCCGCGGGACGCGGCGAGCTATAATCGGCGCAGCGGGCCTGCGCAAGCGCCCTGCGCCGACGCCTCCGCGCTATCCCTGCGCCTGCGGATCGGCCGCGTCGACGATGCGAAATTGCGGCCGCTCCTCGCCGCGGAAGCGGTCGATCGACAGATGCCCGGCGAGATGCGCGATCTCGCCGCGCTTGCGCGTCAGGAAATCGCCGAGCGGCGAGCCGACGGCGCGGAACGCCATGCCGCGCAGGATCGACCCGTCGCCGGCCTGCGCGGCGACCCGCAGATGCTGCTCGCCGACCGTCGCGACGTCGCGGATGCGGTGGCGCGGCAGCACGAACAGCGGGTCGGGATTGCCCGAGCCGTAGGGACCGGCCTGCTCGATCAGCGCCAGCGTCTCGACCTGCGCCGCGCCGGCGGTCAGCGCGGCGTCGATGTCGAGCCCCTCCCCGGCCCGCGCGACGGCCACCGCCGCGGCGAGGCGCTGCTCGAGAAAGGCGCGGAATTCGCCCATCCGTGAACGCTCGATGGTCAGGCCCGCCGCCATGGCGTGGCCGCCGCCCTTGACGAGCAGGCCCGCCTCGACCGCCGCCCGCACCGTCCGGCCGAGATCGACCCCGGCGATCGATCGCCCCGAGCCGGCCCCGGTCTCGCCGGAAAAGGCGACGGCGAAGGCCGGCCGGCGAAACCGCTCCTTGAGCCGCGCCGCGACGAGGCCGACGACGCCCGGATGCCAGGCGTCCGAACTCGTCACCACCACGGCGCCCTTTTCCTCGAGGCCGAGCGCCGCCAGCGCCTCGGCCTCCGCCTCGGCCACCGTCGCCGCCTCGATCGTCTGGCGTTCCCGATTGAGCCGCTCCAGCGTCTCGGCGATCGCCGCGGCGGCGACCGGATCACGCTCGCGCAGCAGCCGGGCGCCGAGCGCGGCGTCGCCGATCCGCCCGCCGGCGTTGATCCGCGGCCCGAGCAGGAAGCCGAGATGATAGGGCCGCGGCGGCCCGCCGATGCGCGCCGCGTCGCACAGCGCCGCCAGCCCCGGCCGCCCGCGCGCCCGCATCAGCTCGCAACCGCGCACGACGAAGGCGCGATTGAGCCCGACCAGCGGCACGACGTCCGCCACCGTGGCCAGCGCCACCAGATCGAGGCCCTGCATCAGGTCGGGCTGCGGGCGGGCGTCGGTCCACCAGCCGCGCTGGCGCAGCGTGCGCGCTGCGTCGACCAGAGT
>JAEULW010000015.1 GCA_016793505.1 Methylobacteriaceae bacterium | reverse complement strand
GGCGGCCGGTTTGACGGCGCGCTGCGGCCGGCTGTCGGCCTCCTCGCCGTCGACGGCGACGGCGATGATGTAGTGGCCGATGGTCAGCCGGTCGCCGTTGCGCAGACGGTGCGGCTCGGCCATGCGCCGGTCCGAGCCGTTGAGATAGGTGCCGTTGGTCGACACGTCGTGCAGCCAGAAGCCGCCCTCGCGCCAGCGCACCTCGCAATGCTTGCCGGAGATGAAGCGGCTCGGGTCCGGCAGCGTCCAGTCGAGATGCGCCTCGCGGCCGATGTCGATGCCGCGCTGGCCGCGCACGGTCACGCTCATCGGCCCGCCGTCGGGCAGCGTGTCCATGTTCTCGATGGTCAGCGTCAGCGGCATGAAACGGCCCGGGCGCGCGACAGCGCGCGGCGGCGCGCAGAATGAGGCGCCGCGGGCCTTCCCCGCAAGCCTCGCGTCAAGACTGGTCCGGCTCGCTCTCGAGCGCCCGCAGCGCCGCCTCCAGACAGCCCTTCAGGAAGCGCTGCGCCTCGTCCATCTCCATCTGCGTCTCGGCCAGCACCAGCGCGACGCGCGCCGATTCGGCCGTCAGATGCGGCGGCACGCGGATCGGCCCTTCGTGCGTGACGGCGAGATTGCCGCTGGTGAAGCCGGCCGCATAGGCGGCCCAGGTCGTCGGCTTGTTGTGATCGCCCGCCTGGCCCCAGCGATGGGCGATGTCGCGCGCCTCCTCGTCGGGGCGCGCCACCCAGGCCTCGGCGGCCAGGATCGCCTGATCGTCGGGCGGCGTCAGTTCGGGCTTGGAGCGCAGGCACCGGCAGGTCCAGGCCACCGCCTCGCGCTTGCGCAGAATGTAGGCGCAGATCGCCACCGCGTCGCGCAGCTTGCCGCTGGCGGCGAGCTGGCGCACGAAGGCGACCGGCTCCTCCTCGCCCGGCAGCACGCGCGCCGCCTGGCGCAGCGTCGGGAACTCGTCGAAGAGCGCCCGTGTGGTCGAGAACCGCGTCTTCATCCGCCCGCCTCGTTCAGATTCCTGCTCTCGCCGCGCCGCATCGGCCCTGTGCCGGACCGCTCCTGTGGGCGCGTCGCCTCTGTCGTCCTAGCCCGCCTGACGCAATGCAGCGTCAATGCAACGCCAATGTGATGCCGATGCACGTTTGGCGCCGTCATCACGGATGGCCGTTGATGGTGCCCGCCGCCGTCAGCAGCGGGATGTTGGTGGCGCCGACGCAGTTGATCGTCGCGCCCATGATGGTGACGCCGGCCGGCGACAGATTGATCGTCGCCCCGCCCGCCGTCAGCGTCAGGGTGGCGCCGGCGCTGATGGTGATCGCCCCGCCGGCGCTGATCGTCAGCGCGCCGCCGACGGTCAGCGAGTCGCTCGCCCCGACCGTCGCCGAGCGCGAGGCGCCGATCGTGTCGCTCTTGCTCGCGCCGACCGTCAGCGTCTGCTGCGCGCCGACCGTCAGATCGTCCTTGACCGAAATTTGCGTCGTCCGGTTGAGGCCGATCTTGAGGTTCTGCTCCTGCGCGATGGTGATGTTCTGGTCGCCGGTCTGGACCGTCAGCTTGTCGTCGCCCTTGACGAGGGTCGTCTCGCGCGAGGGCTGGCCCTTCGGCGTGGGGAAGATTTCGCCGATGTTCCAGGTCTCGGAGTTGCGGATCTTGACCTCGTGATCCTTTTCTCCGTGCATCCGGATCTTCTCGTTCATCTTCTTGTCTTCGAAGACGAACTCGTTGTAGCCGTTGTGTCCCTTGGAGGAGTCGGACTTGATGCCCGTCATCGTCTTGTTGTCGGGCAGCGCATAGGGCACGCGGTTGTCGCCATTGTAGACGCAGCCCGTCACCATCGGCCGGTCCGGATCGCCCTCGAGGAACTCGACGACGACCTCCTGATCGATGCGCGGGATCACCTGCGACCCCCAGCGATTGGCCGCCCAGGTCTGGGCGACGCGCACGCGGCAGGACTGGTCGCGCTTGCGGTCCCAGTAGAAGCGCACGAGGATGCGCCCGTGCTCGTCGACGTCGATCTCCTCGCCGGTCTGACCGACGACGAGCGCCGTCTGCGGGCCGAAGACGATCGGCTTCGGCGTGACGATCGGGGCGCGGAACGGCACTTCGGAGTCCTGGAACTCGTAGGCGCCATAATAGCCCTCCGCCCCGCGCGCGCTCGACGAGCGGTAGCTCTGCGAGACGAAGGCGTGCGTCGCCCGCACCACCAGATATTCCTTGTTCTCCCCGCTCGCCGGATGGCGGGCGAGCCTGGTCAGCCCGCCGGGAAAGAGGTTGATCGCGTCGCCCTCGCCATAGCGCCGGCGGTCGCGCGCGATGTCGGCCTGCAGCAGCACCTTGGCGTAGGTCTCGCCTTCGCCCTTGTTCTTGAACTTGCCGGGATAGTCGTAGATCTGCAGGCCGGCGCGCGAATTGCCGGGCGAGCCGTTCGCCGGACTCTGCATGTCGGCGCCGGGGGTGAGATAGTTGTAGTCCTTCAATTCGTATTTGCCGGTGCGGAAGCGCCGCTCGCTCGTCCAGGAATAGACGTGCTGCACCTTGCGGCGCTGCGTCGACTGCGGGATGTGCTCGAGCGTCTCGACGCCCGGCACAGGGCTGTGCGCCGATTTCGAGTCGCAGATGTTGAGGATCGCCTTGCCGCCCTCGTGCTTGAAGAAATAATAGAGCCCGTGCTGCTCCATCAGCCGGCTGACGAAGGCGAAGTCGGTCTCGCGATACTGCACGCAATATTCGAGGGTCGGCATCGAGCCGGCCGAGACGCGGAAATCGGAGAAGCCGCGATCGCGGAACACCTCGAGGATGATGTCGATCGCCTTCTTGTTGTGGAAGATGCGGCAGTCGCTGCAGCGCGTCAGCAGCCACAGCCAGGGGCGCAGCGTCAGCCGGTAGGCGTAGTAGTTCTGCAACTCGCCGATCCACTGCGCCTCGACCAGCACGCCGGTGAATTGGCGATCGGTGGCGTTGTCGCCGCGGAACGTCACCGTGCAATCCTGGCCGAGAACGGAGTCGAAGGAGATGTTGGCGTCCTCGCTCACCGCCTCGATGCGGAATTCGAACAGTTCGCTGAGGCCCTCGCTGGCGTCGAAACGGGCGAGCGCCAGCTTGTCCTTGCCGAGCGGCGTGCTGAGTTCGGCGACGCGTCGATCCTGTTTGATCTTGCCGGCCATGCGGTCCTCGGTGTCTGGGCCTGTCGTCGGCCCGTCTTCTTGACCGTGCCCAGAGCTGTGGGCATAGTCGTCTCATCGTCGAAAGCGTGCAACCTCGGCCCGTCTGACGTTGTGCGGCAGCGCACGCAGCGCGGGAGCGAGGCCGCTTATGGTGTGCGTTATGACGCATGACGAGACCAGCGGAACGACAGCGGGAAGGACGCCGGGGGCGGCGACGCGGGCATGAGCGACAGCGAAGCCGACGTCGCCGACGTCGAAGACACTTCCCGGGACGTCGAGACCGTCGCAGACGCGCAGGACGCGCCCGAGGCGGAGGCGGCCGCGCCCGAACCGGCGCCTGCGCCGACGGCGGCGCCCGCGCCGGCCGGGCCGAAGGGGATCGACATTTCCGATCTCGTCGCCCCGATCGCGCCGGACGAACCCTGCGGCCCCGACCTCGATCTCGAGGGCGACGCCGACTTCATGAACTATATGGCGCGGGCCGAGGGCCTGGTGCCGGCGAGCTTCTTCAGTTTCGACCGCGCCTCGGTCGACCTGCCGGCCGAGATCGCCGCCGGCATGGCGCTGGCCGCCCGCACCCACAACATCCAGCTTTCGACGCTGCTCGCCAAATTCTCGATCCTCAATCGCGATCTGAAGGGCTTCGCCCGCCATGTCGCCGCCGTCGCCGCGCTGCTGGAGACGTGGTGGGACGAGGTCCATCCCCGCCCCTTCGAGGGCGATCATACGCTGCGCATGGGCGCGGCCCAGTCGCTCGATGATCCCGCGCCCAGCGTCCTGCCGCTGCAGCATGCGCCGCTGGTCCGCCACGGGCGGCTCGGCCCGATCGCCTTCCGCGCCCAGCTCGTCGCCGCCGGCGACGTCCAGCCGCGCGAGGGCGAGGAGCATCCCGACGCCGGCTCGATCGAGCGGGCGCTGAACGAGGTCGACCTCGAGCAACTGGTCGAGTCGCGCGATCTCGTCGGCTCGATCGTCGCCTCGCTGGCCCGCATCCGCGAGGTCGCGGTCGACCGGGCGGGCTACGAGGCCGCCCCGAAATTCGAGCGCCTCGCCCCGCTCGCCGACAAGATGTTCGAATGGCTGGACGGCCATGTCGCCCAGCGCGATCCCTCGCGCGCCCTGGCGGCCGCCGGCGGCGGCGAGGCCGGCGAGGGCGAGGCGGTGGCCGTGGCGCCGGGCGACGTCGCCACCGTCCGCCAGGCCGCCGCCGCGCTGACCGGCATCGAGACCTATTTCCAGACCACCGAGCCCTCCAATCCGGCCCTGCTGCTGATCCGCCAGGCCCGCCAGCTGGTCGGCAAGTCCTTCATCGACGCGGTGCGCATCCTCGCCCCCGGCTTCGTCGATCAGGCGGCGATCAACATCGGCCGGCTCGACACCTTCGCCCTGCCGCTCGAGCGCCTGCAGGAATTCGCGACGGTCGAGGAGAATTACGACTACGCCGAGCCCGAGCCGACGCCGACCGTGTCGAACCGGCCCGAGGCGATCGCCCTGATCGCCGCCGTCATCGCCTTCTATGCGCGCGTCGAGCCCTCGAGCCCGGTGCCCTTCCTGCTCGAACGGGCGCGAGCCCTGGCCGGCCGCGACTTCCTCGCCATCCTGAAGGACATCCTTCCGGAGAATACGCTGCGCAACCCCAACAGCGGAGTGTGAAGACGGCGCACGCGATTGACGAGGGCTGGAAAGGGTTCGATGCTTGCCCTTGTCTGAGGACCGGATCGGTGGGCAATCCGGCGAATTTTCAACAACGACGGGAGTGCTCCTCATGTCATCCGACAGCGGACAGAAATTCATCCGGCGCAATCGCGCCCCGCGCGTTCACATCGCCTATGACGATCCCTACGACGCCAACAAGAAGATCGAACTGCCCTTCGTCATGGGCGTCATGTCCGATCTGTCCGGCAACAACGCCGGCTCGGAAAAGCCGGACATGGCCGATCGCAACTTCCTCGACGTCGACATGGACAATTTCGACGCGCGCATGAAGGCGATCAATCCGGGCGTCTCGTTCAAGGTCGAGAACAAGCTCGGCGAAGGCGGCGACAAGCTCGGCGTCGATCTGCGCTTCGAGAAGATGGCCGATTTCGAGCCGGCGGCGATCGCCAAGCAGGTGCCCGCCCTCGCCAAGCTGCTCGAGGCGCGCCAGCAGCTCGCCAACCTCGCCCGCTTCATGGACGGCAAGGCCGGCGCCGAGGACAAGCTCAAGCAGCTTCTCGCCGATCCGGCGCTGATGGCGGCGCTCAAGGCCAAGATGCCCGGCCCCGCCTCTTCCGACGACAAGTGAACCGAGCGCGACAGGACAGGACCATGGCAGACGCCCAGAAGACCCAGAAGGAAGCGGTCGTCCAGACGCGTGACGCGGACGAATTCGCCGATCTGCTCAAGCAGAGCTTCAAGCCGCGCACCGAACGCGCGGCCACCGAAGTCGAGAACGCCGTCGCCACGCTGGTGCAGCAGGCGCTGGCCGACGAGAGCGTCGTCAAGGACGACGTGCTCGACACCATCGAGGCGATGATCGCCAAGCTCGACGAAAAACTCTCGGCGCAGATGAACGAGATCCTGCACAACGAGACTTTCCAGCAGCTGGAGAGCTCGTGGCGCGGCCTCAACTATCTCGTGATGAACTCCGAGACGGACGCGCAGCTCAAGATCAAGGTCATGAACGTCTCCAAGACCGAGATCTATCGCAACCTGCGCCTCTTCCCCGGCGCGCGCTGGGATCAGAGCCCGCTGTTCAAGAAGCTCTACGAGCAGGAGTTCGGCCAGCTCGGCGGCCAGCCCTATGGCGCGCTGGTGGGCGACTACTACTTCTCGCACCAGCCCACCGACATCCAGCTGCTGCGCGATCTCTCCAAGGTCGCCGCCGCCGCGCACGCGCCCTTCTTCTCGGCCGCCGATCCGACCCTGATGGGCATGGACAGCTGGACCGAGCTGATGAACCCGCGCGACATCGGCAAGGTGTTCGACACGCCCGATTACGCCGCCTGGAAGGGCCTGCGCGACGCGGTCGATTCGCGTTACGTCGGCCTGTGCATGCCGCGCGTGCTCGCCCGCGTGCCCTACGGCGCCAAGGGCGAGCCGGTCGAGGAGTTCGCCTTCGAGGAGGACACCGACGGCCACAAGGGCGAGAAATACGCCTGGATGAACGCCGCCTACGCCATGGCGGTGAACATCAACCGCGCCTTCAAGGAATATGGCTGGTGCACCCGCATCCGCGGCGTCAGCTCTGGCGGCGAGGTCATCAACCTGCCCACCCACACCTTCCCGACCGACGATGGCGGCGTCGATCTCAAATGCCCGACGGAGATCGCGATCAGCGATCGCCGCGAGCACGAGCTCGCCAAGGCGGGCCTGATCCCGCTGATCCACCGCAAGAACACCGACAAGGCGGCCTTCATCGGCGCGCAGTCGGTCTACAAGCCCAAGAAGTTCGACGGCAAGAACGGCGTCGAGGCGACGGCGGCGGACAATCTGTCCTCGCGTCTGCCCTACATGTTCGCGGTGTCGCGCTTCGCCCACTACCTCAAATGCATGGTTCGCGACCAGATCGGCTCCTACAAGGAGAAGGAGCCGCTGCGCCTGTGGCTGCAGGACTGGATCATGAATTATGTCGACGGCGATCCGCTCGGCTCCTCGGAGGAGACGAAGGCGCGCCTGCCGCTCGCCGACGCCAAGGTCGAGGTGTTCGAGGACGAGGAGAATCCCGGCTACTACAGCGCGCGATTCTATCTGCGTCCGCACTATCAGCTCGAGGCTGTCGACATCGGTTTGAGCCTCGTCTCGCGTCTGCCCTCCAAGCAGGCTTAGCGGGTGCGATTTGACACCTACGCGGCGCGCGCCGCCGCGTAGGTTGTCACTGTGAACGACGGCCAGACCCACCGGCCGCGCACAGACGGGCCAAGGCCCCCATCAAAGGAGCAGTTCATGTCTGGCGACATCTTCCTCAAGCTCAACGGCGTCGAAGGCGAATCGAAGGACCAGAAGCACCCCAACGAGATCCAGCTCGAGACCGTGTCCTGGGGCGCCTCCAACGCCGCCTCGTTCAACTACGGCGGCGGCGGCGGCACCGGCAAGGTGACGATGCAGGACCTGCACTTCACCAAGGTGATCGACAAGGCCTCCTCGAAGCTCTTCTATCACTGCTGCTCGGGCAAGCACTTCCCCGACGCGACGCTGACCTTCCGCAAGGCCGGCGGCGAGCAGGAAGAGTATTTCCAGGTCAAGCTGACCGACCTCATGGTCTCGAGCATCACCTGGTCCGACCATGCCGGCGGCGGCTCGCTCGCCCAGGAGCAGGGCTCGCTCTCCTTCACGAAGATCGAGTTCATCTACAAGATGCAGGGCCAGGACGGCAAGCTGCAGGGCCAGGTCCGCGCCGATTGGGACGTCAAGGCCAACAAGGGCACGACCTGATCGCAGCTCCGGCGCGCGGGAGCGGCGTGCCGCTCCGGCCCCGCGCCGATCTCACTCCGGCCCTGCACGGCTTCACCGTGCGGGGACGTCTTTTTTCATGAACGTTCGCGATGCCGCCTTCCGCCCGATCGAAGCGCCTCAGTCCGCCGCTCATGTTCGCCTTTCGCGCGGCGCATGAGGAGAAGGACTCGCGCCGAAAGCTCGACCTGCGCGACGACGGCGGCGAGCGCGTCCTGGCGCCGCGCCGCACCGCGGCCCGCGCCGCCATCACCGAGCAGGGTCTGCGCCGCCAGGTTTTGCGCGATCTCGAATCGCTGATGAACACCGTCGCCTTCGAATCGACGGTCGATCTCGCCGAGCATCCGGAAGTGCGCAAGTCGGTGCTCAATTTCGGCTGCCCCGACATCTCCAACCGCACCATCGACGAATCGCGCCTCAGCGAGATTCGCGACGAGCTCGAGACGGCGCTCTCCACCTTCGAGCCGCGCCTCGTGCGCGACACCATCGAGGTCGCGCGCGACAACGAGGTCGACAAGACCGAGCTGCGCCTGCGCTACGTGGTGCGCGCCGATCTGATGTGTACGCCGGTCAACGTGCCGGTCGAGTTCTTCGCCGATGTCGAGTTCGATACCGGCTCGATCGTCGTCAGCCGCCTCTAGGTCGACGATGCACAGGGAATTCCTCGATCTCTACAATCGCGAGCTGAAGCTTCTCTACGAGCAGGCGAAGGAATTCGCCGAGGAATATCCCGGCATCGCCGAGCGTCTCGGCGGCCTCGTCGGCGAGCAGGCCGACCCGATGATCGCCGGCCTGCTCGAGGGCGCCGCCTTTCTCGCCGCCCGCGTGCAGCTCAAGATCAAGCACGAGTTTCCCGAATTCACCGCCAATCTGCTCGAGCAGCTGGTGCCGAATTATCTCGCCCCGACGCCGTCGGTGATTCTGGCGCAGATCGCGCCCGGCTTCGGCGACGCCGCGCTGCGCGAGGGCCGCCTCATCCCGCGCCAGTCCTGTCTCGACGCGCGCTTCCGCGAGCGCGACGCGCAGGTCGCCTGCCGCTTCCGCATGACGGCGCCGGTCACGCTGTGGCCGTTCGAGATTTCCGGCGCCGACTACATCGGCACGCTCGGCGCCCTGCAGGCGCTGCGTCTGCCCGCCCCGCCGCGCGCCATGGCGGGCCTGCGCATTTCGCTCCTGCATCGCAGCACCGCCCGCCGCGAGGACGAGCAGAACGACGCCGAGACCGAAAAGCGCCCCGATCTGCATTTCGCCGGCTGCCGCGCCGACGAACTGACCGTCCATCTCGGCGGCCCCGAATCGGACGCGGTGGCGATCTACGAGCAGATTTTCGGCCACTGCGTCGGCGTCTATTTCCGTTATCTCGACGCCTTCGGCGATCCGGTCATCGTGCCCGCCGAGCCCGATTGCATCGAGCAGGTCGGCTTCTCCGAGGACGAGGCGCTCTTCCCCAACGACGATCGCATCTTCACCGGCTTCGATCTGTTGCGCGAGTACTTCATGTTCCCGCGCAAGTTCCTCGGCTTCCGCCTGACCAGGCTCAGGCGCGCGCTGGCGCGCCTGCCGACGCGGCGCGTCGAGATCGTCTTCATCTTCGACGAGGTCAACGCCCGCCTTGCCGCGGCGGTCACGCCTCAGGCCTTCCTGCTCTATGCGGCGCCGGCGATCAATCTCTTCGAGATGACGACCGACCGCATTCCGGTGCGTGACAACCAGCACGAATATCATGTCGTGCCCGACCGCAGCCGCACCCTCGATTTCGAGGCCCATCGCGTGCTCGAGCTCACCGCGCACTATCGCGGCGGCGCGCAGAAGCAGCGCGTCTATCCGCTCTATTCCGCCGCCAATGGCGGCCGGCTCGCCGACACCGATCTTTGCTACACGCTGCGCCGTCTGCCGCGCCGGCGCACCACCAACGAGAAGCGCGTCGGCGTCGCCTCGAACTATACCGGCACCGACATGTTCATCTCGCTGGTCGAGCCGGCGACGATCGACAGCGATCATGCCGTCGCCGAGCTCGGCGTGCGCGCGCTGTGCTCCAATCGCCATCTCACCGAGCATCTGCCGGTCGGCCAGGGCGGCGCCGATTTCCGCCTCGTCGACGACATGCAGCTCGACGTCTTCTGCGCCTTCGGGCCGACGCCGCCGCGCGAGCCGATCGTCACGCAGCTGCGCAGCCGCAGCGAGCACGCCCATACCGGCGTCGTCGCCTGGCGCCTCATCAACATGCTCTCGCTCAATCACCTCGGCCTCGTCGAGCGCGGCGCCGGCGAGAACGCCCAGTCGATTCGCGAGATCCTGTCGATGTTCGCCGATCTGACCGACAGCGCCACCGAGCGGCGCATCCGCGGCGTGCGTTCGGTCTCGGCGACGACGGTGGTGCGTCGCGTGCGCCAGAAGAGCGGCGTCGGCGCGGCGCGCGGCTTCGAGATCACCGTCACGCTCGACGAGAAGGCGTTCGAGGGCGCCGGCGTCTTCCTGCTCGGCGCCGTGCTCGATCGCTTCTATCGCGAATACGCCGCCGTCAATCATTTCACCCAGACCGTCATCCGCTCCTCCGAGCGCGGCGAGGTGATGCGCTGGCCGGTGCGCTATGGCGCGCGGAGGCCGCTGTGAGCGCCTGGCTGGAGCAGATCGAGAAGGAGCCCTGGCGCTTCGATTTTTTCATGGTGCTGCGCCGCCTCGAGCGCAGCCATCCCGACAGGCCGCGCATCGGCGACGCCGCCACACGGCGCGACGACTTCGTCACGCTCGGCCAGGATCCCTATTTCGAGTTTCCCGCCTCGACCGTCTCCGACTTCCGCAAGGATCCGACCGGCCGCTGGCGCGTCTTGCAGAAGTTCCTCGGCCTGCTCGGGCCGCAGGGCGCGCTGCCGCTCGCCACCACCGAGGAGGCCTATGGCTGGCTGCTGGCGCGCGACGACGCCTTCGCCCGGTTCTGCGATCTGATCAATCACCGCTTCCTCGAACTGTTTTTCCGCGCCTGGGCCGACGCCCGTCCCGTCGCCCAGCACGACCGGCCGAAGGACGATCGCTTCCGCGACTATGTCGCCTCGACGATCGGCCTCGGCACGCCGATCTATCGCGATCTCGACAGCGTGCCCGACTCCGGCAAGATCGCCTATGCCGGCCTCGTCGGCGCCAAGGCCAAGGGCGCGGCGCGGCTGCGCCGGCTCATCCGCGGCCTGCTCGGCGTCGAATGCGAGATCGACGAATTCGTCGGCGCCTGGCTGACGCTCGAGCCGCAGGATCGCTCCCATCTCGGCGCCCAGTCGCGTCTCGGCGTCGACATGATGGCCGGCGGCTCGTTCTATTCGATCGAGGACAAGATCCGCATCCGCCTCTTCATGTCCGACATGGCCGAGTACGAGCGCTTCCTGCCCGGCGCCTATCGCTGCGAGGAGCTGACCGATCTCGTCTTTTTCTATCTCGGCGACGAGATCGAATGGGAGGTCGAACTCGCCATCCCTGCCGAGAAGGCGCCTGCCGTGCGTCTCGGCAAGGCCGGCCGGCTCGGCTGGACGAGCTGGTCCGCGCCGTCCTGGTCGGGCGACCGGCGCTGGCTCTGCGACGCACGTTTCCACCCTGCCGAAAGACGCCGACAAACCCGTAGCGCCGCGCGCGCGCAACCCACGGTGACGCCATGACCGACATCAGCCTCGAATCCGTCACGGGCAAGCTCAACCGCGTCGGCTATGAAGCCTTCATCCAGGCGCTGCGACAGGCCAAGACGGCCGGCAACCGCCATGTCGAGCTCGCCCACTGGCTCGCCCACATCCTGCCGCGCGAGCAGAGCGACCTGACGCTCACCATCGACCATTTCCAGCTCGATCGCGGCAAGCTCGCCGGCGACGTGATGCAGGCGATCGAGGCGCTGCGCAAGCGCGAGACCGAGATGCCGAGCGTCTCCAACACCATTGTCGATCTGCTCGATCGCGGCTGGCACTACGCCACGCTGTTCTTCGGCGAGACGCAGATCAGGACCGGCCACGTTCTCGTCGGCGCGCTGAAATCGACGGAGCTGAAGCGCGCCTTCGTGTCGATCTCGCGCGAGTTCAACAAGATCAACGCCGATCAGCTGGCCGAGGAATATCGCAAGATCTGGCAGAACTCGGAGGAAGAGACGCTGCGCCCGATGGACGGCTCGGGCCTGCGCGCCGCCGGCACGCCCGGCGCCGAGGACGCCGCCGGTCCGAAGGGCACGACCCCGCTCGACCGCTTCTCGCAGGATCTGACCGCCAAGGCGAAGTCCGGCGAGATGGACCCGATCCTCGGCCGCGACGAGGAAATCCGCCAGATCATCGACGTGCTGATGCGCCGGCGCCAGAACAATCCGATTCTCACCGGCGAGGCCGGCGTCGGCAAGACGGCGGTGGTCGAGGGATTCGCCCAGGCGATCGCCTCGGGCGCCGTGCCGCCGCCCTTGCGCGACGTGCGCCTCTGCGCGCTCGACATCGGCCTGATGCAGGCCGGCGCCTCGATGAAGGGCGAGTTCGAGCAGCGCCTGCGCTCGGTCATCGACGAGGTGCAGAACTCGCCGACGCCGATCATCCTGTTCATCGACGAGGCGCATACGCTGATCGGCGCCGGCGGCGCCGCCGGCACGGGCGACGCCGCCAACCTGTTGAAGCCGGCGCTGGCGCGCGGCACGCTGCGCACCATCGCGGCGACGACATGGTCCGAATACCGCCAGTACTTCGAGAAGGACCCGGCGCTCACCCGCCGGTTCCAGCCCGTGCTGATCGACGAGCCGGACACGGTGCGCGCCTGCACCATGCTGCGCGGCATCCTCGCGCCGATGGAGAAGCACCACAAGGTGCGCATCTCCGACGCCGCCGTCGTCGCCGCCGTGACGCTGTCGCAGCGCTACATTCCGGCGCGGCAATTGCCCGACAAGGCGGTCAGCCTGCTCGACACCGCCTGCGCCCGCGTCGCCATCAGCCAGTCCTCGACGCCGGCGGCGATCGCCGACGCGCGCGTCGAGATCGCCATGCTCGACAAGGAGCGCGCCGCCCTCGTCGCCGACGCCGATCTCGGCGAGGACAACGGCCCGCGCATCGCCGAGATCGACGCGGCGACGTCAGCGGCCAAGGAGAAGCTCGCCGCCCTCGAATCCGAATGGGAGGCCGAGAAGGGCCTCGTCGAGAAGGTGCGCTCGCTGCGCGAGATTCTCGCCGAGCCGAAGGAGGACGCCCCCGATGCGGGCGCGACCCGCGCCGAGCTGATGGAGACGACCGGCGTCCTCGACGCCATCAATCCCGAGCGGCGCATGATCTACGCCCATGTCGACGAGGCCTCCGTCGCCTCCGTCGTCGCCGACTGGACCGGCATCCCGCTCGGCAAGATGGTGCAGGACGAGATCGAGACCGTGCTCAACCTGCCCGACGTGCTCAACCGGCGCGTCGTCGGCCAGAGCCACGGCCTCAAGATGATCGCCAAGCGCATCGAGACCAACCGCGCCAAGCTCGACAATCCGAACAAGCCGATCGGCGTGTTCATGCTGGTCGGCCCCTCGGGCGTCGGCAAGACCGAGACCGCGCTCGCCCTCGCCGAGGCGCTGTATGGCGGCGAGACCAACATCATCACCATCAACATGTCGGAATTCCAGGAGGCGCACACCGTCTCGACGCTGAAAGGCGCGCCTCCCGGCTATGTCGGCTATGGCGAGGGCGGCCGCCTCACCGAGGCGGTGCGCAGGAAGCCCTATTCGGTGGTGCTGCTCGACGAGGTCGAGAAAGCCCACCCCGACGTCCACGAAATCTTCTTCCAGGTCTTCGACAAGGGCCAGATGGAGGACGGCACCGGCCGACGCATCGACTTCAAGAACACGCTGATCATCCTCACCTCCAACGTCGGCACCGATCTGCTGATGGAGCTCAGCAAGGACGAGCACTATCGCAACGATCCCGAGGCGCTCGCCCAGGCGATGAAGCCGGAGCTTCTGAAAGTCTTCCCGCCGGCGCTGCTCGGGCGCATCGTCACCATCCCGTATTTCGCGCTGTCGCCCGAGATGCTCGGCGGCATCGTGCGGCTGCAGCTCGGCCGCATCGGCAAGCGCGTCCGGGAGGCGCATGGCGCGACTTTCCACTACGACAACGCGGTGGTCGATCACATCGTCTCGCTCTGCAACGATCCCGATTCGGGCGGCCGCATCATCGACAACATCATCACCAACACGCTGTTGCCCGAGCTGGCGCGCGAATTCCTCAAGCGCTCGCTCGCCCGCGAGGAGCTGACCGAGGCGCGCGTGGCGATCGCCGACGGCAGGTTCGCCTATGAATGGCGCAGCAAGGGCGGGGCGCCCGCCGCCGCGCCCGCCGCCCCGGCGCCGGAAGCGCCGGCCGAAGTCCCGACGATCTGACGCGAAAGGATCACCAGATGGCCAACCGTTTCGAACAGGTCGACGAGGAGCAGCCGGACGCGATCAATCTGGTGCTCGCCCAGACCAATCAGGGCCAGGTCGGCTCGGTGCGCATCCACGCCTCGGCCATGCCCGGCAACGCGCCGGGCGGCGTCGATTCCGGCGAGATCGCCGCCAAGGACGCCTTCCGCTCCGCCATCCGCCTCGCCAACGAGATGAAGCTCGCCGTCGTCGTCCTCGATCCCGAAGACATCTGGGACAAGGAATGGGGCGAGCTCTATCGCTGGGAGGACGAGGACGGCGAGGCGCCGGCGGCGAACTGAATCGGCGCGCGCCGCGGCGTCAGTGAAAGTCGCGGCTTCTCGGCATGACGCGCGCCGCGCGCGGATGGCGCGCGCGCGGCGGCGGGGCGAGCGACAGCGGCGGCGGAATCGTCTTGCGCTGGCCCGCCTCGTCCTTGTCCGGCGCCGGCGCGGGCGCGCGCCCGGTCTCGCCGGGGCACTGCCGCCACAGCCGGTCGAGTTCGGCCGAACGGTCGACGATCTTCTGCGCCATCAGATGCACGACGCCTTCCGGGCTGCGTTGCACCCGCCCCTCGACCAGCATCAGCCGCGCCCCCATCGTCTCCTTGCGGAAGCGCTCGAACAGCCGCGCCCACAACACGATGTTGGTGACGCCCGTCTCGTCCTCCAGCGTCACGAAGATGGCGTTGCCCTTGCCCGGCCGCTGGCGCACCAGCACGACGCCGGCCATGCGCGCCCATGCCCCGTCGCGCGCCGCCGACACCTGCGCCGCGCTGGAGGCGCGCTCGCGCGCAAACAGCGGCCGCAAGATCTGCATCGGATGCGCCTTCAGGGAGAGCCGCATCGTCTGGTAGTCGGTCGCCACATGCTCGCCGGGCGTCATCGCCGGCAGCTTCGCGTCCGGCTCTTCGCCGAGTTCGCGCGCATCCGCCGCGGCGAACAGCGGCAGCGGCTCGGCCTCCGGCAGGCGCCGCACCTCCCACAGCGCGGCGCGCCGGTCGAGCCGGATCGAGCCGAAGGCGTCGGCGTCGGCCAGCGCGCGCATCGGCCGTCCGAAGAGCCGCGCCCGCGCCGCGACCTCCTCGACGCTGCGAAAGCCGCGCCCGCGCGCCGCGACGAGCCGCGTCGCCTCGGCTTCATGCACGCCGTCGGCCTGACGAAAGCCGAGCCTCAGCGCCAGCGCCCCGTCGGCGCGCCGCTCGAGCCGGTTGTCCCAGAGGCTGTGATTGACGTCGATCGGCCTGACCTCGACGCCGTGCTCGCGCGCGTCGCGCACGATCTGCGCCGGCGCGTAGAAGCCCATCGGCTGCGAGTTCAGCAGCGCGCAGGCGAAGACCGCGGGATGGTGACATTTCAGCCATGACGAGACGTAGACGAGCTTGGCGAAGGAGGCGGCATGGCTCTCCGGAAAGCCGTAGGAGCCGAAGCCTTCGATCTGCTTGAAGCAGCGCCGCGCGAAGTCGGGATCGTAGCCGCGCCTGATCATCCGCTCGACCATCAGCGTCTCGAAATGGCCGATCGTGCCGACATGCCGGAACGTCGCCATGGCGCGCCGGAGCTGGTTCGCCTCGATGTCGGAGAATTCGGCCGCCACCATGGCGATCTTCATCGCCTGCTCCTGGAACAGCGGCACGCCGAAGGTGTTGCGCAGGATGTGTCGGAGCTCGTGCGGATCGTGCGGCGGGGCGGGGGAGGGCAGTTCGAACGCCTCCAGCCCGGCGCGGCGGCGCAGATAGGGATGCACCATCTCGCCCTGGATCGGCCCGGGCCTGACGATCGCCACCTGGATGACGAGATCGTAGAAGATGCGCGGCTTCAGCCGCGGCAGCATGTTCATCTGCGCCCGGCTCTCGACCTGGAACACGCCGATCGAATCGCCGCGGCAGAGCATGTCGTAGGTCGCCCTGTCGTCCTGCGGCACGTCGGCGAGGCCAAGATCGGGCCCGTCATGCGCCCGCAACTCGTCGAAGGCTTTTCGGATGCAGGTCAGCATGCCGAGCGCCAGGATGTCGATCTTCATCAGGCCGAGCGCGTCGATGTCGTCCTTGTCCCATTCGATGAAGGTGCGGTCGGGCATGGCCGCATTGCCGATCGGGGCGAGTTCGTCGAGCCGGCCGCGCGTCAGCACGAAGCCGCCGACATGCTGCGACAGATGCCGCGGCGCGCCGAGCAGCCGCGTCGCGAAGGAGACGGCGCGGGCGATCTCGGGATTGTCCGGATCGAGCCCGGCCTGACGCACCTGCGCGCGGGTGATCTCGCTGCCCCAGCTGCCCCATTGCGTCGAGGCCAGCGCCGCCGTCACCTCCTCCGAAAGGCCGAGCGCCTTGCCGGCGTCGCGGATCGCGCTTTTCGGTCGGTAGCTGATCACCGTCGCCACCAGCCCGGCGCGATGGCGCCCGTAGCGTTCGTAGATGTGCTGGATCACCTCCTCGCGCCGCTCGTGCTCGAAATCGACGTCGATGTCGGGCGGCTCGCGCCGCTCCTCGGAGATGAAGCGCGCGAACAGGAGATCATGCTCGGCCGGATCGACCGCGGTGATCCCGAGCGCGTAGCACACCGCGGAATTGGCCGCCGAGCCGCGGCCCTGACACAAAATCCCCTTGTCACGCGCCACGCGCACGATGTCGTGGATGGTCAGGAAGTAGCGCGCATAGCCGAGCTTGCCGATCAGCTTCAGCTCCTCGACGACGAGGCGGCGCACTTTCTCGGGAACGCCCTGCGGATAGCGCGCCTGCGCGCCGCGCCAGGTCAGTTCGGCGAGCCAGTCCTGCGCCTCGCGGCCGGGCGGCGTCGGTTCGTCGGGATATTCATAGGCGAGCTGATCGAGCGAAAATTCGACGCGCCCGCAGAAGGCGATCGTCTGCGCGATCGCCTGCGGACAGTCGGCGAACAGCCGCGCCATTTCCTGCGGCGGCTTCAGGCAGCGCTCGGCGTTGGCCTCGAGCAGCCGGCCGGCGCGCGCGATCGTCACGCCCTCGCGGATGCAGGTCAGCACGTCCTGCAGGTCGCGCTCCTCGGGGCTGGCGTAGAGCGCGTCGTTGACGGCGATCAGCGGCAGGCGCGTTTCGCGCGCCCGCTCCATCAGTCCGGCGAGGCGGCGCCGGTCGTCGCCGCGCCGGCCCATGCGCGCCCCGAGCCAGGCCGCCCCCGGCGCGATCTCGCGCAGCCGGCCGAGCAGGTCGCGCGACGGCGGCGCCTGCGGGCCGGGCAGGGCGATCAGCAAAAGGTCCTGCGCCTGCGCGGCGAGATCGTCGAAGAACAGATCGCACCCGCCCTTGCGGGCGCGGCGCTGGCCGAGCGTCAGCAGCCGGCACAGACGCCCCCATCCGGCGCGATTGGCGGGATGGGCGACGATGTCGGGCGTGTCGTCGGCGAAGACGAGCCGCGCTCCGACGACGAGCTTGAAGTCGCGCGCCCGCGCCCGCAGGAAGGCGCGCAGCCGCTCGGCCTCCTGCGACTCCTCCGACAGGGCGTGATGGGCGATCTCGACGTCGCCGGGCGCGCCGCCGATGCGCCGCACGATCGGCGGCAAGGCGCCGCCGGCGCGCAGCTCCTTCAGCGCCGCATGGGCGCGCACCACGCCGGCGAGGCTGTTGCGATCCGCGATCCCGATCCCGGCCTGACCGAGGAGCAGGCTGGTCAGCGCCATCTGCTGCGCCGAGGAGGCGCCGCGCAGGAACGAGAACTGCGTCGCCGCTGCGAGTTCGGCATAGGCCGGCGCGCTCACGCGAACAGCCCGTGCACGAACCACCGCGGCCGTTCGCCATAGCCGGCGTAAAAGCCCTCGCGGAACAGCCAGAAGCGCCGGCCCTGCGCGTCCTCGACGCGGTAGTAGTCGCGCGTCGGCGCCTCGGGCCCGACGCGCCACCATTCTGGCGCGATGCGTTCGGGCCCCTCGGCCCGCGCCGCCTCGTGCAGCGCCCGCCGCCAGCGGAAGCGCAACGGCGGCCCGTCCGGCACCTCGGCGACGACCTCGATCGGCTGCGGCGCGGAAAACAGCGTCAGCGGCCTGAGCGGCGGCTCGCCGTCGGGATGGCCGGGCCAGGGCGCCGGCGCCTCGTCCTCGAGCGCGGAGCGGCGCGCCGCCGCGCGCGTCGGCTCGTGCGTGTCCTGCGCATGGAAGCGCGTCACCCGCGCCGCGCCGAAGCGCGCGCCGAGCCGGCCGACGAGATCGGCGAGGGCCGCCGCCTCGTCCCGCCCCGCATGCGCCGTCGCCTCGAGATCGTCCTGCGCCGCCGCGAGCGGCTCGCTGCGCAGCACGGCGAGGCGCAGCGCGTCGAAGCCGAAGCCCGGATCGAGCGGATCGGCGAGCCGCTCGAGTTCGAGCGTCAGCAGCCGCATCAGCCCCGGCCCGTCGCGGCTCGCCCGCCCGGCGCGCGCGCCGATGCGCCGCACCGCCCCGTCGGCGCGGAAGAAGGCGGCGCCGACGAGCCGCGCGCCGCGCCCGCGCGCTTCGAGCGCGGCGGTGAGATCCGCCATCAGCCGCGTCAGCGCATGGACGACGTCCTCGATGCGGCCGATCGGCTCGGCGAAATGTTTTTCCGCCATCAGTTCCGGCGGCCTGCGCAGCGGCGTGAGGCGCGCGTCGAGCCGCCCGAGCGTCCGGTCGAGCCGGTCGAGAAGCGTCGCGCCGAAGCGCGCCGCCAGCGCCTGCCGCGGCCGCGCGTCGAGATCGCCGAGGCTGCGCAGGCCGGCCCGCGTCAGCGCCAGCGTCGTCGCCGCCGGCAGATCGAGCGCGGCGACCGGCAGGCCGGCCAGCGCCTGCGCCTCCGCGCCGGGCGCGACGATCGTCGCTTCGCCGTAGCGCGCCGAAGCGCGCGCCGCCTCCGGCGCGCCCGCCAGCGCCGCCCGCGCCGTCAGGCCGAAATGGGCCATGCGCGCGATCAGCCGCGCCCGCATCTCCGCCTCGCCGCCGAACAGATGCGCGCAACCCGTCACGTCGAGCGCCAGCCCGTCCGCCCCGTCGAGCGCGACGAGCGGCGTATAGAGGCCGCAGGCGGCGGCGAGGCGCCGCAGCAGCGCGGCGTCCTCCGCCTCGTTCATCGCCTCGACCCGCAGGGCGGGCGCGCGGGCGCGCGCGTCGGCCAGCGCCACGCCGGGGCCGAGCCCGAGCGCCAGCGCCGCCGCGTCGGCGGCGACGATGCGCAGGCCCCCGCCCTCGCGCCCGACGAGGACGAGCGGCGCCTCAGCCGGCCCGGCGCAGGCGTTCCCCGTCGGCGCGCTCCGCGTCCGCTCGCAGGGCAGGAAGGGGAACCACAGCGCCAGATAGCGCCGGCCCGGCGTCGTCTGCTGCGGCGGGGCCGGGCTCGGGCAGGGGGCGTTCGAGGAAATGTCCGACATCGCAATTCCACTCCACCAGCCAGCGCCGGCCTTCCTGTCCGTTGCGCTGGCGCAGCAACACGAGTTCGAAGGCGGGGCGGCCCGGCGCCTCGGCGGGCAAGGGGCGCGAGGGCGCCGCGCGCAGCCGCCAGCGCGTTTCGGCGGCGCTCGGGGCGGGCGCGGCGGCGCTGCGCAGCATCACGACGCGCGCGCCCGACTCGGCGGCGGCGAAGGCGAGGCGCCGGCTGGCGACGAGGTCGTAGGCCGCCGCCGGTCCGTGCAGCTCGATCAGCGCCGCCCCGAGCCCGGCGCAGCGCGCCCCTTCGAGCCCGGCCTGCAGCAGGTCGCGCGGATCGCGCGCCCCGACCGCGATCAGCCGCGCCGGATCGACGCCGAAGGCGGCGAGCCCCGGCGCATAGGCGCCGCCATATTCGCGCGCCGCCAGATCCTGCCGCGCCCACAGGAGCGGCCGGTCCGGCGCGGCCCGGGCCATCGCGGCGAGCGCGAAGCCGAGGGCCGCGACGCCGTCCGCCCCCTCCGCCGCATAGATCTCGTGCAAGGCGCCGGGCCCGAACCGCGCCGCGACATCGTCGCCCTGGGCAGGCGCGGGCCGCCGCTGAAACGCCGTCGCGGGCGCGACGAGAGATCGCCGGGCTGGGGTCATGGCTGCAATGTTCCCTGTTTGTTCCAAGAAACCTGAACCCTGGCCGGGAGTCAACGCCAAGGCGCGGGCGCGCCCCTCCCCAATTGTCATTCCCGACGCCGGCGCAGCCGGCGGGCGGGAACCCGGTCAAGCCCGGCCATGACGCGGCGAGGGCGAATGACAGGAATATAATCCTTGACAGGAGTCTCGTCTCGCGCCATCATTGTCGCATCCCTCGCCCGCGGAGAGGCGCGTCGCGATCGTCACGAGGCGGCGGCGGGGGACAGCGGCGGTCGCGGTCCGGGGCGGGACGAACCCCAGACGCGCGATGCGGACGGCCCCCCGAGGCGTTCTACAGTCCGAGAACGCCAACCCGGACCTGCGTGGCGGCGGATCGGCCGGCAAGTCGATCGCAAAAGGGGCTGGAACCGGAGAAAGCGCCGCGGCGCGGGGATGTGGGGACGCCTGCCTGCGGCCCCGGCTCCCTTCTTTGCGCATCGCCGCCGGGCGAGGCGCGCTCCACATCCGGCAGGTCCTCCCGCGAGGGAGGCGCGCCTGTCGGACGGGTCGGCGAAAGTCTTGCGCGTTCGAGCATCGCCAGCCCGGCCCCGCGCCTCTCCATCCCTCCGCGCCGCAAGGCGACGGAGCTGATGGCGTTGGCCGCGCCCTTCCTCACTGTCATTCCCGACGCCCGCGCAGCGGGCGCGCGGGAACCCAGGCAACGCCGGGGCAGCGCTCCATGTTGCCGGACTGGGTCCCGGCTCTCCGCTCCGCTCCGGCCGGGATGACAAATCGAGTGTCATTCCCGACGCCCGCGCAGCGGGCGCGCGGGAACCCAGAGAATGCCGGGGCAGCGCTCAATGCCGCAGAACTGGGTCCCGGCTCTCCGCTTCGCTCCGGCCGGGATGACAAATCGAGTGTCATTCCCGACGCCCGCGCAGCGGGCGCGCGGGAACCCAGGCAACGCCGGGGCAGCGCTCCATGTTGCCGGACTGGGTCCCGGCTCTCCGCTCCGCTCCGGCCGGGATGACAGGCGGCTC
>JAEULW010000010.1 GCA_016793505.1 Methylobacteriaceae bacterium | reverse complement strand
GCGCGATCGAGCGCGGCCTGCGCCGAGGCCCGGGCGGCGCGATAGGAGGCGTCGGCGATGAGATAAAGAACGTCGCCTTCCTTCACCTCGCTGCCCTCGGCGAACAGGCGCTTCTCGATGATGCCGTTCACCTGCGGCCTGACTTCGGCGATCAGGCTCGGCGAGACGCGGCCCGTCACCTCCTCGACGATCGCCACGGTGCGCGGCGCCAGCGTCGAAAAGCCGACCGCCGGCGGCGGCGCGCCGGCCGGCGGCCCGCTCGCCGGTTTCGGATCGTTGCAGCCGGACAGGACGGCTGCGATGACGACGAGAGGCGCGAGAACGAATCGGCTGAGCGGCGTCATGGGCGTCTCCGGTCGCACAAGTCTAATGCGTCGCGGCGGTGACGCCAGTCCGGATTCTTGCGGACTCAGCTCCGGCCCTGCCCCCTCAACGTCGGCAGGCCGATGCCGGCCGCCGCGAATCCGCCGTCGCAGGCCAGCGTCTCGCCGGTGATGTAGCTCGCCCGTTCGCTCGCCAGGAAGAAGATCGCCTCGGCGATCTCCTCCTCGCGGCCATAGCGGTTGAGCGGAATGGCGTCGTGATAGTCGGCGCGGATCGCCGGCGTATGAACCTGCTTCGCCATCGCCGTGTCCACCGGCCCCGGCGCCACCGCGTTGACGCGCACGCCGAGCTCGCCGAGTTCGGCGGCGAACTGCTTGGTCAGATGCGACAGCGCCGCCTTGCTGGCGCCGTAGGCGACGCGCAGCGTCGAGGCGCGCTGGCCCGAGATCGAGGTGATGTTGACCACCGCCCCGCCCGTTGCGGCGAGCAGCGGCGCGCAGAGCTGCGTCATCAGGAACGGCCCGCCGAGATTGACCGCCAGCACGCGAGTCCATTCCTCGAACGTCGTCTCGAGGGCCGGCTTGAACACCGCGACGCCGGCGTTGTTGACCAGCGCGTCGAGCCGGCCGAAACGCCGCGTCAGCGTCGCGACAGCAGCCGCCGTCTGATCGGGCGCCGCCACGTCGCAGATCAGCGCCAGCGTGCATTCGGGCTGGGCGATCGCCCGCATCGCCGCCGCCAGCGTCTCGCCGTCGATGTCGAGCAGCGCGCAGCGCCAGCCCTCGGCGAGGAATTTGCGCGCCGCGGCGAGGCCGATGCCGCGGGCCGCGCCGGTGACGAGGGCGACCTTGTCCTCGCCGTTCATATCCGCATCTCCGTGAGAACCGCGCGCACTGGCGCCGGAATGTCCGCCGCCTTGCCGCTCGCCCGATCGACATAGACATGCGTGAATTCGCCCTGCGCGCGCGCTTCGTTCTCGCCGGCGCGGAACACGCCGACGCGATAGCGCGCCGAGGATCGGCCGAGATGCTCGACCGCCACGCCGACCTCGACGCGATCGGGATAGGTCAGGCTGGCGAAATAGCTGCATCGCGTCTCGACGACGAGACCGACGACCGTGTCGCTCGCCGGATCGAGCACGCCGGCGTCGATCAGCAGTCCGTTCACCGCGGTGTCGAAGAAGGCGTAGTAGGTCACGTTGTTGACGTGTCCGTAGACGTCGTTGTCGTGCCAGCGCGTGGTGATGGAGTAGAAGCGCGCATAGTCGTTGGTCGTCGAGCGCTTCGGCTTGGCCCTGCTCGTCATCCTGCCTCCTGCCCCCCTGTTGTCGCCTGCGCTGCGAGCGCGTCGGCCAGACGCATCTTCGCCGAGCCCGGCGCCAGCGGCTTCTGCTGGCTGTCATGCGGCGCCCAGCCCGACAGCCAGATGATCTCGAAGGTGGCGCGCACGCGCCCGTCCGCATCGGCGAAGCGTTCGCCATAAATCTCGACCGCGCGGCGCAGCACGGCGCGGCGCAGCGGCGCGCGGACGCGCAGGGCGAGCGAATTGGTCGCTCCCATCGCCCGCAGGTCGCGCATCAGCGCCAGCGCATGCGGATAGCGCACCGTCAGCGCATCGACGTCGACGACCGGCAGCGCGAAGCCGGCGCGTTGCAGCAGCGCGCCGAGATCGCGCAGGTCGATCATCGGCGCGACCCTGGGCGAGACCCCGCCGACGACCTCGCTCTCGGCCGCGGCGAAGGCCTCGCGCAGTTCGGCCAGGCTGCGCCCGCCGACGAGCGCGGCGATCATCAGTCCGTCCGGCCTGAGCGCGCGTCGCGCCTGCATCAGCGCGCCCGGCAGATCGTTGACGCCCTGCAAGGCCAGCGCCGAGACGATCAGATCGAAGGCGCCGGGCGGAAAAGGCTGCGCCTCCTCGTCGCCGACGAGCCGCGGCCCGGCGCCGCCGAGCGCGGCCTGCGCTCCGGCCATGCGCACGAGGAAGGGGCGGCCGGACGCGCCGGTCAGCGCCTGCGCCAGTCCCGGCCCGGGCGTGCCGAGATCGAGGATCGACCGGAAGTCGCGCTTCACCACCGCGAGGCGATCGAGGAGATCGGCGACGACCTGCGCCAGCAGGAAGTCGGCCGGCCCCTCGCGCCAGGCGCGGGCGAGGCGCGCGCGCTGGGCGGAGCG
>JAEULW010000292.1 GCA_016793505.1 Methylobacteriaceae bacterium | reverse complement strand
TCGACGCCGCCGTCGAGATCCTTGAACTCGCGCTTGTCCCACACCTTCACCGCGCGAAAATTGCGGTTGCCTTCCTGGCCGATGCGGATGCCTTCCGGATTGTAGCCATAGGCGCCGAAGGGCGAGGTCCCCGCCGTGCCGATCCATTTCGAACCGCCCTGATGGCGGCCCTTCTGCTCCTCGAGCCGCTTCTTCAGCGTCTCCATGAGCTTGTCCCAGCCCATCGCCTCGAGCTGCGCCTTCTCCTCCTCGGTGAGGAATTTCTCGGCCAGCTTGCGCAGCCATTCCTCCGGGATCTCGGCGCGCTCGAGCGCCGCCGCCAGATTCTCCAGGCCCTTGAAGGTCGTCCCGAAAACGCGGTCGAACTTGTCGAGATTGCGCTCGTCCTTCACCAGACAGGCGCGGGAGAGATAGTAGAAATCCTCGACCGACTTCTCGGCGAGGTCGGCTTCGAGCGCCTGCATCAGCGTCAGATATTCGCGCAGCGTGCAGGGGACCTGCGCGGCTTTCAGATTGGCGAAGAAGGTCAGGAACATGCGCGCGATGATGCCACGCCGCGCCGGCTGCGTCACGCGGTCGCCGCTCGCGCGCCGCGCGCCGCCGGCTAGAATCGGCGCAAGGAGTGATTCGATGCGCGCTGCGACCCTTCTCGCCGGCCTGGCGCTTTGCGCCCTCGCCCCTGCCGCCGAGGCGCAGTCCGCCAGCGCCGCGCGCGGGCGGGCGCTCGCCGAACAGCACTGCGCCCGCTGCCACGCCGTCGGCCGCGCCGGCGCGAGCCGGCATGAGCGCGCCCCGCCCCTGCGCGTCGTCGCCCGCAAATATCGCCCCGCCGATCTCGAGGAGGCGCTCGCCGAAGGCATCGTCGTCAGCCACCGCGCGCCCGAGATGCCGGAATTTTCGTTCACGCCGCGCCAGATCGACGATCTCATCGCCCATCTGGCGCGGCTGCGCGCGAAATAGGCCGGATTCAGGAACCCTGTCGTTCCACGCGCGTTGCGTGGGCATCGGCGACCGCGCGGATGATCCGCAGCCGGCGCAGGAACGCAGGGGCTTTTCATGGGTATCGAATCCGTCATCGTCTGGCTGATCGTCGGCGCGCTCGCCGGCTGGCTCGCCGGCGTCATCGTCAAGGGGGCCGGCTTTGGCGTCGTCGGCAACATCATCGTCGGCGTCATCGGCGCCTTCGTCGCCGGCCTCGTTCTGCCGAGCCTCGGATTGAACCTCGGAACTGGCGTCGTGGCGGCGATCATCCATGCGGCGATCGGCGGCGTCATCGTGCTGATCGTGCTGTCGCTGATCCGCCGCGCCGCCTGACGCGTCGCGTTCGACGATCGCCATCGGCGCGCCGGGCCTTGTGCGCGGGCCCGGCGCGCCATACGGTCGCGCCGCTTTTGACGAAAGGGCGCGCATGCGGTTCGCCGGCACCAAGGATTACATCGCCACCGAGGACCTGAAGGTCGCCGTCAACGCCGCCATCGTGCTGGAGCGGCCCCTGCTGGTGAAGGGCGAGCCGGGCACCGGCAAGACCGTGCTCGCCGAGGAGGTGGCCAAAGCCGTCGGCGCGCCGCTGATTTCCTGGCACATCAAGTCGACCACCAAGGCGGCGCAGGGTCTCTATGAGTACGACGCGGTGTCGCGCCTGCGCGACAGCCAGCTCGGCGATCCGCGCGTCTCCGACATCGCCAACTACATCAAGCGCGGAAAACTCTGGGAGGCCTTCTCCAGCGACGCGCGCCCGGTGCTGCTCATCGACGAGATCGACAAGGCCGACATCGAGTTTCCCAACGATCTGCTGCTCGAACTCGACCGCATGGAATTCCATGTCTACGAGACCGGCGAGACGGTGAAGGCGGCGCGCCGGCCGATCGTCGTCATCACCTCCAACAACGAGAAGGAGCTGCCCGACGCCTTCCTGCGCCGCTGCTTCTTCCACTACATCAAGTTTCCGGACGCAGAGACGATGCGCGACATCGTCGAGGTGCATTTTCCGGGGATCAAGAAGCGCCTCGTCGAGGAGGCGCTGCGCATCTTCTTCGAGGTGCGCGAGGTTCCCGGCCTGAAGAAGAAGCCCTCGACATCCGAACTGCTCGACTGGCTGAAGCTCCTGCTCAACGAGGATATCGGCCCCGAGACGCTGCGCGAGCGCGACCCGAAGAAGATCATTCCGCCGCTGCACGGCGCGCTCTTGAAGAACGAGCAGGACGTGCATCTGTTCGAACGTCTCGCCTTCCTCAGCCGCAGAGGGTGACGGCGCGCGCAGCGCTTCGCCGTCATGGCGCGCGGGGCGAAGCCATCCATTGGCGGCGCCCGCGATCGGCGCCGGACCGTCGGGGAGAAGCGCCATGCGTGAGGTTGCCGGCGGCTGTCTGTGCGGCGACGTGCGCCTCGTGGCGAGGGGAGAGCCCGATCGCGTCGGCGTCTGCCATTGTCTCGACTGTCGCAAGCATCATGGCGCGCTGTTCTACGCCGCCGCGATTTTTCCGCGCGAGGCGGTGACGGTCGAAGGCGCGACGCGCGATTTCCGGGGCCGGCATTTCTGCCCGCGCTGCGGCGCCTCGGTGTTTGCGACGAGCGGCGCCGAGATCGAGCTGCATCTCGGCGCGCTCGACAGCCCGGACGCGTTCACGCCGACCTACGAATGCTGGACCGTGCGGCGCGAATCCTGGCTGCCGGATTTCGACGTCGAGCGGCGCTACGCCCGCGATCGCGAATCCCCAGGCGGCGACGGGCCATAGCGGCCGGCGCCGGCCCTCACCCCGCCCTGAGCGCCGCCTTGCCGCAGGGCGGCAGCTTGTCGTCGAGATCGACGCCCGCCTTGCGCGCCGTCTCGCGCAGATCGACGCCGTCGAGCAGCGTCAGATAGCCGGTCGCCGCGTCGGGCTGCAGGAAGGTCGTCGTGCGGATCGGCCCGGACGGCGCCTCGCCGCGCCGGCACGCCTCGATCGCCGCGCCGAACGTCAGCCGATCGAGCGAGGGGTCCGTGGCGCGCAGACGCCGCGCCTCCTCCTGCAAGGCGCGGATGCGCGTCACATCCGCCGCCGTGACCCGCCATGGCCAGACGCGCTCGCCGGCGCGCCGGTGCGCGGCGAGGCGCGCGGTCTCCTGCGGCGACTCGGCCGGCTCGAGCGCGAAACGCTCCTCGCGCACCGCCGCCCCGCTGCGCCGGCCGAGGGTGAATTTCAGCATCGCCTCGCCGCTGCGCGGCTCCATCCAGTCCGGCGCGCGGATCGCGACGCGCAGCTGCGCCGGATCGACTTCGCCCGGATCGAAACCCGAGAGCCGCGCCATCGTCGTCAGCGGCACATGGCCGCAGCCCGACAGGACAACCGCCAGGAGCGACGCCGCGGCCGGAGCGGCGAGGCGACGCGACAGGGATAGACAATGTGGCAAGGCGCTTCTCCTCAGGTTCGATTTTTTCATGTTTGACATTAAGTTTTAGATGCGTCAATATCGAAACATCGAAACCCGAGGAGCCCGGCCGATGCGCCTGTTCGCTGATCTGCCCGCCACTGCCGCCGCCCGCGACCTGCGCGCCCGCATCGGCTGGCTCTGTCATGGCCTGCGTCTCGCCGTCGGCCTGTGGGCGGCCTGGACGCTGGCCCTGATCCTCTGGCTCTGGCGCAGTCCGGACGCGGTGGCGGCGACCTATGGCGGCTGGTGGAAGCTCGACCTCTCCGCCCTGCCCGCGACGCACTACGTCGCGGGCCTCGGGCTCGTCCTCGCCGACTGGGCGCTCGTCGCCGTGCTCTGCGTCATGCTGTGGCGGCTGTTCGGCCTCTATCTCGAGGGCGAGGTGTTCACCCGCGCCGCGACGACGGCGATGCGACAGGTCGGCCTCGTGGCGCTCGCCGCCATCGCCTTCGATTTCCTCGCCCGACCCGCCGTGTCGTGGCTGCTGACGATGCACCTGCCGGCCGGCGCGCAGCGCATAAACCTGTTCGCGCGGCCCGAAGACCTGCTGCATCTGCTGTTCGCCGGCTTCGTTCTGGCGCTGGCGCACATTTTCCGCGCCGCCGCCGACATGGCCGAGGATCAGGCGGGGATCGTGTGATGCCGATCATCGTCAATCTCGACGTCATGCTGGCCCGCCGCAAGGTGCGCGCCCGCGATCTCGCCGCGGCGATCGGCGTCGCCGAGCAGAACGTCTCGCTCCTGCGCTCGGGCAAGGTGAAGGGCGTGCGCTTCGAGACGCTCGAAAAGATCTGCGCCGCGCTCGATTGCCAGCCCGGCGATCTGCTCGAGTATCGCGCCGAGGCGGTCGAGCCGCATCCCCTGCCCGATCTGCGCGCCGCCAAATGACGCCGCGCGACGCCGCTCGCGGCCGGCGATCTCATCCTTCGACTTCGCACGGGATGAGGCGTGCGGCAGACAGATGATCCCGACGCGCCTCACCCAGAGCGAAGTCGAAGGGCGAGGCGCGGCGAAGTGACGGCGGGCGCCGCGTGACAGAGCCGCCTGCTCGGCTATTCTCCCGCCATGTATCGTCTCATCCTTCTGCGCCACGGCAAGGCGGCGCCCTTCGCCGGCGGCGGCGATCACGAACGGCCCCTGATGCAGCGTGGCCGCGAGGCGGCCGCGCGCGTGGGCCGCTATCTGGCGGATGAACATCTGACGCCCGATTTCGCCGCCGTTTCCGACGCCCTGCGCACCCGCGAGACCTGGGATGCGGTCTCCGGCGAATGGCGCCATCGCGTTCCCCATCGCCTCGAGCCGCGCCTCTACGAGGCGAGCGCCGAGTCGCTGCTGGCGTTGCTGCGCCAGTCGCCGGACGACATGCGCCTCATGCTGGCGATCGGCCACAATCCCGGCTTCGCCGAGCTGGCGCTGATGCTGATCGGCTATGGCGACCGCTACGCCGCCGCGCGCCTGCGCGCCAAATTCCCGACCTGCGCCTTCGCGGTGCTCGATTTCGACGTCGACTCCTGGCGCGAGGTCGGCCCCGGAACCGGACGCCTCGACCGCTTCATCACGCCGAAAAGTCTCGGCGGCGAGGACGACTGAGGCGCCGGCATGGGCGAATGGCTCGGCCTCCTGCTCTGGCTGGCGCTCGCCGCCGGCGCGCCGCCGGCGCTGCTGCTGCGCGACGATGCGACGCGGCTCTGGCCGCTGCCCTTCGCCGACGCGGCTGTCTACAAGCCGCAGACGCGCGCCGTCGCCGGCTGGCGCCGCGAGGCGGCGCGCTGGCTCGACGTCGCGCCGGCGACGCGCATCGGCTTCGTCCTCGGCGACGGGGCCGACCTGCCCCGCTGCGTGCGGCTCAACAACTACTGGTGCGTCAAGCGCGCCGGCTGGACCGGCGAGATCGCCGCCGACGCCGAGGGCCATGTCGCCTTCGCCGCCGCGGGCGACGGGGCGCTGGTCGCCGCCGCGCTGCTGCGCCGCTATTATGTCGACTACGCCCGCCGCACGGCGACCGCCATCGTCGTCCATTGGGCGCCGGCGGACTGCGCCGCGACCGCCGCGCTCGGCGGCCAGCCTCTGGCGCGACGCGGCCTCGGCCAGACGGTGCGCGCCCGCTGGCTCGCCCGCAATCGCCCCGGCTTCACCGGACGGGCGCGCCCCGGACAGCGCGGCCTGCGCCCCTCCGTCGTCGCGGCGCGCCCGGCGCCCATGATGCGCGCCCCGGCGATCGCCGTCGGCATGGGCGAGGCCGCTCCTTCGGCCCGCCTCGCCGCGCTCGATCTCCTCGGCCCCGCGACGCCTCTGCGGGCGACGCCCCCGCGCGCCGGCTGCGCGGCGGACGGCGTCCGCCAGGCCAATTACGCCGCCCGCCTCGCCGCCAGCGCCGGGCGCGGCCCGACCGACGATCTCGGCCTGTTCGACGCCGCCGGCGAGCCGACCGACCGCCTCGCCCCGGCGCTGACCGCCATGGCGGCGGTCGAGATCGGCCCGCATGCGATTTCCGCCGAACTCGCCGAAGACGCGGTCGAGCGGCTGCGCGAACTCCTGCGCAAGCGCCGGGAATGACCGTCATCCCGGCCGGAGCGAAGCGGAGAGCCGGGACCCAGTGCGGCGACATGGAGCTCTGCGCCCGGTCTCCGGGTTCCCGCTCGCCGGCTGCGCCGGCGTCGGGAATGACAGCGCCGCGCCCGCCCCTGTGCAATCCCGCGCGCCGTGACTAAGTATGAGCGCCGCGCCGCGCGGCGCCCGACGGAAGCCGCGCCGACGTGTCGATCCTCTCCGATCTCGCCTTTGAAGCCCGCATCGCGGCGAAAAGTCTCGTCGACTATGTGTCGGGCCAGGGCCTGCGCCTCGGCGTCACCGGCCTCTCGCGCGCCGGCAAGACGGTGTTCATCACCGCGCTTGTCCATACGCTGATCAACGCCCGCCACGGCGCGCGGCTGCCGGTGTTCCGCGTCCATGCCGAGGGCCGGCTGAAGCGCGCCTTTCTCGAGCCGCAGCCCGACGACGCGGTGCCGCGCTTCGCCTATGAGGATCATCTCGCCGCGCTGACGGGCGAGGACCGGCGCTGGCCCGAATCGACCCGCCGCATCTCCGAGCTGCGCCTGACGCTCGAATTCGAGCGCCCCGCCGGCTGGCGCCAGGGCCCGGCGACGCTGACGCTCGACATCGTCGACTATCCCGGCGAATGGCTGCTCGACCTGGCGCTGCTCGACAAGACATACGCCGAATGGTCGCGCGAGACTCTCGAGGCCTCCGCCGCCGCCGCGCGCGCGCCGCTCGCGGCGGACTGGCGCGGGCATCTGGCGAGCCTCGATCCCGCCGCGCCGGCGGACGAGGACGTCGCGCGCAGATCGGCAGAACTCTTCACCGGCTATCTGCGCGCCGCGCGCAACGAGCGCTATGCGCTGTCGACGCTGCCGCCCGGCCGCTTCTTGCTGCCCGGCGACCTCGAAGGCTCGCCGGCGCTAACCTTCGCGCCGCTGCGCCTCGAAGACGGCGCCGAGATCGGCGCCGGCACGCTCGCGGCGATGATGCAGCGCCGCTACGAGAGCTACAAGGACAAGATCGTCCGCCCCTTCTTCCGCGATCACTTCGCCCGGCTCGACCGGCAGATCGTGCTGGTCGACGCGCTCTCGGCGCTGAACTCGGGCGCCGCCGCGGTGCGCGATCTCGAAACAGCGCTCGGCGACGTTCTCACCGCCTTCCGCGCCGGCCGCTCCTCGCTGATGGCGACGCTGTTCCGCCCGAAGATCGACCGCATCCTCTTCGCCGCGACCAAGGCCGATCATCTCCACCATGTCAGTCACGACCGGCTGGAGGCGATCCTGCGCCTGCTCGTCTCGCGCGCCATCGGCCGCGCCGAGAGCCTCGGCGCCGAGGTCGACGTGATCGCGCTGGCGGCGCTGCGCGCCACGCGCGAGGCGCAGATGCGCCATGGCGGCGAGGCGCTCGAGGCCATCGTCGGCGCCCCGCTCGCCGGCGAAGTGGTGAACGGCGAGACCTTCGACGGAACCGGCGAAGCCGCGATCTTTCCCGGCGAACTGCCCGCCGATCCCAAGCTCGTGTTCCGCGGCGACGCGCTGGCGACGCCGGACGGCGAGGGCGACTATCGCTTCGTCCGCTTCCGCCCGCCGCTCGCCCGCCGCTCCGACGATGGCCGCGTCCTGCCCTTTCCGCACATCCGCCTCGATCGCGCGCTGGAATTTCTCGTCGGCGACAGGCTGACGTGATGAAAAGTGATGCGCCGCGACGTTCCAGCCTCTTCCTTCTCCCCGTTCCCGGGGAGAAGGTGGCGCGAAGCGCCGGATGAGCGGCGGCGCGATCGGCGACAGAGGACCGACGGATGATGACTCGCTTTCTCGTGTGTCTTGCGCTCGTGTTCGCGCCCGCCGTCGCGACGGCGCAGACCCCGGCGGAGCTGTCGCCGCGTCAGGCCTATGAGCACGTCGCCGCCGGCAAGGCGGTGCTGGTCGACATCCGCACCCCGGAGGAATGGGCCGAAACAGGCGTGCCGAAAGGCGCGCTGCGGCTCGACATGACCGACCCGAACTTCGTCACGAAGCTCGACGCGGTGCGCAGGGCCAATCCCGGCAAGGACATCGCCATCATCTGCCGCACCGCCAACCGCACCGCGCTGGTGCATCGCGAACTGACGGCCCGCGGCTGGACGAACCTCATCAACGTGCGCGGCGGCCTCGCCGGGCGCGGCGCCGAGCGCGGCTGGAAGGCCGACGGCCTGCCGATCGAAAAGTGAGGGCGGCGCGCGCCGGCGCCTCGACATCGCCGCCTTCGCCGCGCAGTCTGATCCGACGCGGGAGACGCGTCATGCAGATCGAATCGACTTTGCCGCTGGCGATCGCGCTTGCGATCGTCGCGATCACCCCGGCCGAAGCTGCGAAGAAGAAGGCCTGCGCGGGCGGCGCGATCGAGCGGGCGATCTGCGCCGACGCCGATCTCGCCGCGCTGGCGCGCGAGACCGAGCGGCTGTCGGCGCTCGCCCTCGCCGGCAGGCAGATGACGAAGGAGGCGCGCGCCGTCTTCGCCGCCGGCGCGAAGGACTGGCGCGGCGAGCGCGACGCCTGCGGCGCGCAGGGCCGCGACTGTCTGATCGAGCAGCATCTTTCCCGCATCAACGCGCTGCGCCAGATCACGCCAACCGACGCGAAGGGAACGAGCCGCGGCCCGACGCTCTATGTCTGCGACGGCCTTGCCGAGACCGTCTCGGCGATCACCGTCTCCGGCCGCACGCCGCGCGCCTATCTCGCCTGGGGCGACTACGCCTTCGCGCTGTCGGGAAAGGACGGAAGCTATGCGACGGAACTCGATTCGGGCCTGATGACCTTCGCCACGGCGCCGGGCGGCGCGACGCTCGGCCTGCCCGGCCGCGGCGAGCGCGCCTGCCGGCCGGCCGGCTGATCAGCCCGTCTCGTTCGGCCAGAACGGATTGGTCCAGGCCCGCCGGCCGGCCGAATCGATCAGCGCGACGCGCAGCCACGCGCTGTCGATCCCGATCATCCAGCCCTTGCGCAGTCGCGACAGATCGAGGCTCGCCGAGGTGATCGCCCGGCCGACGCGCGTCACCGTGCGCGAGCCCGCGCCCATCACCGCGATCGTGTCGACCGGCGAGCAGTCGACATGCAGCATGTCGCCCTCGAGCCGCACGTCGTGGAAGGCCGGGCCCATGCTCGAATAATAGTCGCCGCGCTTCAGCGCCGCGACCAGCGCGTCGGGATCGAGCGTCTGCGCCTTCACCTGCACCCAGCCGCCGAAGGCGTCCCGGTCGCCATGGGCGAAATGCGCGTCGTCGGTGGCGCAGGCGCTGAGCCGCCGGCCCTCGCTGAGCAGCCGGTCGAGCAGATAGAAGCCGTCGGCGCGATCGCATTCGACGGCGCAGCTGTGATTGTAGACTTCGACCGCATGGGCGGCCTCGAGCGCGCGCCCGTCCTCGATGACGAGTTGCGACCAGGCGGGATGGGCGATGGCGACGAAGGCGCCGGCCTCGCGGGCGCGGCGGGCCAGCGCCGGACCGTCCTCGCGCTCCCCCGCCGGCGCGAAATCGGCCGGCAGGCCGGCCGCCAGAATGTGCCACAGCTCGCCGATGACGAGCCCCGGCGCATGCAGTTCGGCGCCGAGAAGGGTGGTGAAGCCGGACTCGCGAAAGCCGCGCGTGTCGGCGATCGGCCAGTCGAAACGCGCCAGAAAATGCTCGGAGAGCTGCAGGAAGTCGTAGCCCTGCGCGCGATAGGCGGCGATCACCTGATCGGGCGGCAGCCGCCCGTCGGACAGCGTCGAATGGGTGTGCAGATTGCCGCGCCAGAAACGCCCCGGCGCGGCGAAGGCGGCGAGCGATCCGTTCATGGGCGCGCCGCGCCGAGCAGGCCGGCGCGCCACAGCGGAACGATCAGCCCTGCGAGCAAGACGAGGTTCGGAACGACGTTGAGGCCGTAGCCGGTGGCCACCGACAGCGCGCTGTCGATCACGAACCAGACGATCACCGACAGCGCGACGCCGCGCAGCAGCGGCGCTGCGGCCGCCGCGCCGAGCCGGGCCGCCTCGCGGAAGACGATCAGCATCGCCACGCCCCAGCCGATCGCGACGCCGCCGAGCACGCCGAGCGTGAAGCGCGCCTCGTCCGACAGAACCGCCGGCTTGCCGCCGAGCACGGTG
>JAEULW010000280.1 GCA_016793505.1 Methylobacteriaceae bacterium | reverse complement strand
GCCATCAGCCGCTCGACGTCGCGCCGGTCGTGCAGCAGGCGGAAATCGACCTCGGGCGGATCGCGCCAGTCGGCGCTGGCGAGGCGCACCTCGCCGGCTTGCGAGTTCGTCTTGTTGACCCAGATCGTCACCGAACAGATCTGCTCGCCGACGGCGTGCCAGGCGGCCTTGGTCGACACCGACACAGCCATGTCCGAGACTGGCATGTCCGGCAGATCGGACGAGAAGCGCAGCCCGACGAGCAGGTGCCGGCGCGTCAGCCCGTTCAGCCTCGCATGTGGACGGATGAAGGCGGCGAGCGCGACGGACGGATGATCCATCAGCCGCTGGCCGACGCCGGGCGAGGCGCGGCGCACCGCAATGCCGCGATCGCGCAAATGCCCGACAGGCCCGATTCCGGCCCGCATCAGGTGCGCCGGCGTGAAGATCGCGCCCGAGCACAGGATCACCTCGCGCGCGCGAAAGCTCAGCGTCTCGCCGCCGCGAACCGCCGTCAACCCGTTGCAGACCTCGCCCTCGAAGGTCAGCCCGGTGACATGCGTGTCGGTGTGG
This sequence comes from Methylobacteriaceae bacterium, assembly GCA_016793505.1. Lineage (GTDB taxonomy): Bacteria > Pseudomonadota > Alphaproteobacteria > Rhizobiales > Beijerinckiaceae. Next base: position 5,254 of record JAEULW010000280.1, on the reverse strand, counting down.
ATGACGAGGTTCGGCCGCATCCGCACCGTCGGCGTCAGATAGGCGATCGCCGTCGGCACGCGGCGATCATAGAGATTGGAGATCGCCAGCGGATGATAGCCGTCCTCGAACACGCCGTTCTGATCGGCGACGTAACGGAAGCCGAGATCGGCGAAGCCGGCGGCGACCGCCTTCGCCTGCCCCGCCCATTGCTCCTGAAAGATGCGGCGGATCGGCAGCGGACCATCCTTGCCATGCAGCGGTCCGTCGAAATCGATGTCGCGCTCGAGCTTGCGGAAATAGGGCAGCACGCTCGCCCAGTTCCAGCCTGTCGCGCCGAGCGCCTCCCATTCGTCGTAGTCGATCGGACCGCCGCGGTTGGCGAGCTGGCCGTTGATGCTCGAGCCGCCGCCGAGCACGCGCGCCTGTTCGTATTTGCGCAGCCTGCCGCGCGCCCCAGGGGCGTTGTGCGACTGCGCGTCGGTGGTGATGCGCAGATCGTTCCACAGGAAGCGGCTGTCGAGGAAGGCGTGCGCGGCGAAGCTGTCGAGGATCGCGGCCGGCGTCGCGTCGGCGCGGATGTCGGGCCCGGCCTCGCACAGCAGCACGCGATTGCCGCTGCGCGCCGACAGTCGCGCCGCCAGAACCGTGCCGGCCGTGCCGCCGCCGACGATCGCGTAGTCGAAGTCCATGCCCGTCCGCGCCGGCGCGCGACCTGCGACGGGCCGAACCGTCGGCCCCGCATGTCATGCGCTTTCAGAGGCGAACTAAGCCTTCCGGCCCGCCTGGCGTCAATGGCTTTTCGCGCTGATCTCCGCACAATACGCCGTTCGGTCGGCGGGGTCGCGGCGCCGCGCCTTGAACGCGGCGAGGTTTGGATGTAAGCGCTTGGCATCGGGCGTCGCGGGAGGACGGCATGGCTTTCGATCTGTCGCAGGGAATCATCGCGGCGCCGGTCACGCCCTTCAACTCCGACGAGTCGGTCGACTGGGCGACGCTCGATCGCTACATGGCCGCCATCGCCGCAGGCGGTCCGCAAGGCGTCGCCATGAACATGGCGGCGAGCGAAGGCGGCTCGCTGACCGAGGCCGAGCAGATCGAGGTCGTGCGCCGCACCCGCGCCGCCGCGGCCGGCGCCTGCGCGGTGATCTCCGGCGTCGTGGCGCAGAGCACGCGTCAGGCGACCGATCTGGCGAAGCGCCTGGTCGAGGCCGGCGCCGACGCGCTCGTCGTGTTTCCGCCGCTGCCGACCTTCGTGTCGAAGCCGCTGGCGGTCGAGACGGTCGTCGCCTATCACCGCGCCATCGCCGAAGCGGCGGGCGTGCCGATCATCGCCTTCCAGACGCCCTTCGTCGACTATCCCGCCGGCACGATCCGCGGGTTGGCGAGCATCCCCTCGATCGTGGCGCTGAAGGATGCGGCTTTCAACGTCGACCGCACGGTCGAGCTGCTGGAGGAGGCCGAGACGACGCCGATCAAGGTTCTGACCGGCAACGACACCTTCATCCTCGAGGCGATGCTGATGGGCTGCAGCGGCGCGCTGATCGGCTTCGCCGGCACGGCGACCGCCGAACTCGTCCGCATGCATGCGCTCGCCGTCGCCGGCAAGATCACCGAGGCCTATGCGATCTGGAACGCGCTCGGCCCGCTCGCCCGCATCTGCTGGCGCAGGCCCCTGCGCGACTATCGCGTGCGGATGAAATACACGCTGATGCGTCAGGGCGTCATTCCCTGCGACGCCGCGCGCGCCCCGCAGCCGCCGATCGCGGCGAAGGACAAGGACGATCTCGACCGTTGCTTCGAGCGCTACGGCCTCGATGACGCCCGCTATCTGCCCGACGGCGGGCGCCTGCGCGGGAGCATGCGCGCGGCCGAGTAGGCGCTCGTGCTCGCCTTGCGCAAGATGGGCCCCGACCCGGGCGTCGCGCTCGTCGCGGCGCCCGAGCCGTCGATCACGCAGCCGGACGAGGCGCTGATCGAGGTCGCGGCGGCCGGGATCTGCGGCAGCGATCTGCACATCGCGCACTGGAGCGCGGCCTTCCAGCATCTCGCGCCATTCCTGCCGGTGACGCTCGGCCATGAATTCTGCGGCCGCGTCGCAGCGCGCGGGCCGACTGCTGCGATCGACATCGGCGCGCGCGTCACCGTCAGGCCGCCGGTCTCCTGCGGTCGCTGCGCCGCCTGCCGGGCCGGCGATCCCAACGCCTGCGCGCAGCGCCGGTCGATCGGTCTGTCGCGCGACGGCGGCTTCGCCCGCTGGGTCAGCGCGCCGGCGATCAATTGCGTGCCGGCGCCCGACTCGCTCGATGACGAGCTCGTCGCTCTCGCCGAACCGATGGCCGTGTGCCTCGGCGCGGTGAAGCGCGCCGGCGTCGCGCCCGGCGAGCGCGTCGCCATTCTCGGGCCCGGGACGATCGGCCAGGGGCTGGCGCTGTTCTGCGAACGGGCCGGCGCAGGCGAGGTCGCCGTGCTCGGCCATGACGACGCGCCGCGTCTCGCCGTTCTGCGCGCGCTCGGCTTCAAGCGGCTGATCGACGGCGTCGATCCGGCGCGCGAGACGGCGCTGGCGGCGCTGCGCGGCGCGGTCGACTGCGTGTTCGAGGCGTCCGGCGCCGCCGGCGCGTTCGAGACCGCTTTCGATCTCGCGCGCCCGGGCGGGCGCATCGTCGTCGTCGGCATCCACGCCGCGCCGGTGGCGACCGACCTCGTGCGTCTGGTGCGGCGGCGGCTGCAGATCATCGGCGCGTTCAGCACCGCGGCGGCGGACTGGCCGGAGGCGCTCGCCGCCATCGCCGCCGACCCGGCGCGTTTCGCGCGGCTGATCACGCATCGTTTCGCGCTCGCCGAGGCGCTCGCAGGCATCGCCGTCGCGGAGCGACGCGCGGCGTCGAAAGTCATGCTGAGGCCGCACTGACATGCCATCGACTCGAACCGGTGCGCCGATCCGGTTCGGCCTCGTCGGAACCGCCTACTGGAGCGCCGACGTGCATGCGCCCGGGCTGAGGGCGGCCGCCGGCGCCGAGCTGGTGGGCGTCTTCGGCCGATCCCACGAAAAGGCGCAGGCGCTCGCCGCGCGCCATGGCCTGCGCGCCTACGCGCGCTTCGAGGAGATGCTGCAGACGGTCGACGCCGTGTCGATCGCCATCGCGCCCGAGGCGCAGCCCGACTATGCGATCGCCGCGGCCCGCGCCGGCAAACATCTGCTGCTCGACAAGCCGATCGCCCGAACGATCGAGGCGGCGCGCGCGATTGATCACGCGGTGCGCGACAGCGGCGTCGCCGCCGTGGTGTTCTTCACCCGCCGCTTCGTGCCGGAGATCGCCACGGCGATCGAGGCGGCGCGCGGCCGTCGCTGGGACAAGGCGATCATTCGCGTGCATTCCGCGCCGATGACGACCGACAGCCCGTATCGTGCCTCGCAATGGCGTCAGGCGCACGACTCCGCCCTGTGGGACATCGGCCCGCATGTGCTGTCTGTGACGACCGCCGTGCTCGGTCCCGTCGTCGCGGCGCGCAAGCTGCCGGCCGAGCCGCCCTTCGTGCGCTTCGCGACGCGCCACGCCAGCGGCGCCGAAGCGGAGGTTTCCGTCACCATTCACGCGCAGCCATCCGACGTCGGAAGCGCCTATCGCTTCATCGACGCGGCGGGGGACGATCTGGTCCTGCCGGAGCCGGCGCTCGAACGCCCCGAGGTGATGCGCCGCGTCGCCGAAACGCTCGTCGACATGATCGGCTCCGGGCGGCGCGATCATCCCTGCGGCGTCGCCCTCGGCGTCGAGATCGTGCGCATTCTCGAATCGCTCGATCGCCCTGCGCCGCACCGCCTTTCCGGCGCCTGACGGCGCGCCATCACAGGAGTCTTGCGCATGCGTCACAGGATCGGCCGCGTCGACGTGCATCTCGTCGCCTCGCCCATCGCCGGCGACTTCGCCGACTCCACCCGAAAGGTGGAGACGATCGGCATGGCGGTGGTGCGGGTCACGACCGACCAGGGTCTGGAAGGCTTCGGCGTCACCTATCACGAGGTTGGCGGCGAGGCGACGCGCGAACTGATCCGTCACGACATCGCGCCGCGCCTGATCGGCCGCGACCCGCTGCAGACCGAGGCGCTGTGGCACGAATTCTTCCACTATCTGCGCGGCGTCGGCCGCAAGGGCCTGACCTTCTGCGCGCTGAGCGCGGTCGACATCGCGCTGTGGGATCTCAAGGGCAAGATCTTCGACATGCCGCTCGTCCGCCTGCTCGGCGGCGCAGCGCAAAGCGTGCCGGTCTATTGCAGCGGCGGCTGGACCTCCTATTCGGACGAGCAGCTCGTCGCCGAAATGCAGGGCATGGTCGCGCAGGGCTATCGCGCCATCAAGTTCAAGGTCGGCGTCGAGGGCGGCCGCAATCCGCGGCGCGACGCGGCGCGCGTGCGCAAGGTGCGCGACGCCGTCGGCCCCGATGTCGATCTGCTCGTCGACGCCAACAACTGCTTCGACGCCGCGACCGCCGCGCAGCTCGCCAATGCGATCCGCGACTGCGACATCACGCTGTTCGAGGAGCCGGTCTTCGCCGACGACATTCCGGGCCTCGCCCGCTTCCGCAAGGCGACCGACATTCCGCTCGGCACGGGCGAACATGAATACACCAAATTCGGCGTGCGCGATCTGCTGCTCGCCGAGGCGGCCGACTACGTCCAGGCGGACGGCGCGCGCGCCGGCGGCTACACCGAGATGCTGAAGATCGCCGCGCTGACGCAGGCCTTCAACGTCAAATTCGCGCCGCACGCGATGGAGCATATCCATCTCATGCTCGCCGCGGCCCAGCCCAACATGCCCTTCCTCGAGCGGCTGCTGATGTTCGAGCCGCTCACCGACGGGTTGTTCCGTAACGCGCCGAAGCCGGAAGGCGGCTGGATGGACGTGCCCGACAAGCCCGGACTCGGACTCGAACTGGACATGGATTTCATTCGCGACGCCCGGCGCTGAGCCCCGACGCGCTTTCCTGTATGCAGCATACTTGACCTTTGCGACGGCGCGCCGCAGTTTGGCGCGACGCTGCGCGGCGCCTCCGTCACGCGCGTCCTGGAGATGCGATGATGTCGTCGAGCCGCCCCGTTCTGGCGCATGCGATCGGATGCCCCGCAGGCATCGCGCCCGAATTGTCGGCGCGCATGCTCGCCGATCCCGGCCTCGCCGAGGCGGCGCGCATCGTCGCGATCGGCGATGCGCGCATCCTCGATTATGGCGCGCGCGTCGCCGGCGTGCGGCCCGCCGTGACGCAGATCGGCGAG
>JAEULW010000265.1 GCA_016793505.1 Methylobacteriaceae bacterium | reverse complement strand
ATGACGTCGAACCTTGCGCCGGCGCGAGATTGTCCGGCCCGAAGGAGCGCGGCAACAGGTCGTCGAGCGTGAAGACGGCGCGCAGGCCCGTCGCATCGCCGACATGCACGACCGTCGCCGCGTCGGCGAATTCGCGGATGCGCTGGCGGCAGCCGCCGCAGGGCGTGCATAGGTCCGTCCCGTCGCCGACCACGACGATGGCGCGGATGCGCCGCTCGCCGGCCGCCGCCATGGCGGAGATGGCGCCTGTCTCGGCGCAGACGCCCTCGGGATAGGCGGCGTTCTCGACGTTGCAGCCGGCATGGATCGCGCCGCTCTCCGCAACCAGCGCCGCGCCGACGCGGAAGCGCGAATAGGGCGCGTAGGCCTTCGCCTGCGCCTGCCGCGCCGCCTCGAAGAGGCGGGCGAGGGTCAGCTCGTCAACGCTCCTTGACATAGGGGACGCCTGAAGCCGCCGGCGGGATCGCCCGGCCGATGAAGCCGGCGAGCAGCACCACGGTGAGCAGATAGGGCAGCGCCTGGATCGCCTGCACCGGGACCTGGCCGACGCCCGGCAGGGCGACGCCCTGCAGGCGGATCGCCACCGCGTCGAGCACGCCGAACAGCAGACACGTCGCCAGCGCCGCGCCCGGCCGCCATTTGGCGAAGACCAGCGCGGCGAGCGCGATGAAGCCCTTGCCGGCGGTCATCTGCGGCAGGAAGCCGGCGGCCTGCGCCACCGACAGATAGGTTCCGGCGAGGCCGCACAGCACGCCGCAGATGGCGACGCCGCCGTAGCGCAGGGCGCGCACCGAAATGCCAGCGGTGTCGACCGCCGCCGGATTCTCGCCGACGGCGCGCAGCCGCAGGCCGAAGCGCGTGCGGTAGAGGACGAACGCGGTCGCCGGCACGGCGATGAGCGCCAGATAGATCAGGATGTCGTGGCCGGAGATCAGCGAGCGATAGACCGGGCCGAGGAGCGGCACGTCGGCGAGCGCGGCGACGCCCGGCCATTCGATCGGCTGGAAGCGCGCCGCGCCCTCAAGCGGCGGCGTGCGGCCGCCCTGGCCGAACCAGGCGGCGCCGAGCAGCGCGGTGAGCCCGACGGCGATCATGTTCACCGCCGTGCCGGAGACGATCTGGTTGCCGCGCTGGTCGATCGAGGCGTAGCCGTGGACGAGGGCGAAGGCGAGCGAGGCGCCGACGCCGGCGCCGAGGCCGAGCCAGGCCGAGCCGGTGACCGAGGCGGCCGCCGCTGCGGCGAAGGCGGCGGCGAGCATCTTGCCCTCGAGGCCGATGTCGACGACGCCGGAGCGCTCCGACCACAGGCCGGCGAGGCAGGCGAGCAGCAGCGGCGCGCCGAGCCGGATGCCGGAGGCCAGGATGAAGGCGAGCGAGTCGATCGCTTCGTTCATGCGCCCCTCACGTCGTCGTCGCGGCGGGCCGCGGCGAAAACAGCCGCGCCAGCGGCTTGCGGAAGACGCCCTCGAGCGCCCCGGCGAACAGCACGACGAGGCCCTGGATGACGACGATCATGTCGCGCGTGATCTTCGGCTGGTCGAAGGCGAGCTCCGTGCCGCCCTGATAGAGCATGCCGAACAAGAGCGCGGCGAGCACGACGCCGACGGGATGGGCGCGGCCCATCAGCGCCACGGCGATGCCGACGAAGCCGTAGCCCGAGGTGAACTCGAGCAGCAGCCGGTTCTGCACGCCCATGATCTCGTTGACGGCGAGGCCGCCGCACAGCGCCCCCGACAGCGCCATGGCGATCATGATGATGCGCGCATTCGAGATGCCGGCGTATTGCGCCGCCGTCGGGCTGATGCCGACGGTGCGGATCTCGTAGCCGAGCCGCGTGCGCCAGAGCAGAAGCCAGACGAGGCCGGCGCAGACGAGGGCGAGGAAGAACGACAGGTTGAGCGGCGTCGCCGGCAGCTTCAGCCCGAGCCCCGCCGCCATGTCGTGCAGTTGCGGCACCTTCGCCGCCGGGACGAAGACGCGCGTCTCGGGCTGCATCGATTGCGGCTCGCGCAGCACGTTGACCAGCAGATAGGCGAGCAGCGTCGTCGCCAGCCAGTTGAACATGATGGTGGTGATGACGATGTGGCTGCCGCGCCGCGCCTGCAGCCAGGCCGGCAGCAGCGCCCAGGCCGCGCCGAACGCCGCCGCGCCGGCGATTCCGGCCGGAATCAGCAGGATCGCGGGGAGAAAATCGAGATGCAGGCAGACCAGCGCCGCGCCGAGGCCGGCGACATAGGCCTGACCCTCGCCGCCGATGTTGAACAGGCCGGCGCGATAGGCGAGCGCCACCGCAAGGCCGGTGAAGATGAAATTCGTCGCATAGTAGAGCGTGAAGCCGAGACCTTCCCAACTGCCGAGGCTGCCGGCGACGAGCGCGCGCAAGGCGGCGACCGGGTTCTCGCCGATCGCCAGCACGACCAGCGCCGAGATGGCGAAGGCGGTGGCGACGTTGAGCGCCGGGGCCAGCGCCAGATCGACCCATTTCGGCAGGGTGACGGGCTGGCTCATGCCGGCAACCTCGGCAGCCCGTCGGCGTCGAGCGGAAAGAACGGGTTGTGCGCGACTTCCCAGACATGGCCGTCGGGATCGGCGAAATAGCCGGAATAGCCGCCCCAGAAGACGCGGCCGGCCGGGCGCAGCGCCTGCGCGCCGGCGCCGAGCGCGGTGGCGATCAGCGCGTCGACCTCGGCCTCGTCCGCGACATTGATCGCCAGCGCGACCCCGCCGAAGCCGGCGCCGCCCGGCGGAAGGCCGGCGTCCTCGGCGAGTCTGGCGCGCGGATAGAGCGCCAGGATCGGGCCGGGGCCGGCGAAGAACACGACGTCGCCCTGACTGGCGGCCGAAGCGCGGAAGCCGAGCGCCTCGTAGAAGCGGCGGCTCGCCGGCACATCCGACACGCCGAGCGTGACGAGGCCGAGGCGGGCGCTCACGCCGCCTTCTCCGTCACGCCGGCCATCAGCAGTCCGAGCTCCTGGGCGCTGGTGTCGGCCGCCGCGCGCTCGCCGGTGACGCGGCCGCCGCACATGACGAGGATGCGGTCGGACAGCGCCATGATCTCGTCGAGTTCGACCGAGACGAGCAGGATCGCCGCGCCCGCGTCGCGCATGGCGATGAGGCGCTTGTGGATGAATTCGATCGCGCCGATGTCGACGCCGCGCGTCGGCTGGCCGACGAGCAGCACCTTCGGCGTGCGCTCCATCTCGCGCGCCAGCACGATCTTCTGCTGGTTGCCGCCGGAGAAATTGGCGGTCTTCAACAGACAGTCGGGCGGCTGGATGTCGTAGGCCTCGATCTTGGCGCGCGCATCGGCGCGGATCGCGTCGCGATCGATCAGCGGGCCGAGCCCGCCATAGCGCGGATCGTCCTGATAGCCGAGGATCGCGCTCTCGTTCTCCTCGAACGGCAGGACGAGGCCCATGTGATGGCGATCCTCCGGCACATGCGCGACGCCGGCCTTGCGCAGCGCGGCGGGCGAGGCGCGCGTCACGTCCTGTCCGTTCAGCATGATGCGGCCGGATTGCGGATGGACGACGCCGGCGAGCGCCAGCAACAGCTCCGACTGGCCATTGCCCGAGACGCCGGCGACGCCGACGATCTCGCCGGCGCGCAACGTCAGCGAGACGCGGTCGAGCCGGGCGACGCCGCGCGAATCGCGCAGCACCAGATCGTTCGCCTCGAGCGCCGCGGCGCCGGGCCGGGCCGGGCCCTTCTCGACCTTGAGCAGCACCGGCCGGCCGACCATCGCCGCGGCAATCTCCTCGCGGCTCGTCCGCGCCGTCTCGAGATGGGCGACCATCGCGCCGCGGCGCATCACCGAGACGCGGTCGGTCACGTCCATGATCTCGCGCAGCTTGTGGGTGATGAGCAGCACCGTCTTGCCCTCGTCGCGCAGCGAGCGGAGCATGTCGAACAGCTGATCGGCCTCGGCGGGGGTGAGCACGGCGGTCGGCTCGTCGAGGATGAGGATGCGCGCGCCGCGCGCCAGCGCCTTCAGAATCTCGACGCGCTGCTGCAGGCCGACGGGGAGTTCTCCGACGATGGCGTCGGGATCGATGGCGAGGCCGTAGTCGGCGCCGAGGCGGCCGAGTTCGGCGCGCATCGCCGTTGCGCCGCCGGCCAGCATGGCGCCGCCCTCGGCGCCGAGCATGACGTTCTCCAGCACGCTCAGCGGCTCGACCAGCATGAAATGCTGATGCACCATGCCGATCCCCGCCGCGATGGCGTCGCGCGAGGAGCGGATGCGCACCGGCGCGCCGTCGACGCGGATCTCGCCGGCGTCGGCCTCGTAGAAGCCGTAGACGATCGACATCAGCGTCGACTTGCCGGCCCCGTTCTCGCCGACGATTCCATGAATCGAACCTTTGCCGACCGACAGGTCGATGGCGCGGTTGGCGTGAACGGCGCCGAACCGCTTGTCGATTCCCTTCAGTTCGAGCGCTGGCGTCGACATGGCGCATCGCGGGCCGGACGCCGCGACCAGACGATCGCGGCGCCGGCGTCCGACGTCAGATCACATCGGGCAC
>JAEULW010000218.1 GCA_016793505.1 Methylobacteriaceae bacterium | reverse complement strand
GCGGCCTCCGGCATCGGCGATTTCCGCTACATCCTGAAGTGGAACGAATACAACGCGCCGATGCGCCGCACCGTGACGATCGAGGAGGTCGGCGAAAGCGCCGTCTATCTGCTGTCGCCGATGTCGCGCGGCGTCACCGGCGAAATCCTGCATGTCGACGCTGGCTATCACATCGTCGGCATGAAGAATCCGGCCGCCCCGGACATCAGCGTCGTCAAGGACTGAGGCGCCGACGGCCCGCCGCATGCCTGTCCAGCTGCGCTCGCGTCTCGTTTTCATCCGTCACGGCGAGACGGACTGGAACGCCGCCGGCCGCCTGCAGGGACAGAAGGACATTCCGCTCAATCCCCGCGGCCGCGATCAGGCGGCCGCCTGCGGCCGCGCCGTGCGCAAGCTGGTCGGCTCGGCCGCGGCGCTGGCGGAGTTCGACTTCTTCGCCTCGCCGCTCCTGCGCACCCGCCAGACCATGGAGATCGCCCGCGCCGAAATGGGTCTGGATGCGCAGCCCTACGCCATGGACGACCGGCTGAAGGAGCTCACCTTCGGGACCTGGGAAGGCCTGACCTGGCGCGACGTCGTCGAACGATCGCCGGTCGACGCGGCGGCGCGCAGCGCCGACAAATGGGGTTTCGCCCCGCCCGCGGGCGAGAGCTACGCCATGCTGTGCGAGCGGGTGAAGCCGTGGCTGCGCACGCTCGCCGGCGACAGCGTCGTCGTCTCGCATGGCGGCGTCGCCCGCGCCTTCCTGCACCTGCTGGCGGACTGGCGGCCGGACGAGGCGGCGGCGGCCGACATCTGGCAGGGCAGGGCGTTGATTTTCGAGGCTGGCGGCGCGCGCTGGCTGTGACGGCCGCATTGGCGCCGCGATTGCGCGCTCAATCGGGTTAGTGTGGTATGGACGCACGCTGCGGGCCGCTCGTCGGGTCGCGGGAGGGCGCAAAGGAACAGGTCCCGGAGCAAGGGGCGAGATCGGGAGCAGCGCGAGGCGATGCGGGGCGGAACGCGCGGCGGCGCGCGCGCCCGGCGGCGCCTGACCGCGACGCCCGTTCCGCCCGGGTTCATGTGGACGGCACTACGGACCCGGGATGAACCACGTCGCATCGCCTTTTCCGACCGACAGCCTCGCCGCGTCGAAGGCTGCGCGTCTGTGCGGCGCGGCGATGCCGGAATTGCTGCGCGACGAACTGCTCGCCGAGATCTTCGCCGAAACCGCCCGCCGCAGTCCTGACGCCCGCTGCCTCGTCATGCCCGGCCGCGTCTGGACCTACGCCGAGGTCGACGCCGAGGCCGAGCGCATCGCCCGCGGACTCGTCGCCGAAGGGGCCGGGCCGGGCGACGTCGTCGGACTCTGGGGTCCGCGCGGGCCGGAGCTGCTGATCGCGCAGATCGCCATCGCCCGCACCGGCGCGGCCTGGCTGCCCTTCGACGCCGACGCGCCGGTCGAGCGCATCGCCATCTGCCTGAGCGACGCCATGGCCCGCATCGTCGTCGTCGACGAGAGCTTCCGGCCGCGACTTGAGGGCGAGGTGAGCGCGCGCGTCACGACGCCGGAGCGACTCGCCGGGCTCGCGGGCGAGACGCGGGTCGACGCCCGCGCCGCCGGCGCGACGCCGGATCATCCCGCCTACATGATCTACACGTCCGGCTCGACCGGCGTGCCCAAGGGCATCGTCATCTCGAACCGCAACATCTGCCACTTCCTGCGCGCCGCCAACGAGGTCTATGGCGTCGTCGCCGATGACGTCATGTTCCAGGGCGCCTCGATCGCCTTCGACCTGTCGATGGAGGAGATCTGGACGCCCTATCTGGTCGGGGCGACGCTGTTCGTCGCCTCGCCGCAGATGATGGGCGAGGCCGACCGTCTGCCGCAGGTGCTGACCGAGGCCGGCGTCACGGTGATCGACACCGTGCCGACGCTGCTCGCCATGCTGCCCGGCGACGTGCCGTCGCTGCGCGTCATCCTGCTCGGCGGCGAGGCGCTGCCGCCGGCCGTGGCGCAGCGCTGGTCGAGGCCGGGGCGGCGCATCTTCAACACCTACGGCCCGACCGAGGCGACGGTGGTGGCGACGGTGGCCGAGGTGACGCCCGGCGAGCCGGTGACGATCGGCCGGCCGATCCCCAACTACACCTGCTACGTCGTCGACGAGCAGATGAACCTGTGCGAGCCCGGCCGCCAGGGCGAGCTGCTGATCGGCGGACCCGGAGTCGCCAAAGGCTATCTCGATCGCGAAGCGCTGACGCGCGAGAAATTCATCGCCAATCCTTTCGGCGGGGCGGCCGGCGATCCTGTGCTCTACCGCTCCGGCGACGCCGTCTCGATCGACGAAAAGGGCGACATCGCCTTCCACGGCCGCATCGACGACCAGATCAAGATCCGCGGCTTCCGCGTCGAACTCGGCGAGATCGAATCGAAGCTCGTCGATCTCGAGGGCGTCGCCCAGGCCGCGGTCGTGCTGCGCAACGACGACGGCGTCGACCAGCTCGTCGCCTTCCTCTTGCCCGAACCGGCGCAGGCGCTCGACTCGAAATCGCTGCGTTCCTCGCTGCGCGAGCGCCTGCCGCCCTACATGGTGCCGGCGCGCTACGAATTCATCGACGATCTGCCGCGCCTGTCCTCCGGCAAGATCGACCGCAAGGCGCTGAAGGCGGCGACGCTGAGCGTCGATCCGCACGCCGGCGAGGCGCAGGAGCCGCCGCGCAGCGACACCGAGGCAGTGCTGCTCGACGCCGCCCGGCGTATCTTCCCGCCGCAGGCGATCCCCTTCGAGGCCGACTTCTTCACCGATCTCGGCGGCCATTCGCTGCTTGCCGCGCGCTTCGTGTCGATCGTCCGCGAAACCCCCTCGCTCGCCGCGATCACGCTGCAGGACATGTATGCGGCGCGCACGCTGCGCGCGCTCGGCGCGCTGCTCGACGAGAAGGCGACGCAGAGCGGACCGTCGAAGGACCTTTCCTTCACGCCGCCCTCGCTGTTGCGTCGCTTCCTGTGCGGCCTCGCGCAGGCCGTCGCGCTGCCCTTCATCCTGGCGCTGATGACGGCGCAGTGGCTCGGCGTTTTCGTCAGCTACATGCTGATCGCCGACGCCGACGCCGGTTTCTTCCGCATGGTCGGATCGCTGCTGGCGATCTACATGGGCATCAACGTCGCGACCGTGTTCACGGTGATCGCCGCCAAGTGGCTGATCATCGGCCGACTGAAGCCCGGCCGATATCCGCTCTGGGGCTTCGTCTATTACCGCTGGTGGCTCGGTCAGCGGCTGATGGCGCTCGCGCATCTGAAATGGCTGCAGGCCTCGCCCGTCATCCGCTGGTATCTGCGCGCCATGGGCGCGAAGATCGGCCGCGACGCGATCATCTCCGACATCGAACTGGGGGCCCCCGATCTGATCGCCATCGGCGAGGGCGTGACGCTCGGCCAGAAGGCCAAGCTCGACAACGCCCGCGTCGAAGGCGCGGATTTCGTCATCGGCGCCATCACCATCGGCGACGACGCCTATGTCGGCTCGTCCTGCGTGATCGAAGAGGGCTGCGTCATCGGCGCCGGCGCCGAGCTGCGCGACCTCACCTCGCTGCCGTCGGGCACTCAGGTCGCGCCCGGCGACATCTGGGACGGCTCGCCCGGCCGTCGCGTCGGGACGGTCGATCATGCGGCGCTGCCGCCGATGGCGCAGGCGAGCCGCGCGCGCCGCATCGCCAACGCCGCCGTCTATGTGACGATGCTTCTGGTCCTTCCGCCGCTCGGCCTGTTGCCGATCTTCCCGGCCTTCTGGGTGTTCGACCGGATCGACGACTGGTTCGGGCTCAGCGATCTCGATCGCCTCTCCTATCTGGCGGCGCTGCCGGTGATGGCCTGGCCCACCGCCTTCGCCATGGTGATCATCACGGTGCTGTTCATCGCGCTGATCCGCTGGACGATCCTGCCCGTGGTGCGCGAGGGAACATTCTCGATCCACTCGCCCTTCTACGTGCGCAAATGGACGGTGGCGCTCGCCGTCGAGATCACGCTCGAGACGCTCTCGTCGCTGTATGCGACGATCTACATGCGCGCATGGTATCGCCTGATGGGCGCGAAGATCGGCAAGGACGCCGAGATATCGACCAATCTCGCGGGCCGCTACGATCTCGTCGAGATCGGCGAGAAATGCTTCATCGCCGACGAGGTGGTGCTCGGCGACGAGGACATCCGCCGCGGCTACATGACTCTTGCGCATGTGAAGACAGGCGCGCGCGTTTTCGTCGGCAATGACGGCGTCATGCCGCCGGGCGCGGAAATTCCCTCCGGCGCGCTGATCGGCATCAAGTCGAAGCCGCCGGCCAACGCGCTGATGAGCGAGGGCGACACCTGGTTCGGCTCGCCGCCGATCAAGCTGCCCGTGCGCCAGCGCTTCGACGGCGGCGGCGCCTTGTGGACCTACGAACCGCCGAAGTGGAAGAAATTTCTGCGCGGCGTCTTCGAGGCGGTGCACATCTCGCTGCCGACGATGCTGTTCATCACCTTCGGCACCTGGGCGGTCGAGACCTTCGGTCAGGATCTGATCGACGGCCGCTACGGCCGCGTCTTCTGGATGTTCGTCGCCTCCTCGGTCGCCATCTCGATGGCGCTGACCCTCGTCGTCGTCGCCATCAAGTGGGGCACGATGGGCCGCTACGAACCGGTGACGAAGCCGATGTGGTCCTTCTGGGCGATGCGCACCGAGGCGGTGGCGGTGATGTATTGGGGCATGGCCGGCAAGGTCTTCCTCGACCATCTGCGCGGCACGCCCTTCCTGCCCTGGACGCTGCGCCTGTTCGGCGCGAAGTTCGGGCAGGGCGTCTACATGGACACGACCGACATCACCGAATTCGATTGCGTCAGGGTCGGCTCCTTCGTCTCGATCAATTCGCTCGCCGCGCTGCAGACCCATCTCTACGAGGATCGCGTCATGAAGGTCGGCCGCGTGCATGTCGGCGAAGGCGTCACCATCGGCGCGGGCTCGACCGTGCTCTACGACACCAAGGTCGGCGACTACGCCCGCCTCGGCCCGCTCACCGTCGTCATGAAGGGCGAGCACATCCCCGCGCACAGCGAATGGATCGGCGCGCCGGCCGAGCCGATGCGCCACGCGCCGGCGGCGTGACGGCGATGCGCTATCTCAGGCTCGGCCGCAGCGGCCTGAAAGTTTCGCCGCTCTGCCTCGGCACGATGACCTTCGGCGCGACGACGGATGAGGCGGAAGCGGCGCGCATCGTCGCGGCGTCGCGCGAGGCCGGCGTCAACTTCATCGACACCGCCGACGCCTATTCGGACGGGCTGTCGGAAGAGATCGTCGGCCGCGCCGTCGCCGCCGATCGCGATCACTGGATCATCGCCACCAAGGCGGCCAATCCGATGGGGCCCGGCCCCAATGATCGCGGCCTGTCGCGCCGCCGCCTCACGCTCGCTTGCGAGGCCAGCCTGAAGCGCCTCGGCCTCGGCGAGATCGACATCCTCTATCTGCACAAGGAGGATCACGAGACGCCGCTGGAGGAGACGGTGCGGGCGCTCGCCGATCTCCTGCGCGCCGGAAAAATCCGCTATTTCGGCGTCTCGAACTATCGCAGCTGGCGCCTCGCCGAAATCTGCCGGCTGTGCGACGCCGCGGGGATCGACCGACCGGTCGTCAGCCAGCCCTATTACAACGCGCTGAATCGCATGCCCGAGGTCGAGCATCTGCCGGCCTGCGCGCATTTCGGCCTCGGCGTCTTCCCCTATTCGCCGCTGGCGCGCGGCGTGCTCACCGCCAAATACGCGCCCGACGCCGCGCCCGCTCCCGACAGCCGCGCCGGCCGCGCCGACCGGCGCATGATGCAGACCGAGTGGCGCCCCGAATCGCTGCGCATCGCCCGCGCCTTCGCAGACCGCGCGGCGGCGACGGGGCGCAGCGCGACGCAATTCGCGCTCGGCTGGCTGTTCGCCAACCGGCTCGTCACCGGCGTCGTCGCCGGCCCGCGCACGCTGGCGCAATGGCGCGACTATCTCGGCGCGCTCGACGCGCCCTTCGACGCCGCCGACGAGGCGCTGGTCGACAGTCTCGTCGCCCCCGGCCATCCCTCGACGCCGGGCTACAACGACCCCGGCTATCCGATCGAGGGCCGCCGGCCGCGATCCGCGCCGGTTTGACCCCCCGCCGCGCGGCGCCTAGAAGGCGCGGGACGCCCACCGGACCCGCGCCATGTCGCACAACACCTTCGGCCATCTCTTCCGCGTCACGACCTTCGGCGAGAGCCACGGGCCGGCGCTCGGCTGCGTCGTCGACGGCTGCCCGCCGGGCCTGAAGCTCGCCGTCGCCGACATCCAGGCCTTTCTCGACAAACGCCGGCCCGGCCAGTCGCGCTTCACGACGCAGCGCCGCGAGCCCGACGAAGTGGCGATCCTGTCCGGCGTCTTCGAGGATGACCGCACCGGCGGCCCGGTGACGACCGGCACGCCGATCTGCCTCGAAATCCGCAATGTCGACCAGCGCTCGAAGGACTACGCCGAGATCCGCGACGCCTATCGTCCGGGCCATGCCGACTACGCCTACGACGCCAAGTATGGCGTGCGCGACTATCGCGGCGGCGGCCGCGCCTCGGCGCGCGAGACGGCGGCGCGCGTCGCCGCCGGCGCCGTCGCCCGCAAGGTCGTCGCCGGCGTGACCATCCGCGGCGCGCTGGTGCAGATCGGCCCGCACCGCGTCGATCGCGCCCGCTGGGATTGGGCCGAGGTCGACAACAATCCGTTCTTCTGCCCCGATCCGGTCGCGGCGAAGCAATGGGAGACCTATCTCGACGGCGTGCGCAAATCAGGCTCCTCGATCGGCGCCGTCGTCGAGATCGTCGCGGAAGGCGCGGCCCCGGGCTGGGGCGCGCCCGTCTATGGCAAGCTCGACGCCGAACTCGCCGCCGCGATGATGTCGATCAACGCGGTCAAGGCGGTCGAGATCGGCGACGGCTTCGCTGCGGCGCAGCTGACCGGCGAAGAGAACGCCGACGAGATGCGCATGGGCAATGACGGCCGGCCGCTGTTCCTGTCCAACCATGCCGGCGGCGTGCTCGGCGGCATTTCGACCGGCCAGCCGATCGTCGTGCGCTTCGCGGTGAAGCCGACCTCGTCGATCCTCACGCCGCGCCGCACCATCGACAAACACGGCCGCGAGACGGAGATTCTCACCAAGGGCCGGCACGATCCCTGCGTCGGCATCCGCGCCGTGCCGGTCGGCGAGGCGATGATGGCCTGTGTGCTGGCCGACGCTTTCCTGCGCCATCGCGGCCAGGTCGGCTGAGGCGCCATCATCTCGCCACGCCGGACTCTTTCTCTGGGGCTTTCGCGAGGAGGAAGAGTCGATGGATGCGGACGCGCTGATGCTGGCGCGCGTGCAGTTCGCCTTCACGATTTCCGCGCACATCATCTTTCCGTCCGTGTCGATCGGACTGGCGAGTTACCTCGCCGTGCTCCAGGGCCTGTGGCTGTGGCGGCGCGAGCCGGTCTATCTGACGCTGTTCGACTACTGGAAAACGATCTTCGCGCTGGTCTTCGGCATGGGCGTCGTGTCGGGCGTCGTCATGAGTTATCAGATCGGCGCGAACTGGAGCGTCTTTTCCGACCGCGCCGGACCGGTTCTCGGTCCCTTGCTCGGGTATGAAGTCCTGTCCGCCTTCTTTCTCGAATCCGGCTTCCTCGGCGTCATGCTGTTCGGCCGCGAGCGCGTCGGCGAACGCCTGCATTTCGCCTCGACGGCGCTGGTGGCGCTCGGCACGTTGATGTCCGCCTTCTGGATATTGTCGGCCAACAGCTGGATGCAGACGCCCGCCGGCCATGTCGTCGCGGCCGACGGCCGTTTCCTGCCGGAGGACTGGTGGAAGATCGTCTTCAATCCGTCCTTCCCCTATCGCTTCGCGCACATGGTGCTCGCCTGCTATCTGACGACGGCTTTCGTCGTCGGGGCGACCGGCGCCTGGCATCTCCTGCGCGGCGGCGGACAGGCTGCGCGCACGATGTTCTCGATGGCGATGTGGATGGCGGCGATCGTCGCGCCGGCGCAGCTCGTCGTCGGCGATCTGCACGGCCTCAACACGCTGCAGCATCAGCCCGCCAAGATCGCCGCCATGGAAGGGCATTTCGAAACGCAGCGTCGCGCCCCCTTCATCATTTTCGGTCTGCCCGACCCTGACGCCGAAACGACGCGGTACGCATTGCAGATTCCAGGCGCAGGCAGCCTCGTGCTCGGCCATTCGCTCGACGCCGAGATCCTCGGCCTGAAACACTGGCCGAAAGACGAACGGCCGGATCCGCGCATTCCCTTCTTCGCGTTCCGGATCATGCTGGCGATCGGCATGCTGATGATCGCGGTCGGCCTGTGGAGCCTGCTGGCGCGCTGGCGCGGCCGCCTCCACGAGGCGCGCTGGCTGCATCGCGCGACCCTGGCGATGGGCCCCTCGGGCTTCGCCGCGCTGCTTGCCGGCTGGTTCGTCACCGAGACCGGACGCCAGCCCTGGATCGTCTACGGCCTGATGCGAACCGCCGAGGCGGCCTCGCCCATCGGAGCGGGCCCGCTCTCGGCTTCGCTCACCGCGTTCGTGCTCGTATATCTGCTCGTCTTCGGCGCCGGAACACTCTATGCGCTGGCGCTGATGGCCACGCCGCCGGAAGGCGGTCTGCCTGAGCCGCGCGAGGCGACGCGCCGCGCCGCTCATGCCCGCGGCGCGGAGGCGGTCCCATGAGTTTCGCCGCGCTCGATCTGGCCTTCGTCTGGGCGGCGCTGATCGCCTTCGCCGTCTTTGCCTATGTCATGCTCGACGGGTTCGATCTTGGCGTCGGAATCCTTTTCGCGATGACCCGCGAGGACGAGGAGCGCGATGCGATGATGGCCTCGATCGCGCCGGTCTGGGACGGCAACCAGACCTGGCTCGTGCTCGGCGGCGGCGGCCTGCTC
This sequence comes from Methylobacteriaceae bacterium, assembly GCA_016793505.1. GTDB lineage: Bacteria > Pseudomonadota > Alphaproteobacteria > Rhizobiales > Beijerinckiaceae. The sequence goes on along the minus strand of JAEULW010000218.1, from coordinate 8,536 downwards.
GCCGCCTTCCCGCTCGCCTACGCGATCGTCATGCCGGCGCTCTACGGACCGATCGTCGTGATGGTGCTGGCGCTGATCTTTCGCGGCGTCGCCTTCAAGTTCCGCGTCCGCTCGCCGCGGGCGCGCGGCGCCTGGGACGCCGGTTTCGCAGCAGGCTCGATCGTCGCGACGCTGGCGCAAGGCGTCGTGCTCGGCGCGCTGGTGCAGGGCCTGCGCGTCGAGAATCGCGCCTTTGTCGGCGGGCCGTTCGACTGGCTGTCCGCCTTCGTCGTCATCACGGCGCTGGCCTTGCTCGTCGCCTATGCGCTGCTCGGCGCGACCTGGCTGGTGATGAAGACGTCCGGCGCCCTGCAGGCGCGGATGCGCGCGCTCGCAAAGGCCGCGGCGGTAGGCACGCTGTTCGCCATCGCCGCCGTCAGCCTGCTGACGCCATGGCTGCATCCCACCTATTTTGATCGCTGGTTCGGGCGCCCGCAGGTCTATTTCGTGATGATCGTGCCGGCGCTCGTCGCCCTGTGCGGTCTCGTTCTCCTGCGCGCCCTCGCGCGGGCGGCCGAGACGACGCCGTTCCTGGCGGCGCAGGCGCTGTTCGCGCTCTGCTTCGCCGGGCTCGGCGTCAGTTTCTACCCGCACATCGTGCCGCCCGGCCTGACCATCGCCGAAGCCGCCGCGCCGCGCGCGAGCCTGTCGTTCCTGCTTGTCGGCGCCCTGCTGCTGTTGCCGCTGGTGCTCGGCTACACCGCCCATTCCTACTGGACCTTCCGCGGCAAGGTCACCGCGCGGGACGTCGGCTATTGAGCCGCGCCAGACAGCTCGGCTGGTTCGTCGCGCTCTGGGCGGCGGGCGTTCTCGCGGTCGCGGCGCTCGCCGCGGCGGCGCGACTCCTGTTGAGGCTCTAGAGCGCCTGGACGAATCGCGCCGGCTCGCCGCTCGCCGGCGTCACGAGGTCGCCCTGCCACATCACGCGCGCCCCGCGCACGATGGTTCCGACCGGCCAGCCGGTCACCTCGGGCCCGTCATGCGGCGTCCACTGCGACCGCGAGGCGATCCAGGCGTCGCGGATCGTCTCGCGCCGCTTCAGATCGACGATCGTGAAGTCGCCGTCGTAGCCCACCGCGATACGCCCCTTGCGGGCGAGGCCGAACAACCGCGCCGACCCGGCGCTGGTCATGTCGACGAAGCGCGTGAGGCTGAGCCGTCCGGCGGCGACGTGATCGAGCATCACCGGCACGAGCGTCTGCACGCCGGTCATGCCCGAGGGCGAGGCGGGATAGGGCTTGGCCTTCTCCTCCAGCGTGTGCGGCGCATGGTCGGAGCCCAGAATGTCGAGCACGCCCTCGGCGAGCCCGCGCCACAGCGCTGCGCGATGGCGCGCCGCGCGCACCGGCGGGTTCATCTGCAGCTTCGTTCCGAGCCGCGCATAGTCGTCGGCGGTCAGCGTCAGATGATGCGGCGTCACCTCCGCCGACGCGACGTCCTTGGCCCCGGCGAGCAGGGCGAGTTCTTCCTCGGTCGAGATGTGCAGCACATGGATCGCGGCGCGCTGCGCCCGGGCGATGCGGATCAGCCGCTCGGTGCAGCGCAGCGCGGTCATCTCGTCGCGCCAGACCGGATGCGAGGCCGGGTCGCCCTCGACCCGCAGATGCTTGCGCGCCTCGAGCCGCGTCTCGTCCTCGCTGTGGAAGGCCGCCCGCCGCCGCGTCGCGCCGAGAATGGCGGCGACGCCGTCATCGTCGGCGACCAGCAGCGAGCCGGTCGAGGATCCCATGAAGACTTTGATCCCGGCCGCGCCGGGCAGGCGCTCGAGTTCGGGAATGTCGCGCACATTGTCATGCGTGCCGCCGACCCAGAAGGCGAAGTCGCAATGCATGCGGTGCGTGCCGCGCTTCACCTTGTCGGCGAGCGCCGCGGCGCTCGTCGTCAGCGGATTGGTGTTCGGCATCTCGAACACGCAGGTCACCCCGCCCATCACCGCGGCGCGCGAGCCCGTCTCCAGATCCTCCTTGTGCGTCGCGCCGGGCTCGCGGAAATGCACCTGCGTGTCGATCACGCCCGGCAGCACGGTGAGGCCGCGGCAGTCGATCCGCTCGCCGGCCGAGGCCTGCGACAGATCGCCGATCGCCGCGATCCGCCCGGCCGTCACGCCGATGTCGCGCGCCCCCGCGCCGTCCTGATTGACGACCTCGCCGCCCGCCAGGATGAGATCGTAGGTCTGCGCCATGCCTGCCTCCTCGTCGCGCCGTGCTATAGCATGAGCGCTTGCCGGTCCGCGCGGGTCCGGCAGGCCTGCGGCGCGCGACAGGGAGGCAAGGATGCCGGCGGCGGCTTTGACGGATCGGGGCGTGGTGAAGGTCGCCGGCGTCGACTCGCGCGGCTTCCTGCAGGGGCTGATCACCAACGACGTCGAAAAGCTGCCGGAATCGGAAGGCCGCTACGCCGCGCTGCTGACGCCGCAGGGCAAGATCGTCGTCGATTTCCTGCTCTCGCCGGCGCGCGACGATCTCGGCGGCGGCTTCTTCGTCGATCTGCCGCGCCCGCTCGTCGGCGACTTCATCGCCCGTCTGTCGAAATACCGTCTGCGCGCCAAAGTGGCGATCGAGGACATGTCGGAGTCGATCGCCGTCGTCGCCGCCTGGGGCCTGCCGGAGCGGCCCGCGGTCGTCGGCGACATCTATCGCGATCCGCGCCATCCCGATCTCGGCTGGCGCATCTTCTGCGTCGAGAGCGAGGCGCCGGGCGTCGTCGCCGCGCTGGGCGCCGCCTCGCCCGAGGCCTACGACGCCCATCGCATCGGCCTCGGCGCGCCGCGCGGCGGCGTCGATTTTGCGTATGGCGACGCCTTTCCCCACGAGGCCGACATGGATCGCTTCGCCGGGATCGACTTCCGCAAGGGTTGCTATGTCGGCCAGGAAGTGGTCTCGCGCGTCGAGCATCGCGGCCTCGCCCGCAAACGCGTCACGCCGGTGACGTTTGCGGGCGCGCGCCCCGAGGTCGGCGTCGAGCTGCGCGCCGGCGAGACGGCGATCGGCGTCATGGGCTCGTCGATCGCGGGCCGAGGCCTCGCCATGCTGCGCCTCGACAAGGCCGCCGAGGCCAAGGCGGCCGGTCGGTCGATCATGGCGGGAGGCGTGCAGGTCGAGCCGCAGCTCTGAGCCGGTTCAGAACGGGCTGCGTTTGCGCCAGGCCAGCCCCTTGATGCAGATGCGGGTGTCGACATTCGGCGGCGCGGCGACGTTGAAGCCGACCCGCGCCAGCGCCGCCACGACGATCGCCGCCACGCCCTGCGGCGTCTCGGGCGACCCCTCGACCGCGCCATAGGACAGCCACAGCTCGCCCGTCTCGATGACGCGCTCCACATCCTGCCCGTGATAGAAGACATAGCCGACGACCCGGCCCGGATCGCTGCGCGCCCGCCAGGCCTCGGCGATCTCCTCCTGACCCTCGTGTTGAGTCGTGCCGGCCCGGTGCAGGGCGATCACGCCACGGTCGTTGAGCGTGTCGAACACCGCGTCGAGCCGGTCGAAATCGGTGGCGGCCGGCCAGCCGGACTCCATCACCCGCTTGTCGGCGACGGCGCGTCCCACCTCTTCGGCGATCCAGGCGCGATCCGGGGCGGGCAGTTCGGCCGGCGAGGCGACGAAATATTCCGCCGCCTCGCGGATCTCCTCGCGCGTGTCGAAACCGGCCGCCGCCAGCAGGCGGATCTGCTGGACGATCTCGCCGCGGTCGGCGTCGGACAGGCGCTGGCCCGAGGCCGGCGCGGGCGCCGTCGCGGCCGGCCGCGGCGGCGGCGCGCGCTCCGGCGCCTTCGGCGTCGCGGCGCCCTCCCGGCTGAACAAGCGCTTCAGAAACTCGAACATTCCGCCGTCCGCCTGCTAGTCTGTCGGCATGACGCCGCAGCCTAGCAGCAAATCCGCCGCGCCGCCTCCCCGGGGTCCGGTCCTCCACGCCGACGGCCGCGCCCGCTGCCCCTGGCCGGGCGTCGATCCGCTCTATGTCGCCTATCACGATACGGAATGGGGCGTGCCCGAGCGCGGGTCCCGCGCCCTGTTCGAGAAGCTCATCCTCGACGGCTTTCAGGCCGGCCTGTCCTGGATCACCATCCTGCGCAAGCGCGAGGCCTTCCGCCGCGCCTTCGACGGCTTCGCGCCGGAGCGGATCGCCCGCTACGACGCCCGCAAGATCGCCGCGCTGATGGCCGACGCCGGCATCGTCCGCAATCGCGCCAAGATCGAATCGACGGTCACGTCGGCGCGCGCCTGGCTCGCGATCGAGGAGAAGCAGGGCTTTTCCGCCTATCTCTGGGACTTCGTCGACGGCCGGCCGGTGCAGAACGCCTTCCGCACGATGCAGGACGTGCCGGCCGAGACGCCGGTCTCGCGCGCCCTGTCGAAGGACCTGAAGGCGAAGGGCTTCAACTTCGTCGGCCCGACCATCGTCTACGCCGCGATGCAGGCGATGGGTCTCGTCAACGATCATCTCGTCGGCTGTTTCCGCCATGCCGAATGCGCCGCTCTCGCAGGACGCTGAACCTGCGCCCGACCTGTCGAACGCGAAAGGATTGCCCGTGTCGCATGCCGACCTGATCGCCATGAGCGCCGTCGAGATCGTCCGCCTCTTGAACAAGGGCGACGTCTCGCCGCTCGATCTCCTCGATGCGCTCGAACATCGCGTCGGCGTCGTCGACGGCGCGGTGAACGCGCTGCCGACCGTCGATTTCGGCAAGGCGCGGGCGGCCGCGCGCGCCCTGATGGCGCGCCCGGCGAACGAGCGCGGCCTGCTCGCCGGCATGCCCGTGCCGATCAAGGACCTGACCAACGTCGCGGGCATGCGATCGACGCAGGGCTCGCCGATCTTCGCCGACGTCGTGCCGGAAAAATCCGACATTCTCGTCGAGCATCTCGAGCGCGAAGGCGCGATCATCTCCGCCAAGTCGAACACGCCGGAATTCGGCGCCGGCGCCAACACCTTCACCGAGGTGTTCGGCGCGACGCGCAATCCATGGAACACGGCGCTGTCGGCGGCCGGCTCCTCCGGAGGGGCGGCGGTGGCGCTCGCCACCGGCATGGCCTGGCTGGCGCACGGCTCGGACATGGGCGGCTCGCTGCGCAACCCCGCGAGTTTCTGCGGCGTCGTCGGCATGCGGCCGACGGCCGGCCGCGTCGCCCATAGTTGCGCGCTGAAAGTCGACGCCACGCTCGGCGTGCAGGGCCCGATGGCCCGCACCGTCGAGGATTGCGCCCTGCTGCTCGACGCGATGGCCGGCGAGGAGCCGGGCGACCCGCTGTCGAAGCCGCGGCCGCAGACCAGCTTCCTCGCCGCGACGCGCGCCGGCTGGCGGCCGAAGCGCGTCGCCTTCTCGCCCGATCTCGGCGTCACGCCGGTCGATCCGCGCGTCGTCGAGATCACGCGCCGCGCCGCCCATCGCCTCGCCGAGGCCGGCGTCGTCGTCGAGGAGGCCCATCCCGATCTGTCGGAGGCGCACGACTGCTTCCAGACGCTGCGCGCGCTCTCGTTCGCGACGAGCCTTTCGGGCCTGCTGCGCAGCCATCGCGACAAGCTGAAGCCGGAAGTGATCTGGAACATCGAGAAGGGCCTCGCCCTGACGCCCGACGAGATCGTCGAGGCCGAGCATCAGCGCGCCGCGATGACGACGCGCGCGCTGGCCTTTTTCGAGACCTATGATCTGTTGCTGTGCCCGACCACGATCGTCCCGCCCTTCCCGGTGGAGGAGCGCTACGTCAAGCAATGCGCCGGCCACGTCTTCGACAATTACGTCGAGTGGCTCGGCATCGTCTACGCGATCACGCTGATCTGCGGCGCCTCGGTCTCCGTGCCCGCCGGCTTCACAAGCGATGGTCTGCCGGTCGGCCTGCAGGTCGTCGCGCCGGCCAATTGCGACGCGCGCGCGCTCGCCGGGGCGAAATGCCTCGAAGACATTCTGGCGCTCGGAACGCTGCGGCCGATCGATCCGCGCGCGCCGGCCGCGTGAAAGTCGCCGGTCAGCCCCAGATTTCGCGCGAGATCTGCACGATCATCGACAGCTTCGCCCACTGCTCGTCCTCGGCGAGGACGTTGCCTTCCTCGGTCGAGGCGAAGCCGCATTGCGGCGACAGGCAGAGCTGGTCGAGCGGCGCGAATTTCGCGGCTTCCTCGATCCGCCGCCTGATGTCGTCCTTCTTCTCGAGCGTGCCCGTCTTCGAGGTGACGAGGCCGAGCACGACGGTCTTGCCTTTGGGAAGGAACCGCAGCGGCTCGAAGCCGCCGGCCCGGTCCGTGTCCCACTCCATGAAATAGGCGTCGACATTGACCTGATTGAACAGCAGGTCCGCGATCGGCTCGTAGCCGCCCGAAGCGACGAAGGTCGAGCGGAAATTGCCGCGGCACAGATGCATCGAGATGGTCATGTCCTTCGGCCGGCCGGCGATCGCGGCGTTGATCATGCCGGCGTAGATCGAGGGCTGCGCCACCGGATCGTCGCCGCGCTCGCTCAGCATCTTGCGTTGCTCGGGATCGCACAGATAGGCGAAGCTCACGTCGTCGAGCTGCAGATAGCGGCAGCCGGCGTCGGCGAAATCGCGCACCGCGCTGGCATAGGCCCGGCCGAGGTCTTCGTAGAAGCCCTCCATGGTCGGGTAGACGCCCATGTTGATCATCTTGCGCCCGCCGCGATAGTGCAGCATCGAGGGCGAAGGGATGGTCATCTTCGCCGTCCGCGACGTCGTCGCCTTCAGGAATTTGAAGTGGTCGACGAAGGGATGGCCGTCATAACGGATCTTCGAGACGACGCGCGGCGCCTGCGCCTTCGTCTGCACGCCGGCGAACTGGATGCCCTGCTCGACATCGACGAGTTGCACGCCGCCGAGCGCGCCGAGAAAATCGAAATGCCACCAGGCGCGCCGATATTCGCCGTCGGTGATCGACGACAGACCGATCTCCTCCTGCCGCTTGACCAGCGCGCGGATTTCCTCGTCCTCGATCTGCCGCAGCGCTGCCGCGTCGATCTCGCCGCGCTCGCGCCGGGCGCGCGCCTCCTTCAGTCGCGCCGAGCGCAGGAGCGAGCCGACATGAGCGGCGCGAACGGGAGGGGTTGTGCGTTGCATGGGCGTCCCGGGGCGATTGGTGGGCGGCGAAAGGCGATTGGCGAATGCGGCGGCCTCGCCCCATTCGCCAGTCCGGCTTACTTCTTGGCTTCCTTGACCGGGTCCTTGACGTTTGGAACCGTCTCGAACTCCATGTTGTAGAGTTCGCCGTCCGCCCCGCGCGCGACGCGGCGGATATAGACGTTCTGGATGATGTCGCGCGTGCGCGGATCGATCGAGATCGGCCCGCGCGGGCTCGTCCAGGCCATGCCCTTCATCGCCTCGACCAGCGCAGCGCCGTCGCCTTTGCCCCCGGTCTTCTTCAGCGCCTCGTAGATCAGATGCATGCCGTCATAGCCGCCGACCGACATGAAGTTCGGCCGGAACTTGTTCGCCGCCTTGAACGCGGCGACATAGGCCTTGTTTTCCGGCGAATCGTGCGCCGCCGAATAGTGGTGCGAATTGACCATGCCGAGCACGACGTCGCCCATGTCGTTGAGCTGGTCGTCGTCGGTGACGTCGCCGGTGGCGATGATCTTGATGCCGGCCTTGTCGAACTCGCGCTCGGCTGTCTGCTTGATCAGTTGCGCGCCCTGGCCGGACGGCACGAACAGGAACAGCGCGTCCGGCTTGAGATCGCGCGCCTTCTGCAGGAAGGGCGAGAAGTCGGGGCTGCGCAGCGGCGTGCGCAACTCGTCCAGCACCTGGCCGCCGGCGGCGGTGAACACCTCCTTGAAGGTCTTCGCCGAGTCGAGGCCGGGCGCATAGTCGGAGACGAGCGTGACGACCTTCTTGATTCCGTTGCGCGCCGCCCACTCCGCCATCGGCGCGGTGAATTGCGGCAGGGTGAAGCTAGTGCGCGCGATGAACGGCGAGGCCTCGGTGATGATCGCGGTGCCGGCCGCCATGACGATCATCGGCGTCTTGGCTTGCGTCGCGATCGGCGCGGCGGCCAGCGCCAGCGGCGTCAGGCCGAATCCGGCGATGACGTTCGCCTTGTCGTTGACGACGAGCTCCTGCGCCAAGCGCTTGGTGATGTCGGCCGAGCCGGTGTCGTCCTTGACGATCACCTCGATCTTGCGCCCGGCGACGACATCGCCCTTCTGCGCCATGTAGAGCTTGACCGCCGCCTCGATCTGCCGGCCGGTCGAGCTGGATTGGCCGGTCATCGGCAGGATCAGGCCGATCTTGAACGGCTCCTGCGCCTGCGCGGCGATCGGCGCGGCGAGCGCGGCGCCCGCAGCGAGGCCCGCGGCGGCCCGCAGGAAATGGCGTCTGAGCATTCTGTCCTCCCTCGGCGTCGGGGTCGCGCCTTGGGGCGCGCTCATGATCCGGCGTGGGACGACTCTAACCCGCCGGGCGTCGCGCGCAACCGCGCCCGCCGCCAGCCGAGAGTCACGAGGCCGAAGCCGACCGCCGCCGCCGCCGCGCTCTGCAGGACCGCCGGCGCGACG